>NC_007776.1:1755000-2047500 GCF_000013225.1 Synechococcus sp. JA-2-3B'a(2-13)
AATGGCTACGTTGACCGAACGAAAGCCAGTACCTACGGGAGTGCCAATCGGCCCTTTGATCGCCACTTTGGTTTCCCGAATGGACTCCAACACCTGGGGCGGCAAGGGGGTGCCGTATTTCTCGATCACCTCCACCCCTGCCTCTACCGGGATCCATTCCAACCCAACCCCGGTAGCCTCCAAGACCGTGGTCATCGCCTTGGCCACTTCCGGGCCGATGCCATCCCCAGGGATCAAAGTCACACGATAGGCCACAGATGCTTCTCCTCGCAGTGTTAACGACAGCGCAAAAACTCCGTCCTGCCGGCGTGAGAGGATCCCTCCACCAGACAGGTTAGAGAACCGGGAACCCTTGAGCTTAAATGACTATAGAACAGGTTGAGACTGAAAATGCTGCGTCTGCTACCTCAGAAAAGGGGGGGCTAGCCGCAAGATCGGGGACTCGGCGGCAGAGGGACTCGCAGCTCTACAACTGTGCCACTGCCAAAGCGGCGATTACGCCAAGCAATGCTTGCCCCGATCAACTCGGCTCGGTAGCGCATGTTGAGCAACCCGTGTCCATGGCCAGACGGCTGGGCGGGATCCACCCCACTCTTGGACGCCGGCATACCGCAGACATCGTCGATGATCTTCAGCTCCAAGTGGGTGTAGGGAGCCTGAGGGTTGATAGAGGAACCGGCGTCCTGTTGAACCTTGGGCTGAATGATGAGATCGATGCGCCGTGCCCCCGCGTGTTTGACAATCAGAAAGCTGGCTTCCAGAGGTGTCCGGCTCAGCAGAGCCAAAGCCCCCAGCCGCTCCTCCCCCCGGTTAATCGGGTAGGCAACAAAGCCTCGCAAGCCATTGGCCTTCACCCACTCCGGGGCGGGCATCCAGGCTTCTTGGGCGGGATTGTTGCTCAAAAGCGGCAGCCCCTCCTGGGCCACCCGTCCCAAAGGGCTGTCGTCAGGGTAGATCCGCTGAATTTGGTCGTGAGCAGGACTGAGCAGGCCGGCATGGGCCACCGACTGAAAACATCCTTCCTGCGGGTCGAAAAACCAAAGGCGAGCTGAGGCTGCACCCAGACGATCCACCATCTGCCGTACCAAGGTCTGGGCCAGCTTGAGCACACACTGCTCCAGCTCCCCCATCTCTACAGAGTCCGAAGAGGATGGGGAAGATAACTGAGAAGAGAGCAGCACCAGTTCTTGGACAATTTGGTTTGCAGCCTGTAGCTGGCGTGACAGCATGGGATCCCGATTGCGGCAGCGGTGCGGAGCACTTTCAACAGAGGCAACCGAAGGCATGACAGCAAGAGATGGGCTTCCATCAACAAGGAACCAACTTCTGCACAGCCTCTAACCGCCCCAAAGCCCAGCCCCGCCGCTGGAGAAGGGCAAAAGATTCCAGCAAATCCGGCCCCTGCAGATCCCCTGTCAGGGCGGCCCGCAAACTCTTCATCAGCAGGCCCTTTTTCATGTTCTGGCCCTTGGCCACCTGATCCACCAGCGGTTTTAAGCTGTCCGCCGAAACCTGGGGCAGCTCGGCAGCAGCCAACGTGGTGGCCATTGCAGCCATAGCCTCTGCCACCCCAGGCAGGCGCAACTGTTCCAGAGCTGGCAACGTGTAGCTGAGGGGCTCCTGAAACAAAAAGCGGCTGAGCGGAGGAGCTTCTGCCAGGCGGTCGATACCATCGGCAATCAGGCGGGCCACATCTTCCAACCAGGTGGGATCCGGCACCTCGGAAAGGTCAAACCCTGCCGCCTGCCAAAAGGGGGTGAGCCGTTCTACCAGTTCTGGCGGAGAAAGCCGCTTGATGTACTGGCTGTTGATCCAGTTGAGCTTGTCCCAGTCAAAGCGGGCAGCCGCACGGTTAACCCGGTCAAAGTCGAACAGCGCAGCCGCCTTTTCCAAAGAGAAAAGCTCTTCCCCATCCGGGGGCGACCAACTGAGCAAAGCCAAATAGTTCTTGAGAGCTTCCGGCAAAAAGCCCAGTTGCTGGAACTCTGCTACCGAAGTTGCCCCATCCCGTTTGGAGAGCTTTTTCCCCTCCGGGTTCAGGATTAGCGGAGAATGGGCAAACTGGGGAGGTTCGTGGCCAAGAGCACGGTAGAGCAAAATCTGCTTGGGGGTATTGCCGATGTGATCTTCGCCGCGAATCACATGGGTGATGCCCATGTCGATGTCATCCACCACCACCGCCAAGTTGTAGAGAGGGCAGCCATCCGCCCGGGCAATGACCATATCCCCCCCCAAGTCCTGGGTGTTCCAGGTAATGGGGCCGCGAATGAGATCCACCCAAGACACTTCCAGGGGCTCCTCGATTTTGAAGCGGATCACCGGCTGCCGACCCTCGGCTTCGTAGGCCCGTCGCTGGGCTTCGGTGAGAAAGCGGTGGCGGTTGTCGTAGCGGGGGGCTTTGCCGGCGGCCTTCTGGGCAGCGCGCATCTCCTCCAGCTCCGCCTCGCTGACGTAGCAGCGGTAGGCCAACCCTCGATCCAGAAGCTGCTGTACCACCGCTTGATAGCGCTCGATGCGCTTGGATTGGTAGACCGGCCCTTCGTCCCAGTCTAGGCCCAACCAGGCCAGGCCCGCCAAAATGTTGCGGGTGTAGCGGGGCAAAGAGCGGTCGCGGTCGGTGTCCTCGATGCGCAAAATGAACCGGCCACCGTGGCGACGGGCATACAGCCAGTTGAACACTGCCGTTCGGGCAGTGCCGATGTGCAGATTTCCGGTTGGGCTGGGGGCAATGCGAACACAAACACTCACAGGTCTAAGGATCCCAAGCAGAGCATCCTGATCCTAGTCGGCGGCGAGATCCTTTGTCATATTGGCCCTCCATTGGGTTGCAGGCGGTTGCCAATTGAGGCATTTCGAGTAGAATCCGCTCTAGCCGCCGGTCAAAAGGTAGGCTGCACGGGGATCAAGGTTGATTGGCAACGTCCAACCTCCCCTTTTTTCCGGTGTTGAGGAAAAGCTGTAGCGCAGGAGGAATCCCAGCACATGCGTCTGACTTTGGCCATTCTTCTGGGTTGTCTGTCCGCCGGGATCCCGATTGGATCCGCCTTGGCCCAAATTGCCTATCCTTCCTATCCGGTGGGAGATGCCCTGGATAGGATCCTGTTGGATACAGGCAGGAATGTGGATCCGGTCATTTTCCCTGAGGAGGTGGTGCGCTCCCAGGCCCGGCAGACCACCGCCTTCTTCACCACGCTGCTGAACCAACGCACCAACATCCCACCCCTGCGCTCGCTAGATTTGCCCAGTCCCTATCAGGCTTCGGTTCGTACCCAGGCCGGGTACTACCGCGTGACCCAGACAGAGCCCGTTTTGGATTTTGAAATCTTGCGCTAGGCAGGGCAGGTATTCGGGGCCTGTTCCAGCGCCGGCCTGTTGCTGTTGCCAAAACGTTGTGTATGAAGCTCCGTTCTACTGCTGCGCGGAAGAAAGCTAGCTAGGGCGGTGGTTGTGCCCTGGTCGGCGTGGCGGAAAGGGCAGTGACTGCCTGGCGGTTGCCTTAAAGCTGTTCACCCAGGAGGGCATGGTTTTTCTCAGCGAAACAGCTCCCTGGAGAGGCGCTCCGCCGGCGCAATCGGACAAGAGGGAACTGGGGAAAGTTGTGTTTGTGAGAGCCTTCATCCTATGGCCCGCTCGCGCGGACGGTAACTGCCTCTCCGGTCAGCGAAAAAGCTCGCGTGGCGGTAATGCGCACCGGCACCAGGGATCCCTGCAGTTCCTCCGGATCCCCTTCAAAGAACACCAAGCGATTGCCGCGGGTACGCCCCATCGCCTGGCGGGGGTTTTTCGGGTTGGGGCCTTCCACCAGCACCTCTTGCACCTGGCCTAAGAGTCGGGCGCTGCGGGCGGCGGCCACCTCGGCCACCAGTCGGTTCAGCCGTTGCAGGCGGTCGCTTTTTTCCTCTTCAGGCACCTGGTCGGGCCACTCGGCGGCAGGGGTGCCGGGACGGGGGGAGTAGGCAGCAGTGTTCACTTGGTCAAAGCCAATGTCCTGCACCAGTTGCAGGGTTTCTTGGAACTGAGCTTCGGTCTCTCCCGGGAAGCCGACAATGGCATCGGCGCTGATGGCGGCTTCGGGCATGTATTGGCGGATGAGCTGGATAATCTGGCGATAGCGCTCGTGGGTGTAGCCGCGCCGCATCCGCTTGAGCACTTCGTTGCTGCCCGCCTGGAAGGGAATGTGGAAGTGCTCGCAGACTTTGGGCAGCTCGGCGCAGGTGGTGATCAGCTCCTCGGTAAAGTAGCGCGGGTGGCTGGTGGCAAAGCGGATCCGTTCAATACCTTCCACCGAATGGACGAAGCGCAACAAGCTGGCCAGGTTGGTTTTGGGATCCAGATCCCGTCCGTAGGCATCGATGTTCTGCCCCAGCAACGTCACCTCTCGATAGCCTGCTCTGGCCACGTCTTCGATTTCGGCGCGGATGGCCTGGGGCTGGCGGGACTGCTCTTGCCCTCGCACCCGCGGCACGATGCAGTAGGTGCAGCGCTCGTTGCAACCGTAGATAACGTTGATCCAAGCAGTGACCTGGCTGTCGCGACGGGGCTTGGTGATGTCTTCTGGGATCTCAACCGGATCGGTGGCCACCACCTGGTTTCCGGCTTCCACCTGCGCCAGCAAATCCCCAAGGCGGTTCACGTACTGGGGGCCCATGACCAGATCCAGCTCAGGGACGCGGCGCAACAATTTTTCCCCTTCCTGCTGGGCCACACAGCCGGCCACAATGAGCTTGATGGCCGGGTTTTTGCGCTTGCGCTGCGCCTGGATGCCCAGGTAGGAATAGACCTTTTGCTCAGCATTGTCGCGGATGGTGCAGGTGTTGTAGAGAACTAAGTCCGCCTGCAACTCATCTTCGGTGGCCACATACCCCAGGGACTCCAGGATCCCGGCCATGCGCTCGGTATCGGCGCGGTTCATTTGGCAGCCGAAGGTGATGGTGTAATAGGTGGGAGCAGCCATGGGAAGTAACAGCACAAAGAACCACCATCTTCGAGCTTAGCGGATCCTTAAAATGGCTGAGGGGTTTGAGACTGCAACGGTTAGTCTAGATAAAAGTTCCTACACCGGCAAAGGCTCATGTTGCCCAAGCATCGTCCCAAGCAACTGTCGCTGGGCCCTCTGGAGTCGGAAATCTTGGACATCCTCTGGGATCTGGGCAGTGCCAGCACCCGTCAAATCCACGAGCGCATCTTGGCCGATCCGGATCGGGAGCTGGCCTATGCCTCTGTGACTACAGTTTTGCAGCGCTTAAGCCAGAAGGGCTGGGTGAGCTGTGAGCGCCGCACCGATCCCCAAGGGCGGAATCTGCCCATGCTGTGGCGGCCTCGTCTTTCGCGTCAGGAAGCGGCCAGCCTCAGGGCCTTCACCCACCTGCAGCAGTTTTTGGCTGTAGGGGATCCCGATACGGTGGCAGCCTTTGCCGATAGCCTGGATCAGGCCAGTGTGTCCCAGTTGCAGGCGATTGCCGAACGGCTGCGGGCAGCCCGTCAAGCCAGGAGGGATCCGCGATGAGCCACTTGGGCATGTTATTGCTGGGCTTGGGCCTCAGTTGGCTGTGGCGAGCCCAGGTGCGCCTGGACAGGAGTGGGGGATGGGGCCGACGTTGGCAGCGGGCTTGGATCCACTTCTTGCTGCCCCCGCTGCTGTTGCTGACCACTGCTTTGGCCTTGGCCTGGATGGGGCCGTGGGGACAAATGGCCGGGGTGGGGGGCTGGTTCTGCTACGGCTGTGCCCTGCTGTTGCTGGCCGTGGCCGGCGGCGTGGCCTTGCACTGGATTTGGGAATACTGGCGCTCCTATCGACGTGCCCATCTGCAAGCTCTGGCCCAGGTGGATTTGCATGGCTCTCCGGCCTACGTGCTGGATTTGGAGATCCCTTTTGCTGCCCAAGTGGGGGTGTGGAATGCCCAGTTGGTGGTCAGCCGCGGCCTGCTGGAGCAGTTGGATGATGAGCACTTGCGGGCCGTAATCGCCCACGAAGAGGCCCATCGCCACTACCGCGATACCCTCTGGATGTTTGGAGTGGGCTGGCTGCGACGCCTCACCGGCTGGCTGCCCAACACCGAGGCCCTGTGGGAGGAATTGCTCACCCTACGGGAGCTGCGGGCGGATCGCTGGGCGGCCCAACGGGTGGATCCCTTGTTGTTGGGAGAGGCCCTGCTGCAGGTGGTGGGCTATGGCGTGGTGGAGCAACCGGCGGCAGCTTGGGTTGGCTTTGCAATGGCCGTGAGTTCAGACCCAAGGCAGCGGCTGCAAGAGCGTATCGATGCCCTGCTGCAGCAGGCAGAGTCAGGGCCCGTCGATCCCCTACCCCATTCTTCTTCCATTCGGGGTTGGGCCTGGTTGGGGTTGTCCCTATTGCCTTTGCTGGCGATCCCGTTCCATACCTGAGGATCTGCAGGATGCGATACTCTGGGTCAGGTTTTCTGGACTTCTAGGGACTTACAGCAGTGCAAACCAACTCTTCCCTTTCTGAGGCGACCGGGTCGGCGTGTGATCCCCTTACGCGGGCGCAGATCCTCATCGAGGCTTTACCCTACATTCAGCAGTACCAGGGCCGCGTTATTGTCATCAAATACGGCGGCGCAGCCATGGTGCACCAAGAGCGACGGGCCGAGGTGCTCCGAGACATCGTCTTTCTGGCCTGTGTGGGGATCCGCCCGGTGTTGGTGCATGGGGGGGGGCCGGAGATCAACAGTTGGCTACAAAAACTGGACATTCCCTTCAAGTTTGTGGATGGCTTGCGGGTTACCGATGCCGCCACCATGGAAGTAGTGGAGATGGTGTTGGTGGGCAAGGTCAACAAGCAGATCGTGCAGCTCATCAGCTTGGCCGGCGGATCGGCGGTGGGGCTGTGCGGGCGAGATGGCAACTTGATCAAGGCGCGATCCCAGGGCCGGGCGGAGATTGGCTTTGTTGGGGAAGTGAGCAGTATCAACCCCCAGTTGCTGCAAACCCTATTGGAAGGTGGACAGATTCCGGTGATCTCCAGTGTGGCTGCCGATGAGACGGGCCAAGCCTACAACATCAACGCCGATACGGTGGCGGGAGAACTGGCGGCCTCTCTGGGGGCAGAAAAGCTGATTTTGCTCACCGACACCCCTGGCATTCTCAAAGATCCTCAGGATCGCAGCTCTCTGATTACGTTGCTGGATATCGAGACGGCTCGCCAGTTGATCCAAGCCGGTGTCGTCAAGGGCGGCATGATCCCGAAGGTGCAGTGTTGCATTCGCGCCTTGGCACAAGGGGTGCGGGCAGCCCACATTCTGGATGGGGGATCCCCTCATTCCCTATTGCTGGAGCTGCTGACCGATGCCGGGGTGGGCACCAAGCTTGTTCCTTCTCAGTTTTCCGCTCAGTTGGAAGGACTGAACAACGGATCCCGCTAAGCTTCCTTGATAAAGCGAAGAATCTCCCGCACATGGCCGAGAAACTGGCTATCCACACTGAGCTGAGCCACAGCTTGGTGGGTCTCCTGGCGCAATTGCCTGTGCTCCAGCTCGTTGCTGGCCCGCAACTGTTCCAGTTGGGCTTTGAGCGCGGCCAGCTCCTGCCGTAGGTAGCGCCGGGTTTCTTCCTCTTGTTGGGCCCAAGAGCCAGGTTTGCCGGGATCCCATTGCTCCTGCAACTGCTCGACTTGGCGCTGCAACTGCTCTAGTCGTTCCGCCAGCTCGAGGGCATCTTCGCGAGGGATGCGGATTTGCCCTTGCAACTGGGCCAAGCGGTCGGCCAAATACTCGTAGCCGCGGATGGCCGGGCGCAGAGCCGTCAACAACACCGCAGCCACGGCGCTGGGGTAGCCAATGGGGGTGACTTGCCCAACGGCCAAGCCATAGAAAGCTAGAGCCGACAGCCCATGCAGGGCAATGGCCACGCGCAACGACCAGCAGCTGAGCTTTTGTAGGAAAGCCAAGGTTGAATCTTCCACCGGGATCCCTCGTTCCTGAGACACAACCGCCTCCTGCTGAACGGCCTTGGCCTGAAAGTAGAGGTTCCAGGGAAGGGTGACGATCACCACCAGCCACCAAAAGCTGGCGATCCCAATGGCCCAGTCGGCCAGCTCCCCAATGGGTAGCCCAAAAGCCCGCAGCAGGACAAACAGGATCCCACCGCCAATCAACAACAGCAGCCCCGCCACCCAAACTGGGAAAAAGATTTTCGAGTAAGACACGGAGTAAGAGGTTGAGTAAGACATTGCCGGTTTCTCCTCATCAAGCTGCCTACAGCCTGCCCGAACCGAGCGGCCAGAAGCTCCTGAAGCGGCCAGTTTTCCGTCCGTCCCAGAGCCATTAGGGGTGCAGCTATAGCCATTCCCAATGGCGAGGAAACCCTTGCGGATCCCAAACTCCCTCTCCCTCAGGGAGAGCGCTTAGAGTAGATCAGCTAGAAATCGCAGGAGCCCCGCACTGTACCCGTAGGGTCAGTGTCGGGAAGAATGCGGAAGTTATGATAGAACCATGACCCAAGTCCTGACTGTAGCTTGCAAACTCAAGGTGTCCCAGTCGCAAGCCGCCAAATTGGACGCGACAATGGATGCCTTTGTGCAGGCGTTGAACTGGGTCAACCAAAACACACCAGAAAAAGTAGTCAACGCAGTCAAACTCCAATCCCTTTGCTATTACCAGATTCGCGCTCGGTTTGGCTTGTCCAGTAATCTAGCCCAGCAGGTCTGCAGACGGGTGGCAGGCGCTCGCAAAGTGGCGAGACAGCGCAACCGTCCGGTTAAAGAGTTCAAGCGTAGGTTCGTTACCTACGACGCACGTATCTTTTCATTCCGCGAGAAAGACTGGACGGTGTCGCTGACCACGGTTGATGGAAGAGAACGCTTTGAGCTAGCCATTGGCAACTACCAGAGGGGAATGCTGGCTGGCTCTAACCCCAAATCGGCCACCCTAGTCCAGCGGAAGGACGGCTCCTACTCCATCCAGATTTGTGTCGAGGCAGAGCCCCCCAAGCAACAGAACACCGACAAGGTGATTGGTGTTGACCTGGGACGGCGAGACATTGCACATACCTCCGAAGGAGACAACTGGAATGGACAGCAGCTGAACAAAGTCCGAGATCACTACTGTCGGTTAAGAGCGTCTCTTCAGCGCAAGGCCAGTAAGGGCACCCGCAGTTGCAGGCGGCGATGCCGTCAACTGCTGCAACGGCTGTCTGGCAGGGAGAGACGCTTTCAAGCTTGGGTGAACCACAGTATCGCTAAGCGCATCGTTAAAGCAGCTCAATCTCTTTCTGCCTGCATTGCCATTGAGGACTTAAGCGGCATTCGAGAACGCACCAATCAACACCCCCGCAGTCGTGAGGAGCGGCGGCGTAGCAATAGCTGGGCGTTCTACCAGCTGCGGCGGTTTATCGAATACAAGGCTGTGAGGGCGGGTGTCAAAGTGGTAGCTGTCCCTGCGGCCTATACCTCGCAGATCTGCCACAAGTGCCTGCATATTCATCCCGACTCCGCTCAATCCTATCGCAAGGGTAAGCAGTTCAAATGCGGGCACTGCGGTTGGGAAGGGGATGCGGATTTGAATGGTGCGAAGGTGATTGCGCTTTTGGGGGCTGCTGTAAACCAGCCTAGAGGTTCGTGGTTGGCTTGCCAACTGCAGGGCTGCCGAAAGCCCGCCCTGTACTGAGAAGCAGTCAGGGTCGGGTAGTTTACTGCTCTCTATGAGTTGTCTTTGTTGTTCTCGGGTGTAAGCCTGTGAGCCTTGCCGCCTCTCCCCCCGATACCGATTTAAGTAGGGATCCCCGCCCGCGGCGAGAAAGCGATTGGCGGCTGCTGCGGCTGCTCTGGCCCTACGCCCGTCGGCACCTCAGGCTGGTGTTGGCGGCCTTGGCCTTTCTGCCCCCTTTGGCCTTAGCGGATGCGGTGCAGCCCTTGATTCTGCAGCGGGCTCTGGATGGCCCCATTGCCCGAGCGCTGGAACAGGGTGAGGCCGGGATCCTCTCCGACCTTTGGCCCTATGTGGGGCTGTTGATCCTAACGGTACTGGTTCGCTGGCTCTTCCAAGCCCTGGAAGGGTATGTCAGCCAAAAGCTGGGGCAGTTGATGACCCGCGACATCCGCGACGATCTCTTCGCCCACATTCTGGCCTTGCCGGCTCAGTTTTTCGACCGCACCCCGGTGGGCAAGCTGATCACCCGCATCACCAGCGACGTGGAAGCCTTGGGGGATGTCTTTTCCACCGGTGCCGTCGGCATTGTCAGCGACCTGTTTACTCTGGGGGTGATCGCGGTGGTCATGCTCAGCCAACGCTGGGATCTGGGCTTGCTGCTAATCCTCATCGTCCTGCCCATCAGCGCTGTTGTCCTCGAGTTGCAGCGCCGCTTTCGGGATGCCAACTTTCGCGTGCGCGAAGAACTCTCCAAGCTGAACTCCTGGATCCAGGAGAACATCTTGGGCATTACCGTGGTGCAACTGTTTCGGCGGGAGCGGCTCAATAGCGAGATTTTTCAAACCATGAACCGCCGCTACATCCGGGAAGTGGATCAAACCATCCTTTATGATTCTGCCCTTTCTGCCGTTTTGGAGTGGGTGTCTTGGCTGGCCGTGGCGGCTTTGCTCTGGGTGGGCGGGCAGCAGGTGATGTCAGCCGGTAGGGGCTCAGTTGGAGGGGGATGGACGGGATCCCTGCCCCTGCCCAGGGAACCCCTCACCTTTGGCAGCCTCTACGCCTTTATTCTCTTTTCGCAACGGTTTTTCAACCCGCTGCGGCAGTTGGCCGAAAAGTTCACCGCCCTGCAGGCGGGGTTCACCGCCGTCGAGCGCATCGATGCCATCCTCAGCCTGCCGGTCGCCATCCGGGATCCCGCTCAGCCCCGCCACTTGCCCCCCAATGCCAGAGGAGAGGTGCAGTTCGAGCACGTCTGGTTTGCCTACAACCCCGGGGAGTGGGTGCTCAAAGACCTCACCTTCACCATCCGCCCCGGAGAAAAAGTGGCCCTGGTGGGGCCCACGGGAGCCGGGAAAAGCTCCATCATTCGCTTGCTCTGCCGTCTCTACGACGTAACCCAGGGATCTATTCGCATTGACGGCGTTGATATTCGGGATCTCCCCCAGGCTGAGCTGCACCGCCACCTAGGGGTAATCCTGCAGGATGGATTTTTGTTTTCCGGGGATATCCAGCAAAACATCACCCTAGGAGAGAAGGCAGATCTAGCGGCAGTGGAGCAGGTCGCCCGCCAACTCAACCTGCATGACTTCCTCCGCAATTTGCCCCAAGGCTACGCCACCCCTGTGCGAGAGCGGGGCAGCAACCTCTCCAGCGGCCAGAAACAGCTTATCAGCTTTGTGCGGGCCATGTGGCGGGATCCCAAAATCTTGGTTTTGGACGAAGCCACCGCCAGCCTGGATGTGGGCACCGAAGCCCTCCTGCAATCCGCTCTAGACACCCTGCTGCGGGATCGCACCGCCCTGATCATCGCCCACCGCCTTTCCACCATCCGCGATGTGGATCGCATCTTGGTTCTGCAGCGGGGGGAACTCAAAGAGCAGGGATCCCATGCCGAGCTCATGGCCCTCAGCGGGCTCTATGCCAGCCTCTATCGGCTGCAAGATCTGGGCGGCTAGCAGGGTGCTTCTGCCCAACCGTCAGCGACTGGCGCCAAAGCGAGACCGAATTGCCTTTAGGGTGGTGAAGCTGGCATCCGCGAACGCGATGCGAGCCTTGCAGAGTAACAGATTGCCGTTATCCACGGCAGTGTCTCTCAAGCTGGCCAAACCATCGCTGGCCTGCACCAGGGCACGGCGGCCCCAGCTAGAGAAATTTTTGCTGAGGGTGTTGATCAAGCGTTCCATAGGGATTGGACATTCCGCTCCTTGTCTTCCACCTAGCCTACTCCCCCAGCCGCAGGTATCCACAGAGGGCCATCAAGAAAATTGTTTGTTACAGATTGTTAAAAACTTGCCGTCAAGCCGGCAGACTGGCTATGATAGGCCCCAAGTTTGGCAAGCAATTCAAAGAAAGCGGTTAGCCATGAATCATCGGCCAGAGGTAGTGGAAGGCACAGAGTCCAAGCAGAAGGTGACCCTGTATCTCTCACCTGAGCTGCACCGGAATCTGAAGATTCGGGCTGCCGTGGAGCGGGAGCCGATGTCGGCAGTGGCAGAGAAGGCCATTACCTTCTATCTGCTTCACCCAGAGGTCATTGAAGGGGTACAAGGTAGCGCCTATCGTGTCCATCAATGTCCCAAGTGTAGTCACCCATTTGTTATCCGCGATGGAGAGGTGGTTTCCCTGCACCAGACATCGGCTGCCGAAGCCATCCTTGAAGAGGTGGAGCCAGAATACTGGGGATCGGCTGCTGGCTCGGAAGAGCAACGGCAGGATGCTCTGGTACCCTGCTAGAACGCTCCCAAGCGGGCCCCCTTCAGGAACTTGAGCTGATAGGAGCAGACAGCAACACAGAAGGCTTCTAAAATCCTCTCAAAATCCATCCAACAAGGGCGTACTCCCAAGTGCAATCCAATACCTAGGCAACTCGAACCCCATTTTTCAACCGTTCTGGCGGCTCCTGAAATTTCCCCTCTGCAGTTGGTGTTTCCCATGCAAGAGCTAAGCATCCTCATTCAAGCTCAATACCCACTGCTGTACCTGCTGACTCCAGAGGAGGAACGGGCAGAAGCGGCTCTGGCAGCAATTGCCCGCACCCTTAAGCCTCAGCGTCGCCTATTCATTTGGACAGTTACCCACGGCATCGTCGAATACGGCAACCCCCGCAGCCTCACCCAGCACAACACCCAATCCCCCCAGCCCGCCATCCAGTGGGTAATGGAGCAAAAGGATCCCGCCATCTGCGTCTTCAAAGACCTACATGACTTCTTGGACAACACCGAGGTGAAGCGCTGGCTGCGGGATGCTATTGCCAGCCTGAAGGGATCCCACAAAACCATCCTGCTCATGTCGCCGGTGCAGGTGATCCCGGTCGAGCTGGAGAAAGACATTTGCGTAGTGGACTTCCCCCTGCCGGACATGGCCACATTGGAGCGCGCCCTCAACCGCCAGCTGGAGCAGATCCCGCGCTCCCTGCCTTTGGCTCCTGATACCCGCGAAAAGTTGCTCAAGGCGGCCCTGGGCCTAACGCAGGACGAGGCAGAAAAAGTCTACCGCAAGGCTGTGGTGATGCATGGTCGCCTCACCGAGGCAGAAGTAGACATCATCCTCTCTGAGAAGAAGCAACTGATCCGGCGCAACGGCATTCTCGAGTTTATCGAAGAGGACGAGACCATCGACGCCGTTGGCGGTCTGGAAGAGCTGAAGCGCTGGCTGCTGCAACGTTCTGAGGCCTTCACTGAGCGGGCCCGCGCCTATGGACTGCCCCAACCCAAGGGTATGCTGATCCTGGGCGTGCCTGGCTGCGGTAAGTCGCTGATCGCCAAGACCACTGCCCGTCTCTGGGGCCTGCCCCTGCTGCGTCTGGACATGGGCCGCGTTTATGATGGCTCCATGGTGGGCAAATCGGAAGCGAATCTGCGCAGTGCCCTGCGAACTGCTGAATCTCTCGCCCCTGCCATCCTTTTCATCGACGAGCTGGACAAAGCCTTTGCTGGATCAGCAGGCTCCAGCGATTCTGACGGGGGCACCTCTAGCCGCATCTTTGGCTCCTTCCTGACCTGGATGCAGGAGAAACGCTCGCCGGTTTTTGTCATGGCCACGGCCAACCGTGTGGATCGTCTGCCGGGTGAATTCTTGCGCAAGGGCCGTTTTGACGAAATCTTCTTCGTGGACTTGCCCAACATCAACGAGCGCATCGAGATCTTTCGGATCCACCTGAAGAAGCGGCGGCGCGACATCAGCCGCTTTGATCTGCGCCAGTTGGCCGCAGCCTGTGAAGGCTTCTCCGGCGCGGAGATCGAACAAGTTTTGATTGCTGCCATGTACGAAGCGTTTGCCCAGAACCGTGAGTTTACCCAGCTGGACATTCTGGCAGCAACGAAAGCAACTCAACCGCTATCTCGCACCATGACGGAGCAAGTGGTAGCGTTGAGGGAATGGGCCCAGCAGCGGGCTCGGCCTGCAGCGGCCTCTGTAGCCGAGTACCAGCGGCTGGAGTTCTAGGAGGAGGTGAGGATCCAAAGCTACCTTGACAGAAGCAGGGACGGCAGGGCCCAAACCTTCCCCAAAGAACAGTGCCCATTGTTTGTGTCGATGTTCCAACCCCTATACAAAGGAGAGAAACACCATGTCTCATTTTAGCACCCTGCGTACCAAAATCACTGACGGTCAAGTCCTGATCAACTCTCTGCGCGATCTCGGCTACACCGTTAAGCTGAACGCCGACGTGCGTGGCTACAACGGCCAGCGTGTTCGCGCTGACATCGTGGCTCAGTTGGAAGGCGACTACGATCTGGGCTGGTCGAAGAATCCCGACGGTTCCTACGACCTGATCGCCGATCTGTGGGGCGTGGCCAAGAAGCACAACCAAACCGAGTTGATCAACTCCATCAACCAGAAGTACGCCGTCAACAAGACCTTGGCCGAGGTGAAGCGTCCTGGCCTGAACAACGCCAACGTTAAAGTGGTGGTGCACTAAGCCGGATCCTGTCTCGCCATCGCTGCAGCGATCTACACCGACTAAAGTTAGGAGGGGCTGAATCCAGCCCCTACTTTTTGGCTTGGTTTTTGGATTGGAGGGGCTGCGACCCGAAGGAGGAACCTACGCTTCTGTGAGAGCGGCAATGCCGGGCAGCACCTTCCCTTCCAATAGCTCCAGGCTGGCTCCGCCACCGGTGGAGATATGGGTCATTTTGTCGGCCAGGCCCACTTTTTCCACGGCAGCCACCGAGTCTCCCCCGCCGATGATGGTGGTGGCTCCCGCTTGAGTGAGATCGGCCAGGGTGCGGGCAATGGCTTCTGTGCCCAGGGCAAAGCGGTCGAATTCGAACACGCCCATTGGCCCATTCCAGACCACGGTTTGGCACCCCTGCAGGGCGGACTGAAAAGCTTTTACCGATTCTGGGCCAATGTCCAAGCCCATCCAATCCTCGGGGATGGCGTGGATGGAAACGGTCTGGGCCTGGGCATCTTTGTCAAACCTATCGGCTACCACCACATCCACCGGCAGCAGCAGCTCCACCCCCCGCTCTTTGGCTTTTTCCATCAGGGAGCGGGCCAGATCCAGCTTGTCGGTTTCCACCAAAGACTTGCCGGTTTGGATCCCTTGGGCTTGGTAAAAGGTAAAGATCATGCCGCCGCCCAGCAGGAGTTTGTCCACTTTTTCCAGGAGCCGCTCAATGACGCCGATCTTAGTGGAGACTTTGGAGCCGCCGATGATGGCCGCCAAGGGGCGCCGCGGATCCTCAATGGCGCCGGAGAGGAATTGCAGCTCCCTTTCCACCAGGTAGCCAGCCACAGCAGGCTGGAGGTAGGCGGTGACGCCGGCAGTAGAGGCGTGGGCGCGGTGGGCACTGCCAAAGGCGTCGTTGACGAACAGGTCGGCCAGTGAGGCCAACTTGCGGGCAAATTCCGGGTCGTTGTCTTCCTCTTCTGGGTAGAAGCGGACGTTTTCCAGCAGGGCCACCTGGCCGTTTTCCAGGCGGTTCACTACCGCCTCGGCCTCAGGGCCGATGCAATCGGGGGCAAAGGCGACCGGCTGGCCCAGCAACTGAGAAAGACGGGTGGCCACGGGGGCCAGGCTATTGCCCTCGCGGGCGACCTTAACCGCGCCTGTCTCTTTGTCCTTCTTGACGGGGCGGCCCAGGTGGCTGGTGAGGATCACTTTGGCGCCTGCCTGGGTGAGGGCCTGGACGGTGGGCAGAGCAGCCCGAATGCGGGTGTCATCGGTAATGTTGCCCTGGGCGTCCAAGGGGACATTGAAATCGGCTCGCACCAGCACACGCTTGCCGGCCAGATCAAAGCCGGATGACAGCAGGGATCCCAGTGTTTGTTTGGCCATCGTTGTTTTCCCCCGGACTGCAGAAAATCTTTATTTTTTCTTCCGTATGTATCCTACCAGCGATTGGGATCCCGGCAGTGAGACAGATGGGCTTCGGGATCCCCTTGTTCCGCTGCTTTTGCTGGGTCGGCCTTCCGTCTGCCCCTTGGCCCCGGCAATTGTAACGGTTTGCAAATAGAATAAAAATGTTGCTTTGTCGTTACCCTCATGCGTGTTGCCATTGCTGGTGGCGGGCTGGCCGGGCTGGCCTGTGCCAAGTATCTCTGCGATGCCGGGCATCAACCGCTCCTCTTTGAGCGGCGGGATGTTTTGGGTGGCCTGGTGGCTGCCTGGAAAGATGCCGACGGCGACTGGATCGAGACGGGGCTGCACAACTTTTTTGGCGCCTACCCCAACACGTTGCAGCTGTTCCGGGAGCTGGGCATCTCCGATCGCCTGCAGTGGAAGGAACACAGCTTGATTTTCAACCAGCCGGACAAGCCGGGCACCTATTCCCGCTTTGACCTGCCGGATATTCCCGCTCCTTTCAACGCCATTGTCGGCATCTTGCGCAACAACGACATGCTCACCTGGGGGGAAAAGGTGAAGTTTGCCCTGGGGCTGGTGCCGGCCATGATTCGCGGCCAGCGCTATGTGGAGCAGATGGATCGCTATAGCCTCTTGGAATGGCTGCGGCGGCAGGGTATTGACGAGCGGGTCAACACCGATATTTTCATTGCCGTCTCCAAGGCCCTGGCCTTCATCAACCCGGAGGAGATCTCGGCCATGGTGCCCCTGACGGCCTTGAACCGCTTTTTGCAGCAAAAAGATGGCTCTAGGATTGCCTACCTAGACGGCGCTCCCCCAGAGCGGCTCTGCCAGCCGATGGTGGACTACATTGTCGCCCGTGGGGGGGAAGTGCATTTGAAGGCGGCGTTGCAGGACATTCGTCTCAACCTCGATAACAGCGTGGCCGGGTTTTGCTTAGCCACCCCCTCTGGGCCGGTGGAGGTGACTGCCGATGCCTATGTCTCGGCCCTTTCGGTGGACGCGCTCAAGGAGCTGCTGCCGGCGCAGTGGTGGGGGATCCCCTTTTTCCAAAAGCTGCGTGAACTGGAGGGGGTGCCAGTAATTAGCCTGCAGATCTGGTTTGACCGCAAGATTACTCACATCGATCACTCCTTGTTTTCCCGCTCGCCGCTATTGAGCGTGTATGCCGACATGAGCAACACCTGCCGGGCCTATGCCGATCCGGAGCGGTCCATGTTGGAGCTGGTGCTGGCTCCGGCTGCCGAGTGGATTGATCGCGGCGATGAGGAGATCTTTGCCGCCACGCTGGAGGAACTGAAAAAACTCTTTCCCCAGCACCTTACCGGCCCCAACCCCGCCCGCGTGCGCAAGTGGGTGGTGGTGAAAACGCCGCGCTCGGTCTACAAGGCTACCCCTGGCAGACAGCAGTATCGCCCCACTCAAGTTACCCCTATTCCCAACTTCTTCTTGGCGGGCAGCTACACCCTACAGCCCTTCCTGGGCAGCATGGAGGGGGCCATCCTCTCCGGCAAGTGGGCGGCGGAGGCCATCAACAAGGGGATCCCATTTCAACGCGCTTCTGTCTCGGCCTCAACTCTGGCAGCTGCGGGGGTCTAGCTCTCCGCCGTCCGCCTCCTATGCCTTTTGAATCTTTCTTTTCCCCACAACCTCTTCTAGGCTATCCGCGGCGTCCGCTTTCCCGTAGTGTTGATATGTGCCCTCGCCGTTCCTCTTCCTTCTCTATCCTGGCCCTGTGCTCCTGGAGATAGCCAGATGAGTCCGCTTGAGCAATCTTTTGCCCTCTGTCGCCAGATTACGGCCAAGCACGCTAAGACTTTCTACCTGGGATCCCTGCTCTTGCCCCAGTCCAAACGGCGGGCCATCTGGGCCATCTACGCTTGGCTGCGGCAAACCGATGAGTTGCTGGATGGACTGGAAGCCAGCCAGGCAGAGGTGGAGGTCACCCGCAGCAAGCTGGAGCAGTGGGGATCCCATCTGGAGTCGCTCTTCCAGGGAGGCGAGCCGCAAGTCCCCACGGACCTCGCTTTGATCCACACCATCCGCACCTACCGCCTTTCCATCGAGCCGTTTCGCGAGATGCTGCGGGGGCAGAGCATGGACTTGGATACGCGGCGCTACGCCACCTGGGAGGATCTGCGGGTCTACTGCTACCGCGTGGCTGGGGTGGTGGGGCTGATGTGCTCGGAGATCATGGGATTTGTGCCGGGCCGGGATGGCCGCGAGGAGGCGGTGGCGCTGGGGATCGCCATGCAACTAACCAACATCTTGCGGGATGTGGGAGAGGACGCCCGCCGCGGGCGGATCTACATCCCCCTGGAAGATCTGCGCCGCTTCAACTACTCCGAGCGGGACCTGTTTAACTATGTTATTGACGAGCGCTGGATGGCTTTGATGGACTATGAGATCCGGCGGGCTAGAGAGCTCTATGCCCAAGCGGAACGGGGGATCCCTACCCTGCAGCCGGACTCCCGCTGGCCGGTAGCCGCTTCCTTGATGCTCTACCGGCAGATTCTCAACGCCATCGAGCGCAACCACTACCAGGTTTTTCGCACCCGCGCTTACGTGTCCACTCTCAGCAAGGCATTGGCGCTGCCGGTGGCTTGGTGGCGTTCCAACTACTACGGCTATTAGCCAACGGTGCCCAACCGGAGTGGTGGCAGAAAATCGGACACAAGACGGCAAGCCCAAAACCCGTGAACGGCGAGGAAAACGTATGGTGAACCGTGCCCTGACCCTACCCTATCAGCGAATCTGGGAAGACAGTTTAACCATCTTCTGGCGCGACTGGCTGGATCTGCGGGGGCGAGTTTGGCAGGTGGTGGCCTCGGGGCTGGTGGCTCCCCTCATCTACATTGTTGCCTTTGGGGTGGGCCTAGGGGGATCCCTGCGGGCCGAAGCTTTGGCCGAGGTGGCCGGATCCACGGCGGCAGGTTCTTATTTGCGCTTTATTTTGCCGGGGATGGTGGCTCTTTCAGCCATGACCATCAGCTTTGCCGGCACCACCTTCTCCATTTGTGGATCGCGGCTATTTACCAAGAGCTTTGAAGAGCTGCTGCTGTTGCCGGTGCACCCCTTGTCTTTGCATCTGGGCAAGGTGCTGGCGGGCATTGCCCGCGGCCTGCTGACGGCCTTGGGGGTGTTGGCGGTGGGGGTGCTGGGTACGGGGGCCTGGGGCCTGCTTCACCCCTTGTCGCTGTTGGTTCTACTTTTGGATTGCGCCGTCTTTGCCGGCATTGGGGTAATTGCTGGCTTGAAGGTGCCCAGCCTGGAGAGTGTGGGCGTGCTAACCAACTTTTTGATTACGCCCATGTCTTTTCTGGGGGCCACCTTTTTCGATCCCGCCCAGTTGCCGACCTACCTGCAGGTGCTGGTCTATTGCCTGCCCCTTTCCTACGCCAGCATTGGCATGCGGGCAGCCGCCTACCAGCCGCTTGCGGAGTTTCCCTGGTACACGGTGGGAGTTTTGGGCGGCTTGGCGGTAATCCTGGCTTTTGTGGGAGCTTATCTGTTTTCCCACCAGCAGGACTAGCTGCCCTTGCCAAATACTTCTGGGTAGCGAGCCAGCTGCTCTTGCAAATCTTGGTTGTAGCGCAGAACAAGCACGCGGTAGCCCCGTCCCTGCAGCTGCGAGCGCAGTTGGCGATCCCGTTCCGCTTGGGCAGGCTGGTCGTGGACTGGGCCATCGCAGAAGATGCAGATGTTGGGGCTGTAGAAGAAGTCAACGACGCAGTCGGGATCGGCAATGGCTTTCTGGGCATCCTCAGGCAGCCGATACCCTCCTGCTGCCAGCGTTTCGAGAAAGCGGCGCTCCAGTTCAGAGCGAGGGTCCAGGAGCTGGCGCAGCCACTCCAGGTGCTCTTGGCGGGAGCGACCCAGGGAGCGCAGCTCGGTGCGGCTGTTGACCAGCAGGCCCAAAAGATCCCGGATCTGATAGCGGTCAAGCTGCAGCGCTTCCCGTTGGTTGGCATAGCTGAGCAGGCATTCGTAGCAGGCTGCTCGGCATTCGGGCCGCAGGTCTTGGATCCCGGCCTCTGAAAGCTGGAAGTGACAGATCTCCAGCGCCACTTGGGCCACTTCCGCTAGAGCCTGGGGCTCTTCCACCAGGCGCCGCAGGACGCCAGCGCCCCCTTCTGCTGTTTCGTAGAAGAGCATGGCCTGATGGGATCCCTGGCCGATGCACTCGGCGGCCAGCTCTGTCTCTTCTAGCTCAAAGGTCTCTTCGATCCCTCGCTTGAGGGCATAGCGCAGGGTGGTCTCCAGGGCCTGCGGATTCTCCACCCCTGGCTGAACTAGGCGCACCAGCAACAGGTTTTGGGTACTGCGCACCGCCAGGCGAATGGACTGCAGGGGGACTGGGTTGGACGAGCCTGCCCTGTTCCGCTCAAGCTGATCTCGCGAGGGAACTTCCCCATTTTCAAAGTTGACCAAAAAGCCGCGCCCTCCACTTCCCCGCCAGCCGTGGTTGATGCGTAGCAGGGTGGCCGCCGGGGCATAGCGCAACTGCAGCAGGGGAGTTTGTCCGCTCAGCACATCAGCTTCTTGGACGCGGTAGCCAGAGCTTTCGGGAGCAAACTGGAAGAAGGTCTGCAGCTCGTAGCCTTGCCGCCGCCGCTCCTCTTCGTCAGCTGTGATGCGATTCCGCCGCCGCATGCGCACATTGGGCATTTCCAGAAGCTGGGTAAAGAGGCTGTTTTGCCCATCGAACTGGGTGCCGCAGACGGGGCAGCAATCCAGGTGGGGATCGGCAAAGGCCCCACAGCTAAAACAGAGCTTGTGGCTACTTTTGCGCTCCTCCAGGCCGCCGGGCGGAGCCTGAAACGCCACTGCTTCCCACTGGCAGCCCTCATGGTAGAGGAAGTTGTGGGGAGCAAACTCGCGGATAGCCAAAAAGCGAGGCCGGGCGATGAACTCGCCCTCGCTGCCGCGGGGCACCCAGGCCCGCACCGGCAAGGCAGGGAAGTTGTAGCCGGGCAAGAAGCCTTCGCTAGCCAAATAGCGGTAGGGATAGAAGTCGCTTTCCTCCCGCTGGGTTCCAATCTGCAGCAGCAAGTTGCGCTGGCGCAGGGCTTCTTGCTGGCGGCGCTCGGCTTCCTGTTGGTCTTTCTTTTGGCGAGTCGTCTGGAGCTGGCGGTTAGCGGCTTCCAACTGCTGCGTGGCAGCCCGATAGAGCTCTCGCCAGCGATCGAAAGCTCGGTCAAAAGCCTGGGGTGCCTCTTCAATGACCTGCTGAAGCCAGCGCTCGCTAAACCAGCCGCTTTTATCTAGGAGTTGGCGATCGGCGGCCAGCAGCTTCTGCACCTGCTCCTTCACTTGTTGGCGGGCAGACTCCTCAAGTTGGATTTGCTGGGCCACTGTCTCCCTGAGGGGCAGCTCTTCCCGATCCGCGTCGATGACGGTTTCAATGGAATTGCCTAGGGGCAGGCGCACCTGAGCCAACCAAACGGCGTGGATGTGAGCGCGCAGCAGCGATTCGTTGGCTAGATCCAGGCGGGGAGGGCGCACGCGACCGGCCACCATCTCGGGGCGGCGGCGGAAGTAGTACTGGTCGTGGCTATTGAAAGCCCCGCAATAGGTGATGATGAGTCCCGGCTGCCCCTGGCGGCCTGCCCGACCGCTGCGCTGGGCGTAGTTGGCGGGTGTGGGGGGCACGTTGCGCAGATGCACCAGATCCAAATCGGCAATATCGACCCCCAACTCCAGGGTTGGCGAGCACACCAAATAGGGAAGGCGTCGAGCTTGATCCTCCCCGCGAAAGCGCCTTTCTCGCTGCTCCCGCTCTCCTGGCCGAACCACTTGGGCAGTGTGCTCCCTAGCCTCCAGGGATCCCAGCCCTGCTGCCCCGGCCTGGTAGAGGCGCTGGAAAAAGAGATTAACGGGGCGGCGGGCAGAGGAGTAGCCGCTCTGCTCGGCCCGGCGGGAATACAGAGGATCTGGCGGCGGCGAGCCATTGCCCAGGCACCAGCGCAGACAGCCAGCGTTGAGCTGGTAGGCTTCCTGGCCATTCTCCGAGTGGCGCCGCAGCAGGTCGTAGCTAACTAGGAGAGAAAGCAGGGATCCCAAAAGCTCATCGTAGGTTTCCCGGGTTAGCCCAAGGCGCTTGGCAAGAAAGCGTCCGAGGGCGCTGCGGGGGCCCAGGCTGAAAGTTGTTATGTCCTTTCCGTCGCAGCTTTGGCGGACAAAGCAGGTGGCCGTCCGCAGCTCGTCGTACTCTTCTAGGCCCCAAAACTCGTTGAGGTGTTGCTCGGCCCGTCGGCGCAGCGTTCTCTGGGACTCGGCTTTGAGCAGGCGCACATCGATGGCCAATTTGCGCCGAAACTGATCCAAAACAGCCCGCAGCAGGCGTTCCCGCTCCTCAACCTCGGCCTGGACAAACCAGGGGTGGAGAGGGGCCAGGGCCGAGCCTTGGCAAAGCTCCCTGAGGCTGCGGTATTCGATTTTCAACAAGCCCACCTGTTCCAGGTTGGGGTGGGTAACCCGCCAGCCGCGCCGCAGATCTTCATAGAGCCGGTATTCGGTTAGCTCGCTAAAGGTCTGCCACACTTCCTCGGCACTGGGCGAGTCGGGATCCAAATCGGGGTTTTGGGTAATGTCGGCAAGGCTCAAGCCTGAGGCCTGCACCACTGCCGGGGCTACCTCTGAGAAGTCCAGCTCTTTTTTCTCCTGCAGGGCAGCATAGAGCGAGGCCCGCAGAAGGGCCACATGCACAAAATCGTTGAAGTGGCCGGCCTGCAGGGAGGCGTCCTGGCGGTTGTCGGTAAAGGTGAGCAGCTTGCCGCGGGCTGCACCCGTCTGAGCGGCATGGCGCAGCAGAGAAGTGGCCAGAATGGTGGTGGCGCTGGAGCGGCCTTCGCTGGAGAGGGAAGCCAGCTTGGCGAACTCCCGCTCCCGCCCACTGTAGTACTCGCCGCAAGCTAGGCAAAGAGAAAAGGGCTGGGGCTGCCACCACAGCTTCTGGGCCTCTGCCTGAGGCACCTCGGAAAAGGAGCCGTCCGGGCGTACCCAAACTGCTTGGGGGACGCGCTTTTTCCAGTGGGGTTTGAGCCGGTTTTCAGGGGTGTACCAATCTTCCGGGATCTGCTCTGGCGACCACTCGTTGTCAATGGGATCCAAGCTGAGGTAGCCGGCCTGCTGGTCTTCGCCTTCCTCAACCTCTTCCCCCAGAGGATAGGGCAGGAAGTGAGTCTTTGACCTGAGGACGTGGTAGTAGTCCTGGCCACAGTGGCGGCAGAACTTGACGGGGAAAAACAGCTTTCCTTCCCCTGCTTGCACTTGTCCTTCCAGGGAAAACTGCCGCTTGTCCCGACTTTCCAGGGTGGCATAGAGGGTGCGGCCCTGGGAGATAAACTGGTGCAACTTCAAGGCCGGGCCGCGGCTAGAGCCCTCCCGCAGGCTGCTGGCGTGGGCCAGAAACTGGCGTAGGGACTCGGTGCAGCTCTCAGGGGTAGTGCTGGTCAGCTCTGCCAGTTGGGCAGCTACCTTGGAAAGCTCCCGGGGCACGCGGCGCCTGAAGCTGCCATCGGGACTTTGCTCCAGGCCCAGCTCGTACTCCAACCAGCGCATCAAGGGGTGGCGGCGCAGGCTAGCTAGGTCGGTGGGCCAGGGGGGATCGAGGGCGGGTTTGAGCTCTTCAGGTGAAGGCGGGCCACTTTCGCTCAAAGGGGCCAGGGTCTCCTCGATAATCTGCTCCGGTGTGAAGGGATGGCCAAAGAAGCGGCTGGCGAAGTCGGCCACGGTCTGGCGGCGCTCCAGGGCACTGGCCTCTGGCCGAGCAATCATGGTGGCGCTGGTGCCGATGTGAACCAAGTCCTTGGCGGCGCAGCGTCCCTTGAGGCGGCGAACCAGCATCGCCACATCGGCCCCCTGCCGGCCTCGGTAGGTGTGCAGCTCGTCAAAGACCAGGAAGCGCAGCCCGTTGGAACTTAAAAAGCGCTGATCTTCGGGGCGCACCAAAAGCAGCTCCGCCATCACGTAGTTAGTAAGCAGAATTTGGGGCGGATCCCGGCGCAGATCTTCCCGGTCGCTTTCTGCAGTTTCCCCGGTGTACTTGGCAAAGCGCAGCGGAAAAGGGCGATGGTAGGCGCGCTCGTAGCGCTCGTGCAGAGTTTGTAAAGACTGGTATTGGGAGTTAACCAGGGCGTTCATGGGATAGACCACCAGGGCCGTCACCTGGCCCAGGGATCCCCCCTGGCGGATCCAGTTGTCGAGAATGGGCAGGAAGTAGCAAAGGCTTTTGCCGGAGCCGGTGCCGCTGGTAACCACAAAGCTTTCCCCTGCCAAGGCTTTGGCGATGGCCTCCTCCTGGTGGCGGTAGAGGCGGAAGGGTCTGCCATCCTCAAAGCGGAAAATGCGGGCTGTTTCTTGGGCAATGCGCCCCGCCTCGGCCAACTCGTCAACGGTTGGACCAGATACATAACTAGGGCTGAGCTGGAGGAGGGGTTCTGGCCAGAGGTGGATCCCTTCCTCTAGAGCTTGATTCACAAAGGCTTGCGCCCGTTGGTCGCCAATGAGAAAAAAGGAGCGGACAAAATCGCGATAGTCGTCCAGAACAGTGGCGTGGAGATCAAAGATGGTGGACATCGAATCTGCCCTTAAGGCCCGCTTGGTTAGCTCAAGCCTAGCTTGAAGATGCCGCAAGTGGTGTTTGAAACCGCACCCACCAAGATCTACGGCCCGCTGAACGGCAAAAAGATATCTCCGAAGTGGGATCGGCAATGCGCCAGCTTCCCCCACACCTCCAGTACCCGCCGACGGCTGCAGCGTTCTCCGAATGCAGGAACCAGAATCCCTTGCCTTTAGGCAGGGGGTATGTCAAGAGAAAACTGGTCTGCAGAAGGCCACCTCTGCCTCATGGACGAATAACCCGCAATCCTAGATGCGCCTCGTAGCCATCGAAGTCACTGTCGTGGTGGAGGAGCGGAACATTGTTCTCAATGCACCAAGTGGCAATCAAACTGTCTATTGTTTTGCGCACCGTCACGCCTTTGCGACGCAACAAGCGAAAGTTCTGCGCACTTTTCACCGCCAGGGAGGGGTTAACCATTTGCACCTGATGCAATTTCACCAGAGCACAGCGAGCCTGCTCGAAATCGGCATCTTTGCGAAAGCCCTGCAAGACTTCTGCCAAAATCAGGTCGCCCACCAGGATAAGAGTTTGATCCAGGGCCCAATCCAGATAGTCGGTGTGAAGCGATGAAATGCCGTTGAAGTAATCAATCCAGATGGTGCTGTCCACCAGGATCATCCTCAGTCCTGCAGGCACGACAGGCGTTGCTGCTGCAAATTGCCCTCCCATTTCAACTTGCCGCGTAAGTTGCGGATCTCAGCTTGCTCGTGTAGGCGAATCAGGACACGCAGCGCTTCGTGAATCACCTCGCGCTTGGTCTTGAGGCCGGTTACCTGGCGGGCACGCTCGATCAGGTCGTCATCCAGGACGATGTTGGTGCGCATGAGGAGCCACTTGTGTGTATAGAAATGCAGATCTATGTGTATTCTAAGCTTTTATTGAGTGCTGCGCCAGCTTCTCCCACGCCTCCAGCACCAGCCGCCGGGTGCGGTATTCGCCGTATTGACGTATCTCCTTCTCCTTCAGCACGCGAAAGGTTTCGCCGGGGAAGGTGCTAGCAGGAGCGCGGGTAGCGTAGCCAGCCGGGTCGAGCGGGTCTGCCACCTCTTCCCGCGGGTCGAGTATGTCTTCCAGTTCGCGTTCGGTGAGGTCTGCCGGGTCGAGGATGTAGCGCAGTTGCTTGCGGGTGAGGCCGTAGAGCCGGGCGTAGTACGCATCCAGTTCAGCGCGGAGGATGGCGCGGCGTTCCTCGTTCCAGGTGAACGGCGGGAAGGGGATGCCCTCACCCAGTGCTGCGGGCGAGGGGGTCGGGGGGTGAGGTCTAATCACAGCCCGCAATCCTTCGTCTGCCTCTCGCCATACGTCGTCGGCGAAGGGTTTCATGTCCCAGGAGGTGTAGACCAGCTCCAGCGCGCGCGGGACGATGAAGCGCAAATCTTCGGCGGTGTAGGCATCCGGCGGCAGGACGGGGAGTTGGCGGAGGATGAAGAAAGTAAGATGCGTCCCACCAATTTTCTGGCGCAATGCCCAATCAAAAATTAGGACATTTAGATTGGCTAGAAAACATGAGAGATGAATAGCCGAAATCTCACCCGTAAGGACTATGGGCATCGTATGTCCTACCCCAACTCTGGGCAGCAAGCTGAAGATGGCGGTGCGCTCATCCGTAGAACGTGCCACATCCCGGAAGCCGAGCAGCCAGCCGCGTTGCCACGCGCCCAGGCGGGCTTGCACTTCTTCGGCGGGCACCCAGTACCAGGGCTGGACAACAAAGTGCGGGTCGGCGTGCTGGTGCTCATCAGGCGTGGGCAGTTGGGTGCTGGAGCGGTCGCGCACGCCCTCATAGGTGCCGTAGCGGTGGTCATAGTGCCAGATCATCTTGGCTTCGTAGAGGGGGAGGTAGCCCTCACCCCCGGCCCCTCTCCCAAGGCTTTGGGAGAGGGGAGAAGGATGCTCGTAGGAATGGGCAGTGACATAGGCAGCAATTTCTTGGAGGACTTGTTCTGTGCGGTCGAGTATCTGGTCATTGGTAAAGCGCAGCATGGCAAAGCCATGTTCGCGCAGGATTTCCTCCCGCAAACGGTCGCGTTCCTGCTGAGTGGGTTCACGGTGCACGGCGCCATCTATCTCAATGATCAGGCGGGCATCGTCACAGAAGAAGTCGGCGATGAATTGTCCAATCGGATGTTGACGTCGGAATTTTCGGCCTAGCAGCCGACGGTCACGCAACAATTCCCAGAGCAGGCTTTCGGCGGTCGTCGCCTCGCGACGCAACTGCCGCGCCCTGGCAATCAGTTCCCGGCTGGCCTTGGGTAATTCGTACCCTCCTTCTCCCGCAGCGCGAGAAGAGAGGTCGGGGGCTGCGATCCTTCCCCCCTCTCCCGCAGCGTGGGAGAGGGGGCTAGGGGGTGAGGGCACAAACACATTCCCCACCAGCCGGTAACCTTGCTTTTCCAGCTCTGCACGGGTGCGGAAGAGGTGCGAGTCAGAAGACATATTGAACAACCCCTGCTTAAACTGCACGCCCCAGGGGTTGACCCTCACCCCCAGCCCCTCTCCCTTAGGAAGAGGGGAGTCGTTCACCAGAACCGGCACGCGCTGGTAGATGGCGCGGGTGAGGTCGGCATCTTGCCGGGTACGGAAGACCGGCAGGGTGCGGGTGTTGGGGTTGATGACGGCTAAGTCGTGTGGTGCCAGAGGCAAAAGTTTCAGCGGATTCCGTATATCTTCAGGACGGTGGCAGAAAAATTCGAAATGAATCTGTCGTTTTGGATCGCCTGTCCCGCAGATCGTGAGCAAGCAAAACTTCATTAGTGAAATAACCGACGGAAATAACTTTTCACGATTGTCAAAGTCGAACAGGCTGAGCAGATGTCCTTTTTCCACCAGATCGGCGAAGAAGAACTGGTTGGTGGCGTCGGTGGCGATGCCGGTGGGGACGATGATGCCCGCCCGCCCCCGGATATTGAGCAGGCTACGCACCCGTTCGGCAAAGACCGAGTAGGTGTTGATACGGCGGCGGCCGGCGAGGGGATATTGACCACTGCCCCGTAAAAAGCGGCTGGTGCTTTCGGCGCCGTGCAGGGCACGCTGGTAGTCGTGCCAGAGGGCGGGGTTGGTCTTGGGTAGGTCGGCGATCAGCCGTTTGCGGGCGGCGGCGTTGGGCGCGCGGGCAATGGCGGTATCGCGGCTGGCGAAGAATTCCTGCTCTTCCAGTTGAATTTGCTCCCAGGGCGGGTTGCCGAGGATCACATCAAAGCCGCCACTTTCAAACACCTCCGGGAACTCCAGCGGCCAGTGGAAAAACCGGTTCTCGACGGCGAGGGCCTGAGCAGTGGCAAGGGCCTGGGAGGGGGTTCTCTCCTGCAGTCGATCAGCCACGGCTTGGGTGGTAATGGCCCTAGAGAAGTCAGGGATCAAGGGCTGGAAAAAAGCGGCTGTCCACAGGTTGCAGGCTTCCACTAGCTTTTGGTGTTGCGGGTCTTGGCAATAGCGGCTGTAGAGCTGCTGCTTGCGGCTAACCTCTGCCGGGGAGTTGTCTGGAATGGCTTCTAGCTTCTGTCGCTCCTGGCTAAGCTCAGCCACCACCTGGTCAGTGTCAAAAGCAAGGGAAAGCTGCCCTGTTTGCAAACTCTGGCACTCGGTGCGATTGCGCTGCTTTAGCGAGCGGGCAGCCTCCTTGGAGTCAGCGCTAACCGGGGTAAAGGCTTCATCGGGGATGCCCTTTTCCAAAACCGCCAAATCCAAGACACCCACCAGCGAATCGCCGCACTTGATGTGGTGATCCAGGAAGGTGAGGGGCTTGCCGGCGCAGTGGGCCTCCAGCCACAGGGCCACGCGGCAGAGTTCCACCGCCAGCGGGTTTTTGTCCACGCCGTAGATGCAGTGCGCCACCACATCGCGGATGGCCTCGCGGACACGCTTGGGGGCGGGTTCCTCTTCGCCGGTGCGGATCTTTGCCAGTTCCTTGCCCAACCTGCGGGCGGCAGCAAGCAGGAAGTGACCGGATCCGCAGGCGGGATCACACACACGGATGGACAAAATCGCTTGCTCTTTTTCCTCAGGTGGGCGAGCGGCTTTCAGCCGTTCTTCGATCACTGGCTCCAGCGCCGAGCGGATGAGTTCGGCCACTAGCTCCGGCGGGGTGTAGTAGGAGCCTGTGCTCTTGCGCTCTGAGCCGTAGCTCAACTCAAAGCGAGGCGCCCCTTGCCCAGTTACAATCTGAGGCTGGTAGTCGAGCAAGCTTTCGTAGACGGATCCCAGTTCTTCTACATCCAGCGCCGCGTAGTTGACCCGCCGAAGGGGAGAGGTGGGGTTTTCTCGGTAGTAGGCTAGGTGCGAAAAGGCTTGCAGCAGATCCCGGTTGCTCAGGCTGCACTCATCCAGCTCCAGAGGGGCAAACAGCTCTCCGTTGAGAGGAGCAGCCCCCAGCAGCTCCGCCAGCTCCTCTTGGGAAAGCACCCTCCAGAGCACCCGCAAGCTGCACCAGAGATCCTCGTGTTCGTCTTGGGCACTTTGCCGATCCAAAAACCGCCGCAGCCGCGTCACGCTGTAGTGCTCGCGATAGAGCGCCGCGCTGCTCATCAACCCCCGCTCTTCGGAAACTAAGAGGAACAGGAACCGGTAGACCAAGCGCAGCAGTTGGCGGTAGAGCTCCCTGGGATCCGACAAGAGCCGCGCTCTCAGCCTCTGGTTCTTGGGATGGGCCAGGAACCCATTTGCCAGCAACCTGATGCACTCCTCAACCCCCTCCCGCAGCCGTTCCCGGACCCGGCCACCCTGCTCCAGGGCCTGTTGGTAGTACTTTTCCAGCAGACAATCCCCTGCTAGCTCTGCCGTTTGGGGCAAGCGGCTGCGGTGCAGCAGCCGAAAGAGGATGGCAAAGTCGTTAAACCGCTGCTCCTCTAGGATCTGCTTCAGGTCAAACTCCACATAGGCCTGCCGACGCACATAGGTGGAGTCCCGCAGGAGGCGCAGGGTCAATCCGTTGGTAACAATGCCCCAGAGGTGCTCGCTGCGGTTGAGATACTCCTGCAGCAGCGAGTGGGGTGCCAGGCGAGGCCGGCCAGAAGCCGGCACGCGGCCCAGCTCCTGGCGCGCGCCGACGATGTGCACCGGTGGCGCGTCTTCCGCCTCGCCCATGCGATGCGAGATGGGGAAGTTCATTCCGTCCACCTCGCAGGCGCGCGGTTGATAGCGCACCTCGATCCCCAGCAAACTGAAGAAGGGGATCGCCCAGGCATCGCGGGTGATGCTGGTGGCGAGATCGCTTTCGGGCAGGCGCTGCAGGCGGCTCTGGAAGGCCTCCCAGTACTTTCGACAATCGGCAAAGACCGCGGCAATCTCTTCGACTGGGCCGCGCTTGCTGTTAAAGCCGAAGTCTTCTGGCTTCTGTCCTGGCAGATCCCCTGCCAGCAGCTTTTCGAGAATATCGGGCCCCAACAGGCCTCCTTCGATGCGTACCCCAGAAAACTCGCTCATCGGCAAACCACCGGTTGGAGAACAAGGAGTCCTAAAAGATCGGGGGGAAGCTGCGGCTTCACCTTCAGCCCCCGCCCCTGTAGGGACACGGCTTGGCGGATGCGCCTATGGGCAGCCTCCAGCTCAGCAGCACGCTGCAAAATCCGCTCCCGCGCCGCCTGCTGCAGCCGGTGATCCCTTCCCCAGTTTTCCTCTGTCTCCTGCCACGGGCCGAGACAGGCCAGGAGATGCTGAACCAGCTCCCGCTTTTCCGCTAGCGGTAGGTTCTCATCCGGCTTGGCCGTGGCCAGCAGTTGGAGAGCTGCGCCCGTCTCCAGCCAGCGGGCCTCGCCGCTCTCCAGGCCAACACCGCCTAGCACCAGCACCTCTTCCGCCAAGAGAGGCTGCCCCTGGGGTTGCTCCACCAGGTAGCGCACCCGCAGCAGCAGTAGAGTTGTAAGATCAACTACCGCTCGGGTGCGTAGAGCGCCGCAGCGGGAGACGACAGCATCCCCTTTCTCTGGGTTGTCGAGGGCTTCCTCCAGCAAAAACTGGGCCAGGGCAACCACGACGCGGTGGTTGCGGCCAATGTATTCGGCACCTTCGGGCGTGGGCGAGTCGAAGCTGATTAGCCAACGCCCGCCTTTGGGAGAGGGCAGGGCCAGGCGAATGGCTTCCGGCAAGGTGGCAGTGGCTTCGGAGCCGACGCTAACCTGGTAGACCCCCGACCGCTTCCCTGGGGTTATGGCTAGGTTGAGGCGCTGGGCGGCAGCCAGGAAGAATTCGCGCACAGCTTCGGGATCCCCTAGCACGGCATCGGTGGCCTCCAGCTCCCGCTGCACTGCCTCAGGCTTGAGGGCCCGCTGGGCAAAACGGGTGCGGTTGCGCCGCTCCTGTTCGACAGAGCGATCCCAGCGCCGGTGAAACTCATCCACTTCCGGCACGCCAAGATCGAGGGTTAGCTGGCGCTCGGCGGACCAGTGTCCCTTGCGCAGGAAGAGGGCTTCGAGCACAGCCTGGGTAACGCTTTCGCTAGCCTCCGGCACAGGCACGTGGGTGCCCAGGGTGCGGTGGATCTCCCGCGCTTTGTTGAGCAACACCTCCAGTACCACGCCATCTACGGGGTTGTCGCGGCCAAAAAAGCGGATGACCTTGACCCGGCTGGCCTTTTGGCCGTAGCGATCCACCCGGCCCTCCCGCTGCTCCAGCCGATTGGGGTTCCAGGGCAGGTCGTAGTGGATGACGGCTGTAAACTTTTCCTGCAGGTTGATCCCTTCCGAGAGGCAGTCGGTGGCCACCAGCACCCGTGGTCGGTCAACTTCCAGGTTCGCGATCTTGGCCTCCCGCTCCTCGTCTCCCATCCTGCCCGTTACACAGGCTACTTGGGCTGGGGATCCCAGCTGTTGCCGAAGGTAACTGTCCAGATACTCCGCAGTGGCAACGTAGCGGCACCAGAGGATGGGATGAAAACCTTCCTGAAGCAACTTTTTCACCAGCTCGATGGCCCGCGCCAGTTTGGTGTCGTGCTCTGGGCCCTGGAGCTGTTTGGCCAGACGGGCCAGGGCCTGCAACCGGCGGCGGTCGCTATCCGGCAGGGTTGGGTCTGCGGCTTCAAGAGCTGGCGTTGGCAGCTCATCGTCGGTACGCTCTTCTGCCGACTCGAACACCCAGCGGCTCAGTTCTGCCTCAACCTCTTCTTCTGCCTCCAGGGTTGCTCCGCTGCGATTGTGCAATGCCGCTACTGCTGCCGCCGGGCTGGACATTACGCAGCGCAAAAGGGCCAGCGCTCCCCAGTAGCGCACTCGCTGCTGGCGCTTCTCTAGTTGCTGCCCTGTGCACACCAATTCCGAGCAAAACCCATAGGTGTCCTCGAACAGCTTGCGCTGTCCCTCAGAAAGGGTGTAGGTTTCATCTTCAGCTTCCCGGGTTGGAAAACAGGTGAGCTCCTGCCAAGTTTCCCGAATATCTCGCCGCGTGCGCTGGACAAAATGACGGGCTAGCTGGACGCGTTGGTCTTCGTTGAGATCCTGGAGATCCCATGTCTCGAACTCGGGCCGCAGCAGCCCCAGCAGCGAGCGGAAGGCCTCTTCGACACCGCTGTGGGGAGTTGCCGTCAGCAGGATCAGGTGGCGGTTGGGGTTTTGGGCCACCGCTTTGAGCAGACTGTGGCGCTCCTGCTGGTTTTTGCCATGGGCTGCCGCTGCCCCATGGACTTCGTCGGCAATGACCAGCTCAGGACAAAATTGCAGAAATGGGTGGCGGTTGCGCTCGGTCTTGACGAAGTCAATGCTGGCCACCTGGACAGGAAAGTGCTCGTAGAGGCTGCGCCCAACAGGGGTTTTTCGCTCCAATTGCCCCACCGTTCCCGAGCGGATGACCACTGGCTCCAGGTTAAACTTCTCGGCCAGCTCGCTGGCCCACTGCTCGCACAAATAGGGAGGGCACAGGACACAAAGGCGTCGGATCTCGCCGCGATCCAAAAGCTCCCTGGCTATCAGCAGCGCCTCGATGGTCTTGCCCACCCCTACGTCGTCGGCAATCAATAGCCGCACCGGATCGAGGCGCAGCGCCATGAGCAAGGGCACAAACTGGTATACCCGTGGCCGAATCGAGAGGCGCCCCAGAGAGCGAAAGGGAGTTGCGCCCTCCCGTAAAATCAGCCGGGCCGCCTGCCAGAGGAGAAGGGTACTGGTGGTATCGGCAGGATGATCCCCAGAGGGCCAAGGAAAGGCGGTAGGCTCCACTCGCTCGAAGGGCAAGGTGCCGCCCACAAGGTTCATCAGGTGTCGGTGAATGCAAACCGCATCTTCTGGGGTGCCGGTGAGGGGCCGCAGCACCACAATTTCTTCTGAATCAGCGGGGAGCACCACCCACTCGCGGTTGCGGCAGCGGACAATTGAGCCAGGCTGCATGGGATCCCTGGGAGCGACCTACCTTTTCCATTGCATCTTAGATACTCTTTGGGGACAACTCTCTCCCATCTCCCAATACCCTGCCGGCAGCGGTAGGATGAAACGGAGCCGGCCTCAGGTACCCCTCTGGCCCACCGACATCATGAGCAGCCCCCGTTATCCGTTTGAGCGTGTTCGCGAGCACTTGCTCTTCCAATCTTTGGAAGATGCCGAGTGGAAGGCGCTGACGGCAGCCCTGTTGCCCAGCCGCTTCTCTCCTGGCCAGGTGATCTTTCAAGAGGGGGATCCCAGCAGTGACCTGTACATGATCCTCAGTGGAGTGGTGGAGCTGCGTCGCCAATATGTGCGACATCCGGGAGATTATTGGCTGGCTACGCTGCACGCCGGGCGTTTGTTTGGGGAACTTTCTCTGCTGACGGGACGGCGGCGCTCCTTTACGGCAGTGAGCATGACCGAGGTGCAAACCCTACGCCTTTCCACCGAAGGGCTGATCCTGCTGCCTCTGGAAGTCCAGGTGAAACTCTACCGCGCCTGGAGCCAGATCATCAGCGAGCACCTTTACTGGCTGGATAGTATGTTCACGGATCTGCTGGAGCAGCGAGGGGTAGAAAATGTAGCCTCGGCTATGGCTCTGCTGCACCAGCGCTATCCCGCTTGAAAGAGGCTCAATCCCTGCTCCGCATAGGTTTGCAGGTCAACGTCCACGAAGACAACCCCTTGGATCCCAAATTTTGTCTTCAGAATGTTCAGGGGTTGCGATATCATGTGCTAGGCAGCAGCCCCCAAGAGATTTCAAGCAGCGAGGTCAGGAGCAGTGGTTAGGGTAGCCATCAACGGGTTTGGTCGCATTGGTCGCAACTTTTTGCGCTGTTGGCTGGGTCGCTCCCAGTCCAACCTGGACATTGTTGCCATCAACGACACCTCAGATGCTCGCACGGCTGCCCACCTGCTCAAGTACGATTCCATCCTTGGGCCGTTGCAGGGAGCAGACGTTGAGCCTGCAGAAAACGGTTTGGTGGTGAACGGCAAGCATATCTATGCCGTTTCCGACCGCAACCCCAGCAACCTGCCCTGGAAAGAGTGGAAGGTGGATCTTGTTATTGAAGCTACAGGTGTTTTTGTCGACTACCAGGGTGCCTCTAAGCACATAGAAGCGGGGGCCAAAAAGGTGGTGATCACCGCCCCGGCCAAGGGGGGAGACATTCCCACGTTTGTCTACGGTGTTAATCAACACACCTACGACCCGGTGCGGCACAACATTGTCAGCAACGCCAGCTGCACCACCAACTGCCTTGCCCCGATCATCAAGGTGTTGCTGGACAAGTTCGGCGTCCTCCGTGCCACCATGACCACCACCCACAGTTACACCGGCGACCAGCGGATCTTAGATGGTGGTCACCGCGATCTGCGGCGGGCCCGGGCAGCAGCATTGAGCATGGTGCCCACCACCACGGGGGCTGCCAAGGCGGTGGCTTTGGTGATCCCGGAGCTGAAAGGCAAGCTGAATGGGGTGGCGGTACGGGTTCCCACGCCCAATGTGTCTCTGGTGGACTTGGTGGTGCAAACAGAGCGGCGCGTGATTGCCGAGGAGGTAAACGCTGCCCTGAAGGAAGCCTCGGAAACCACGATGAAAGGGATCATCGCCTACTCGGATATTCCCTTGGTCTCCATCGACTACCGCGGCCACGACTGCTCGGCCATTGTGGATGCGGAGATGACCAGTGTGCTGGATGGGGATCTGGTCAAGGTCATGGCTTGGTACGACAACGAGTGGGGCTACTCCCAGCGGGTGTTGGACTTGGCGGAATACATGGCCGCTCACTGGGTGGAGTAGGCTGCTTCGGTTGGCAACCCTCTTCTGTTCCCCATTATTCCCCCATCGAGAACTGGGCAAAAACCTGCCAGCGCTTGCCGTCGTGGAGGAGAAGCGTCAAAGCCGACGCCGTGAAGGAACTTTGAAAAAAACGGGTCTTGAACTGCGGCCAAGCGGCGCGAAAGTGGGCGGGGGTTAGATCTCGAAAGGCAACGGTCATGTGGGGCACAAACGGACGGGCTTGAGCGGTTGTCTCTTTCTGGTTGAGAAGGATCCCCATGTGGTGATGGGCTTGAGCTTGTAGCCGCTGCAGTTCTGGGGAGGGCACGACATGGATAAAAATGACGCGCGGTGCGAAGGCCCCAAAGCCGGATAGCTGGATGGAGACGGGGGTCTGACGCCTGGCAAAGGCCTCTAGGGATCCCGTCAAGGCCGGCAGATCGGAACTGGGCCACTCGAACGGCGGCACCAGAGTGATGTGGGGAGGCGAGCGCAGGGCCGCTTGGCTGGCAAATTGCTCGGCAAACTGCTGTTTGATGGCTGTCACCTGCTCTTGCAGTGCTGGAGGGGGGAGCAGAGCAAGAAACAGTCGCTGCTTGGGGTTATCCACCAGCATCGGTAAGAACCTAGAGAACAGGGGATAATGCAACTGTAGCCAAGCCCAAACATCTTGTTATGTCGCGTCCTGTCGCTTCTTCCCCTATCCTGGATCCCTCCTCGACAACCGGATCCCCAGGCCAAGCGCCTCAGCCGGCTCCCATTCCGCCCTACCAGTGGCATTTGTTCCTTTGTGCAGATCAAACCAAGCCCAAATGTTGTGAGAAAGCCGTGGGATTGGAAGCCTGGGACTATTTGAAATCGCGGATCAAGGAATTGAACCTGGAAATCGGGAGCGGGGGATCCCTGCGGGTACACCGCACCAAAGCCAACTGCCTGCGGGCATGCGACTATGCTGTTCCTGGCCCTGTGCTGCTGGTCTATCCCGGTGGGTTTTGGTACCACTCGGTCACGCCGGAGGTGGTGGAGGAGATTCTTCAAAAGCACATCTTGGGAGGGATCCCTGTTGTTGAGTATCTGGTAGCCCAAGATACCCTCAGCGCCCCTGATCCAAAAGGGCATGGATAGCCTGCACGCACTCTGCCGTCACCCGCTGCAAATCGGCCTTATCGCTGGAAGCGGGGGGGAGAATCAGGTTGCCAATGCGCACCGTGATGGGGCAGAACAAACGCGGCCACCGGGATCCCTTGGGCAAGACCTTTTCCGTGCCCCAAAGGGCTACAGGCAGCAGAGGCGTTTGGGTGCGGGCTGCAACCAAGGCCGCTCCCAAGTGGGGCTGAGGAATGCGGCCATCGGGGGTACGAGTGCCATTCAAAAAGATCCCTACCGCCCATCCCTGCGCCAAAGCTGCTTCCGTGGCCCGCAGGGCAGCGCGGTCAGAGCCGCCTCTTTTGACCGGGTAGGCGCCGTAGAGCTGGATCACCTGCTTCAGCCCCGGCACCCGAAACAGCTCTTCCTTGGCCATGAAGGCCACCGGGCGGCGCACCGCATTGGCCACCAGCGGCGGATCCAAATGGCTGGCGTGGTTGCTGACGACGATGAGGGATCCCTGGCGAGGCACGTTTTCCTGCCCATAGGTGCGCCCAAAATACAGTCCCCGAAACAAGGGGTTGACCACCAGCCACTTGAGCAGCCAGTAGGCCAACCAATCCCGGCGGCGATAACCCATCTGTGAGTCCAACGATCCCTGCCACTCCGGCAGCAGTTCCCTCTCTGAGTGTAGTGGAGGGTGGGTGCTGAAGGGGATCCCTGGGCTTCAGCTCTCCAAATCGGGATCCTCACCCAAAGCCCGCAATCTTGCCGCCAGACGCTCCGCCCGTTGACGTTCCTGTTCCGCCCGTTGGCGTTCTTGTTCGGCTCTTTGGCGTTCTTGTTCCGCCCGTTGACGTTCCTGCTCCGCCCGTTCCCGCTCCAACTCAGCCCGTTCATCGCCGGTCAGCAGCAACTGCCCTTGGGCATCACACCAGCGCAGCCAGCGAGCTTGTTTCCCCTCAAAAACGCCTTCCCACACCGTCAGGCCCAGCCCCACCTGTTCTAGCCAGGTCTCGGTCATTTCCGCGTAGTGGCGGCCCCGCAGTTCGAAAATGCGCAACTCCTCTGGCCCCAGCTCATGATTGGGATCGAAGACCGCGTAGTAGCTAACTCGCATCTGCTCATAACGGCTCAGCTTGCCTTCCAGCTCGTCGCCTTCGCGGTTGGAGACGATCTCGATCACCACATCCGGCGGCTTGTCAAATTGCCAGAGCAGGTAGCAACGGTTTTGCTTCTCCCACCATTGCTCCGGCACCGTGACGTCCAGGCTGAGAAAAACATCCGGCACAATCGGGGGCCGACCGATGGCGGTGTAGATGCCTACATTTGCCGCTGCTAAAAAGGTTTTGCCGCGCAAAGCGCTGTAGAGAGCCCCTGTCAAGAGGCGCTGCTGCTTTTCGGAGGCGAAATTATCCACCGGGGTATCGTCCTCCGTCACAAGGTCGGCAACGTCGGGAACCAGCAGTTCAGTATCCATGGGCAGATGGGGGTGGGGATGCCAGTGATCTTAGCTGCTCACCTCAGGGATCCTCTGCTCCCTGAGAAACAGAGAAAACAGAGTCCTCGAGCAAGCCCAGGTACAATCGAGAAAGCTTTACTTAACGATGATTTCTTTTTCTTCGCTGCTCGTTCTTTTTCTTCGCTGCTCGATGCAGATCGACATCCGTCCTGCGGAAAACTCGGACAGTGCGGCTCTGCTCCACATTTTGCAAGTGGTCTTTGCGGAGTATCCAGGCTGTGTATTGGACATCGAAGAGGTGCCGGAGTTGCTTCAGCCTGCCACAGCTTTCGCGGAGATGGGGGGATCCCTTTGGGTGGCGCAGCATCAGGATCAAGTGGTCGGCTGTGTCGGCCTTGTGCCCGATGGGATCCCTGGGCGAATGGAGCTGAAAAAACTCTACACCCTGCCCGCAGTGCGGGGTCGAGGTTTGGGTCGGCGTTTGATTGAACAGGCCGAATTTGCGGCTCGGCAGCAGCAGGCGGACTCTCTGCATCTGTGGACAGATACTCGCTTCACGACGGCTCATCGGGTTTATGAGCGGCTCGGCTATGTGCGTCTGCCGGAAATTCGTGAATTGCACGATCGCAGCAACTCTGTGGAGTATCACTACGAAAAGCATCTCCATTGAGGGTTGGGCTGTTGAACTGTGATGTGCTGGTGATCGGCTGTGGGGTGGTGGGCTGTGCCATCGCCTACGAATTGTCTGCGGCTGGCCTATCGGTGGTTGGGATCGATGCCGGGGATCCTGCCGCCGGCTCGACAGGGGCAGCTCTGGGGGTATTGGTGGGCATTTCCAGTCGGCAAGCGGGTGGGGAGACGGTTCAGCTTCGCCTGAAAAGCCTGGAGCTGTTCGATCCCCTAATCGCGCGGCTGGAGGAAGACCTGGGCCGGAGTTTGCCCGTCAATCGGCGCGGCATTCTCAAACTCCTCAGGGAGGAGGAAGTGGAAGCTTGGCAAGAAACCCTGGTGGCCCGCCGACAAGCAGGTTACCGCCTAGATCTGCTCAGCCTTGCCGAAGTGGGATCCCTGCAGCCCGGCCTGCGCAGCGACCTGGCGGCGGCCATCTACTCTCCCCAGGATCGACAAGTCCAACCCAAGCTCCTAACCCAGGCTCTCTTGGAAGCAGCCCAACGCAAGGGATCCCGCTTTTTCTTCCACCAGCCTGTCCAGAAGATTCAGCGCAGCTCGGATCCCCCCTTTCGCCTGCAAACGGTCTACACGCCCGCTCTCACCCTCTCGGCAGGGCACGTCATCCTGGCGGCAGGTCTGGGCAGCTCTCCTCTGGCCAAAGAGCTGGGGCTGCAGGTGCCGCTGCAAGCGGTCAAAGGTCAGGCCCTGCGGGTCAAAGCCCCCGGGATCCCCCTGGGGCCCGTGGTCACCGACGCGGATCTGCATCTGGTTCCCCTGGGGGATGGATCCCTGTGGGTGGGGGCAACAGTGGAATTTCAGGCCCCTCATCCCGAGCCGACGCTGCTGGCGCTACAAGATCTGCTGGCCCGCGCCATCCGACTCTGCCCGGCTTTGGCCGCAGCGACTTTGTTGGATCATTGGGCCGGCCATCGGCCTCGACCAGTGGGACAGCGCGCCCCCATCCTGGGTTGGGCTCCTGGCTACGCCAATCTGCTCATTGCCACCGGCCATTATCGCAATGGAGTGTTGCTGGCCCCGATCAGCGCCGCCATCCTGCGGGACTTGGTACTGAAAGGGGAAACAGCCCTCTGTGATCTAGGGCCCTTTGCCCCCAGACAGGGCTGAGCCCGTATCCATCTTCCGGCTCTCGGCCCGCCGATGGACAGGACATATGTCAGAATGAAAGGCTGCCTGGTTAGGATCGGATCGTCCGTTGAGTAGCCCATAAGGAGAAGAGAGCCTTGCCGAAGTTCGCCCTAAAAGCCCTCTGGTTGGAAAACGATTTGGCTATTGCCGTCGATCAGGTGGTGGCCAAAAACCGCAGCCCCCTCACCCACTACTTTTTCTGGCCGCGGGATGACGCTTGGGAGCAGCTTAAGGCTGAGCTGGAAAGCAAAACTTGGATCAGCGAAGTGGATCGCATCGAGCTGCTTAACCGAGCCACCGAACTCATCAACTACTGGCAAAACGGCGGGCGCAACCGCCCCATCAGCGAAGCCCAGGCCCAGTTTCCCGACATCCTGATCGGCGGCAACTCCTAGCCCTCTCCCCCCTGTCAGCCAAAACGTGACTCCGGATCTGCCCATCTTGCTCAGGCTCCCGTCTTTGAGCTAGATTGGCACTCGGGAGTTTAGAGTGCTAACTCCCTGCTAGCCGAGCCGGAGGATTCCTGGGAACCCCACTCCGCCTGGCAGTACCCAAAGTAGGAGCCCAGTCAGACTTACGAGGATCGCGGATTCTATGGCAAAGCGGATTCTGTTTAGAGAAGAGGCCCGCAAGGCATTGGAGCAGGGCATCAACCAACTGGCGGATGCAATCAAGGTTACGATTGGCCCCAAAGGACGCAACGTGGTCTTGGAGAAGAAGTTTGGTGCCCCCCAAATCGTCAACGACGGGGTCACGATTGCCAAGGAAATTGAGTTGGCCGATCCTTTGGAGAACACAGGCGCCCAGTTGATGCGGGAAGTGGCCTCTAAGACCAACGATGTGGCCGGAGATGGTACCACCACAGCCACCATCCTGGCCCAAAGCATGGTGCGGGAAGGGCTCAAAAACATCTCGGCGGGCGCCAACCCTGTGGCTCTGCGGCGCGGCATTGAAAAGACCACTGCCTACTTGGTGGAGCAAATTGCAGCTCATGCCAAGCCTGTGGAAGGCCGTAAAACCATCGCCGAAGTAGCCACTATCTCTGCCGGCAATGACAGCGAAGTGGGAGAGATGATCGCCAAGGCCATGGATGCTGTAGGGCGAGATGGGGTGATCACGGTCGAAGAATCCAAGTCGCTGGAAACCGAGTTGGACGTGGTGGAGGGGATGCAGTTTGACCGCGGCTACATTTCCCCCTATTTCGTCACAGACTCGGAGCGGATGGTGGCCGAGTATGAGAATGCTTATCTGCTGATTACCAGCAACAAGATCTCCAGCCTGCAAGATCTGGTGCCCATCCTAGAGCGGGTGGCCCGCGAGGGTCGGCCTCTTCTGGTCATTGCGGAGGATGTGGAGGGAGAGGCTCTGGCCACATTGGTGGTGAACCGCCTGCGGGGGGTACTCAATGCGGTGGCGGTCAAGGCTCCGGCTTTTGGGGATCGGCGCAAAGCCATGCTGGAAGATATCGCCATTCTCACCGGCGGGCAGCTCATCTCTGAGGATGTGGGCATCAAGTTGGATAAGGTCACTCTGGACATGATGGGGGTAGCCCGCAAGATCACCGTCACCAAAGACAAGACCACCATCGTGACCGATGGCAGCACCAAAGCGGCGGTGGAAAAGCGAGTGGCTCAAATTCGCAAGCAACTGGAAACCACCGATTCCGAGTACGACCGCGAAAAATTGCAAGAACGCATCGCCAAGTTAGCCGGGGGAGTGGCGGTGATCAAAGTGGGGGCTGCCACTGAAACCGAACTCAAAGATCGCAAGCTGCGCATTGAGGATGCCCTGAATGCCACCCGAGCTGCGGTGGAAGAAGGGATCGTCCCTGGCGGCGGGGCGACGCTATTGCACCTCTCCAAAGGGATCCCGGCTTTCAAGGCCAAGTTGAATGCCGAAGAACAGGTGGGGGCAGAAATTGTTTACCGAGCCTTGCAGGCCCCTCTCTTTCAGATTGCCCACAATGCCGGTCTGGAAGGGTCAGTGGTGGTGGAAAAGGTTTTGGAGAAGGAGATGCCCTTTGGCTTCGATGCCCTGACCGGAACCTATGTGGATATGTTTGCCCAGGGGATCGTGGATCCGGCCAAAGTGGTGCGCTCAGCGCTGCAAAACGCGGCTTCCATAGCCGGAATGTACCTCACAACCGAAGCGATTGTGGTGGAAAAGCCTGAGCCCAAGCCGGCGGCTGGCTCTGCACCTAAGGGGATGATGTAGTCTTGCGAAAGTGAGCTTTCTGGGAAGGGATCAGTCTTGGATGTACTCCTCGCCGGAGATCAGGGCAGCTTCAGCTTTTTGAAACTCCCTGCCCAAGTAGGCCGCATGGCTGAGCTGGGAGACCACTTTCTCCTGCTCTTTTTCAAAGATCTGCACACACAGTTCTTTGGCCGTGCGCCCAACGTACACCCGTTCAGGGGATCGGTTGACGGAGCCCTTTGCCGGGATCACAGCTCCTGTTTCCGGATCGGTGGCCAGCCCCCGCTCATTGATGACGGTGCTGTAGTACTTGGCGCAAATGAGGTTCTGCTCCCGATCCAAGTAGATGACGAAATAGCCCGCCGGATCCAGATCCAGGGGGCGGCGGGAGAGATGGTCGTCAATGCTGCGAATCTGCTCGCTCAGGGGCTTGGAGGAAGGGGACATAGAACGGCTGACCCAGAACCACACAGGAGAAACGTAGCCGGGACTACTTTTGGCTGCTCTCATTGTGGCAGATGAACCCAATCTTTGGGCAGCCTTTGGGGTGGTTGACTTCCTTCCCAGCTTGAACGGTGGGGCTGGTCATATACCCGATGAAGGGGATCCTGTGCGGGCCATCCACCTGAGGTCTCAGAGCTTGGATTAGCGCGGGGCAACCCGATAGAACCGAGTGGCCGTCACCCACTGGTCCGAAGGGATCCCCTCGACGATGATGGCGCGGGCAATGGCATTGCCCAGTTGGGATCCCCGCACCCGCACGTCGGCAAAGGAGCCACTCTGCTCAAAAGAGGCAATCTCCTGGAAGTTCAGCGGACGGGGAGAGGCCACCGCCAACACCTGGGCTTGGCCGAAGGGTGGAGCGATGGTCAACCGATAGCTGGCCCCTGGCGGCGGGAAGGTGCGCACTTCTCCGGCCCGCAGAAACTCGTTGCCACCGGAAAAGCGGTTGGGCAAAATCAGATGGGTACGGCCATCGGCTTGGATGCTGAACAGGTAAACGTAGGCATCGCGGTTGGTGCTCAGGGTAATGGCAATCGGCTCGCCAGGCCGGTAGATGGGGTTAGACCCGTGCCGATCCAGCTCCAGATTCACCCGCAGGTCGGAAGGAACGGGGTTGACAATGATGGAGCGAGTGCCAGCATCCAACTGACGGGTATCGGCCAGTTGCAGCCTCTGTAAAGGAGGGTAGATGCCCAGGGTTTGCGGAAAAACGGCGGTGGCCGGAGCTACAGACAGCCCCAAAGCCAGCGGTAGGAAAAGCAGTTTGGCATTCATGGTTCACACCCAATCAATGGCTATGTTCATCCTAGGAAGGGGCGCAGGTTATGCAGGTCAGGCTTTGCGCAATCTCCAATCTCTTGCCGCGGCAGTTTCTCCTGCTGCAGATGGCACCCCCAAGAGGGAAAAGACGGTAAACCAGCGGGGGCACGGCTCTGTTCTCGGTACCTGGGATGGGAATTGGGGGCAACACGTTTGGCAAGGGTTAATCTACAGGTAAGGGATCCCTTCCTCATGCCAGCTTCCCAGTCAACCCCCAACTTGCTCATGGCTCACGACAGCTACCAAGAAGGCATCGCAGCGGTACAAGCGGGCGATTTCCAGGCTGCCATCCAAGCGTTTCGCCAGGCGGTTGCTGCCGATCCAACCCATACCGAAGCTCGTTACAAGCTGGCCTGGGTACTGGGCATGAGCGGCTATCTGGATCCGGCCCTGACAGAGCTGGAAGCCGTTTTGGCGGCAGATCCCAACCATGTGGCAGCCCATTACAATCGAGGGGCCCTCCTCTTGCAAAAGGCCCAACTGGAAGCCGATGAGGACGGACAAATCGATCTGGCCGTTCTGCAACAGGCGGAAGCAGCCTTTCAAGCGGTGATGCGCTTGGATCCCACCGACCAACGGGCCTTTGCCTTCCTCAATTTGGTCAAGCGGGCCATTCGCAACCATCAGGCGTCCACTCAGGTCTCCGGCGGCAGTGGCGGGTAAATCTGTGGAGGTTGTGGTCGGCTGGTGATTGCACAGCCTGAAGCCCATTGCGTAACATAAGTAAAGCCTGGGGATCCCGGCAATTTGGAGAGGTGTCCGAGCGGTTTAAGGAAGCAGTCTTGAAAACTGCCGTGGTTGACGCCACCGTGGGTTCGAATCCCACCCTCTCCGTTTATCTTGAGGTAAAGCCCAACGGGTCGAAGCTACAGAGATTCACTGGCCCAGAGGGGGAGCTATCCACATGACCATCCTTGATTTATCGACCTTGACCACTCAACAGCTCAAAGACATAGCTTGGCAGTTGCGGGGCACTCCCGCAGTGGAGCCCATCTATCGGGAACTGGGATCCCGACCCAAGAGCATAGTGATTGCACCTGAAGATCCCCAGTGGACAGAAAAGGTTAACCAAATCCTCACAGAGGGATCCCCATCCTGACCGTCGCATCCCAAACAAGGCGGGACATGAATATCGAACAGCCGTCCTTGCCTGCCTGTGTCAGCTCTGCTAAATACTAAACACCCCCCACAGTTCCTTTAGTTGAAGAGAGGGTCACCATCTTGGGTAGCAGGAGCTAGCCGCAATGATTCCCACCGTCAAAGACGTTTGTCAAATTCATCCTATGGCCTTGAACTACGCCATAGTTGAGCAAATTGAAAATCTGTCGAATGTTATCGAGCATACAGCAGAGGATGCCCGGGCATTCTTCGCCAAAAACCACATTACCCGCGGGATGGATCTGTTGCTGCGTCAGGGGCTCAAACGGCTGGCAGGTCGCTCCGACCAAGCGGTGTTTGAACTCAAACAGGCGATGGGGGGTGGTAAAACCCACTCCATGATTGCCCTAGGGTTGCTGGCGCGGGATGCCGCTTTGCGTGCCGAGGTTGTGCCAGACATCACTCAAGATGCTCCTTTTGCCGACGCTAAACTGGTTGCCATCAATGGACGCCTCAAGTTCGAGCAACGGTTTATTTGGGGAGAGATTGCCCGGCAACTGGGGAAAGAAGAGGCTTTTGTCAAATTTTGGCAGCACGGAGCAGATGCCCCCAGTGAGCAGGATTGGATTGATTTAATTGGAGATGAACCCACCCTCATTCTATTGGACGAGCTGCCGCCCTACTTCGACTACGCCATTACCCGCATGGTGGGCGGAGGTACATTGGCGCAAGTGACAACCTACGCCCTATCGAACCTGCTGAGTGCCGCCTTGAAGTTAAAGCGCTGCTGCATTGTCATTTCCAACCTATCCGGCAGCTACGAAGGAGCCTCACGGGAACTGCAAAAAGCAATCGGTAACTTCGCTCAAGAAACCAACCGCCAAGCGCGATCCATCACACCGGTAGACCTGGGCACATCGGAAATTTACGACATTCTCCGCAAGCGGCTATTTAGCTCCCTGCCCAATGTACAAACCATTGATGCAGTTGCTTCTGCCTACGCAAAAGTGCTGGGAGATGCAGCCAGAGCCAAATCAATTGCCAAAACTGCCGAACAAATTGCCGCCGAAATTCATGCTTCTTACCCTTTCCATCCTTCGGTTAAGCACATCATTGCCCTATTTAAGGAAAACGAAAGCTACCGTCAAACTCGCGGCTTGATGCAGTTTGTTTCAAAAATAATCCAGTCGGTATGGAAGCGTCCCAGCAACGATGTCTACCTGATCGGTTGCCAGCATCTGAACCTCAACATCCCAGATGTGCGGGAAGAGATCAACAAAATCAGCAATCTACAGGGAGCGATTGCCCACGATATTGCGGCCAATGGCACTGCTGTCGCTGAACTGGTGGATCAAAAACTGGGCCATGATGCTGCCAGTCAGATTGCTGCCCTGCTGTTGACTGCCTCTCTGTCTGAATCAGTTGATGCCGTGAAAGGCTTTACCGAGGGGCAATTTTTGGAATACCTAGTAGCTCCTCAGCGGAATGTCAGCGAATTTCAGGATGCTTTTCAAGCGTTCCGTGCCAACGCCTGGTACCTGCACCGCAAAGAAAACGATGCTTGGTACTTTTCCAACATCGAGAACCTGCGTAAGCGCATTGATAGCCGTGCCCGCAACGCTCCCCAGCCGAAAATTGATGCGGAAATGAAGCGGCGGCTGGAAGAAATTTTCCGACCCCAACGGCGGATTGCCTATCAAGAGGTGCAAGCCCTGCCCAAAATTGATGAGATTCGCCTCAATGGCCCGCGGGTGTGCCTGGTACTCAGCCCAGACAGCAAAACACCCCCAGAAGAGGCCCAGCAGTTTTGGGAAAGTGTTCCCGAGAAGAACAACTTTTGTGTGGTTACCGGAGATGGCTCCAATCTGGCCAGCCTAGAAGACAAAACCCGTCGTTTGTGGGCCGTTGCCCGAGTACTGGAAGAAACCGGTGGAGACAAATCCCCCCACAAAGCAGAACTGGAGGAAGAGGCCGAACAAGCCGCCTACGACTTTAACGCCACTGTGGTCAGCCTGTTCAATCGGGTCTATTACCCCATCAAGGGCAAACTGACTCCTACCAAGCTCTCCATGACCTTTACGGGCAATACCTTCCATGCTGAAGAGCAGATCGAAAAAGCCCTATCCGATGTCGGTGCATCCAAGCTGTATGTCGATGTGGAAGCCAATGCCGAGGCGTTGCTGTCGCGAGCAGAAGACCTGTTGTGGCCGGCAGGGGGAGAGCGGCGTATCCCTTGGCGAGACGTGGTTTCCCGCACCATCACCAACGAGCGCTGGCCCTGGTTGCCCCCCAAAGGAATGGATACCCTGCGGCAGATAGCCGTCAGCCAAGGTCGCTGGCGGTACACCGAAGATGGATACATCGAAAAGGGGCCCTTTCCGCCCCCCCGCACATCCGTAGCCATCACCCAGCGAGAATACGATGACCGCACCGGTACGGCTACCTTGGAAATTCTGCCTCGAGATGCGGGCAAAAATGGCCGTGTTCACTACAGCTACACGCCCAATGTGGATGCCAACAGCCCTGTGGTGCCCGATACGATCTGGACAACCGATGCCACTGCCCTGTGGTTTGTCGCCATTGACCCGGATGGCCGGCACGAGACAGGGGATGTCTATGCTTGGAAGAATACGCTGACCCTCACCCACCAGCCTCGTATTGGCGGCGGCAAGCGCACCGTAGAGCTAACCGTGAAACCCCGTGGTCAAATTCGCTGGAACACCACGGGCATCAACCCACGGGAAGGCACCCTCTACACTGGCCCCATCGAACTAGAGGGATCAGAAGCCGTTACCATCTATGCCTACGCCGAAGATCAAGGGGTGAGCACCACTCGCAAATTCACGATCCCGGCGCTCGACCAAAAAGGGCCGGTGATTGACAAAAACAAACCGGCTAAGCTGCACAAGCGCCTCAACCTGCAAGGAAATAAGGCGAGTTATACGGCCATCAATCAGAGCAAGGCTTTGGGTGTGCGACTGGCGGGTGGGATCTCCCTAACCGTGGGGGAAGGGAACCGAGCCATCACCACCCGGTTTGGAAGCGATATGGTGGTAAAAGCGGAAGACATTGAGCAGTTTATTGCGATAGCACGTCAGGCTTTGGGCAATGAGACGGCAGAGGTGAGTCTGCGCTTGGACGACCTACACTTCAGCAGCGGCCACGATTTGGAAGTCTTTTTGCATCGGTTGGAAATCAATCCTGAGCCGGGAGAGGTAGAGCAGTGAGCGATAAAAAATGGGAGACGGTGGGGTTCGGCTGTCCCAAAACCGTTGATCCCCACCACTTTGTGGTCGAAATACCTGCCGGCAGAACCGCTCCTGTGCTGATTTACGAAGTCTATGGCATCAAGGCGGGCATCAACGGACAGCCGGACATTGCGGAGCGCTGTGTTCTCAGCCGGTCTATCTGGAGCCAGATTGCTGAGGATCTCAAACAAGAGTTTAATGACCGCCTGCGGGCGAAAAAAATGAATCCGAGCCGTTGGACAACTGGCCGCAACCTCGTAGAACGTCTGCTGGGGAAGGAATTGCTGGTGCTGGCTTGGGCAGTAGAACGGGCCAAACCGGAGGCGATCCCCAATGCCATTCGCAACTGGAGAGGGCTGCGTCCAGAAGAGCGCTGGTGGCTTTACACCATGACAGCAGCGGCGACAGGGGGTGTCGATCACGGGAATATCGGTTGGCGCAAAGCCCTGCGCTATGCCCTCACAGAAAATCCCTTGACGGAACTGAGTGTGCCCACTCCGGTCAAGCGCCCATACCAGCCAGCTTGTTCCGATAGCTTGCGTAGCGAAGCCGTAGAAGCCGATCAACTCAGCCTGTTATCCTGCTTGCAAGAAGATCCCTCGCCCTTTTGGGATAGTGAAGCAACCATTGGCACGACAAAGCTAAGAGATTAAGTTATACTAGATAAAACCGCCTATTTGGGAGAATGCAAATGATGACAGAACTGCTGGAGAAAGCGATTAGCAAGTTAAAAGCTCTACCCACAGAGGAGCAAAATGCAATTGCCAGCCTGATTCTTGATGAGCTAGAAGACGATCAGCGATGGGAAGAATCCTTTGCCTCTTCAGCAGATATGTTAGCAAAACTCGGTGCCGAGGCAATAGCCGAGTATCAAGCAGGCAAGACGGAAGAATTAAACCCCGAAACACTGTGAAATCTCGCACCACTGCCCAGTTTCGCAAGTTGTTTAACGCTCTTCCAGAGTCCATTCCAGATTTGGACAAGCTAGACTTACAAAGGACGCTAATCCCGATCAAAAGTCAATATAATCCGCTTCTCTTGTGCAGCTCTAGCCAAGACCTCGAAATCTTTAGTACCTGGAGCTTCCTCTGAGAGCGATGCCACATCTAAGCCAGCATCTCGCAATAGACAGATACTTAAGCGTGGAAAATTTTCATTGACGAGAAATTGCATCAAGTAAACTACCCGGCTCCGACCGCTAAGCGGTACGGAGCGGGCTTTCAGTAGCCCTGAGCCTGCTCTGCTCTACCAGAGAACAAAACAAGCCCGGACCTCTAGGCTGGTTTACGACAGCCCCCAAGAGCGCAATCACATTCGCACCATTCAAATCCGCATCCCCTTCCCATCCACAGTGCCCACACTTGAACTGCTTCCCACTGCGGTAGGATTGCGCAGGATCGGGATGGATGTGTAAACACTTGTGACAGGTCTGCGACGTGTAGGCGGGCGGCACAAGAATCAGAGAAACCCCTGCAACTCTCGCCTTGTATTCCAGAAACTGGCGTAGCTGGTAGAACGCCCAACTGTTGGTCCTACGCCGCTCGGCTTTGCTGCGTGGCTGTTGATTGACCCTTTCCCGGATCCCTGTCAGGTCTTCCAGAGCAATAGCGCTGTTGGTAGCTTTTGCCCTAGAGACAATAGCTTTGGAGATGCGATGATTGACCCACACTTGAAAGCGTCTCTCCTTGCCAGACAGCCGTTGCAACAGTTCTCTGCATCTGCGCCGCGAACTGCGTGTGCCCTTACTGGCTTTGCGTTGGAGTACCGCCCTCAACCGGGAGTAGTGGTCTCGGACTCTGTTCAACTGCTGTCCATTCCAGTTGTCCCCCTCTGACGTATGGGCAATATCTGTCCTTCCCAAGTCCACCCCGATCACCTTGTCGGTATCTTGTTGTTTGGGTGGTTTTTTCTCTACGCAAATCTGGATGTAGTAGGAGCCGTCCTTCCGCTGGACTAGGGTGGCCGATTTGGGGTTAGAACCAGCCAGCATCCCACGCTGGTAGTTGCCAATGGCTAGTTCAAAGCGTTCTCTCCCTTCCACCGTGGTCAGCGACACCGTCCAGTCTTTTTGACGGAACGAAAAGATGCGAGCGTCGTAGGTAACAAAGCCGCTCTTAAACTCCTTGACGGGACGCTTTTTCTGCTTAGCCACTTTGCGGGAACCCGCTACCCGTCTGCACACCTGTTGAGCCAAGTTACTGGACAAGCCAAACCGGGCTCGAATCTCGTAGTAGCAAAGGGATTGCAGCTTGACCGCGTTGACGATCTTCTCCGGCGTGTTTTGGTTGACCCAGTTCAATGCCTGTACAAAGGCATCCATCGTCGCGTCCAATTTGGCGGCTTGCGACGAGGACACCTTGAGCTTGCAGGATATGGTCAGGGCTTGGCTCATAAGTTCATTGTACTTCATCAAAGCGCATTCCTCCCGGCAGTGACCCTACGGGTACAGTGCGGGGCTCCTGCGATTTCTAGCTGACTTTATCTGAAAAACTGTAGAAGTTCATTTCACGCATACATTCTTGGATATAGCTAAACATAGCCCTAAGTGCTTCTGGAGTCAGCGTAGGGTAGTTTTCCAAAATCTGCTTTTCCGTCCAGCCTGCCGAAAATAGCCCCAAAATAAATTCCACCGATAGGCGACTTCCTCTGAAAACTGGCTTACCCAGGAGAATATCGGGATCCGAATGAATATAGTCTTCCCAGTTCACGGCTTAGGGCCCTAAGAGCTACCATGATCGATGGTATCGCCGGAGATCTCCCTTGTCCATCATCCCCCTTGCTTGGAAAGATAAGCCGAGTTTGATCGAGCGGCTCTTGCCTGCCCAAAAAATCAGCGCCGAAGCGCAAAAGGAACGCAAAGCTGGGGCTGGCCAAACCCTCACGGCGTTGGGGAGCTATTGGAAAGGGCGCAAACCTCTGATCCTGGCCAAAGCTTGCGTATTGGGGGCATTGCTACCTGCAACGGATAACCCCGAAGGCGATCTGGAAGTGTTTGAGTTGCTGATGGGCATTGCTGACAGCAGTTTGGAACGCCGTCTGAAATCGCCACGGGACAAACCCAAATTGGCGCAACGCTCTTACCTGGAAAAACTGGAACTCTGCAAACGCCCGGAAGAATGCGACGATGCCACCCTCTACGGCCCCATTTGGGATCGGGTGAACCAACATTTGGGGACAAATGCCCACAGTTTCCCGGAATTGGTGGAACAACTGGGGACTTTGCGGTTTGGCCATCGCCCACGAGTAGGGGATACCTTTTGCGGCAGCGGTCAAATTCCCTTTGAGGCGGCAAGGCTGGGATGCGATGTCTATGCCAGCGACCTCAATCCCATTGCCTGTATGCTCACTTGGGGAGCGCTGAATATCGTGGGAGCCGATGAAGCCACCCGTCGGGAAATTGAAGCAGCCCAAAAAGCAGTGGCTGAGGCGGTGGATCGGGAAATTACTGCTCTAGGCATTGAGCATGATGAGCACGGCAACCGCGCCAAAGCCTACCTATACTGCCTAGAAACCCGTTGCCCCCACACCGGCTGGATGGTGCCAATGGCTCCCAGTTGGGTGATCAGCAAAACCCGCAATGTGGTGGCCAAGTTAATCCCCAATTACGACCAAAAACGTTTTGAAATTGAAATTGTATCCGGGGTCAGCGAAGCGGAAATGAAAGCCGCTGCCAAGGGCACCGTTCAGGATGGCGATTTGGTTTACGTTCTGGATGGAGAAGAGTACCGCACGCCTATTAAAACCATCCGAGGCGATTACCGCCTTCCCGATGGCACCACTGGCAACAAATTGCGCCGTTGGGAAAAGCACGATTTTATGCCTCGCCCCGACGATATTTTTCAGGAACGGCTGTATTGCATTCAGTGGATCACCGCCGAAACATTGGGCAAGAGCCGTCAAGAAACCTTTTTTGCCAGCGTCACCCCCGCCGACCTAGAACGAGAGCGCAAAGTAGAGCAAATCGTTAGAGAAAACCTCGCCGCTTGGCAAGAAGCTGGTTTAGTACCCGATATGCCGATTGAACCTGGAGAAAAAACCGATGAGCTAATTCGCACGCGGGGCTGGACTTATTGGCATCATTTGTTTAATGCACGACAGCTTATTCTATTGTCAACATTGTCAAGGCTTTGCAAAAGTGCATCCAGCCAAATTTTTTTATTGCGTACATTAAATAGAAGCTCAAAGCTATGTATGTGGGAAGGACAAATTGGATATGAGAGCACAAGTCATGTTTTCACCAATCAAGCCTTGAATCCCCTGTTTAACTATGGAATGAGAGGTTGGACTTTTATGGAGGGTGTCTTTTATGAAAAAGACCTTAAAAGTGTATTCCTACCATGTAAAGCTTCTATATTCCATGTTTCGGTAAATCAGAACAAAGAAAAATGCAACATTTTCATCACCGATCCACCGTATGCGGATGCGGTGCATTACCACGAGATCACGGAATTTTTCATCGCGTGGTTGCGCAAGAATCCCCCCAAGGAGTTTGCCGATTGGGTGTGGGACAGTCGCCGGGCGTTGGCCATTCAGGGCAAAGGCGAAAAGTTTCGGCAGGACATGATTGCCGCCTATAGTGCCCTAGCGAACCACATGCCCGACAACGGGTTGCAGATTGTGATGTTTACCCATCAGGATGCGGAAGTGTGGTCGGATATGGCCAGCATCATGTGGGGGGCGGGCTTGCAAGTTACAGCCGCTTGGTACATTGCCACCGAAACCACTTCTGAACTCAAAAAGGGCGGTTATGTGCAAGGCACGGTGTTGCTGGTGGCGCGTAAGCGGTTGCAAGATACTTCTGCCTATCGGGATGAGTTGGTGGAAGAGGTGCGGCAAGAAGTTGCCCATCAGATTGAAACCATGGTGGGGCTAAATCAAAGCACCCAAGGCAAGGGGCGCACCGAAAACCTGTTTGAAGATGCCGATTTGCAAATGGCAGGTTATGCGGCAGCGTTGCGGGTATTGACGGGCTACCGGCGCATTGATGGACAGGATATGGTGGCAGCAGCCCTGCGCCCCCGACCCAAAGGCGAAAGAGATATCGTTCGGGAAATTATTGATTATGCCGTGCAGGTTGCCAATGAGCATCTTGTACCTGAAGGCATCGCGCAGGGGGTGTGGGAGGGGTGCTGTGGTGCAGAGCGCTTTTATCTGAAAATGATGGAACTGGAAGCCGTAGGGCTGAAGAAGCTGGACAACTACCAGAACTTTGCCAAGGCATTTCGAGTTGGCGACTATGGCAAATTGATGGCCTCTCAGCAGCCCAACAATGCCCGACTCAAAAATGCTCTAGACTTCAAGAAGAGCAGCTTTGAGGGCGAATTTGGCCGCTCAGCACTGCGAGCCGTTTTGTTTGCTCTCTACGAACTGCAGAAAGAGGCGGATAGCGATGAGGTGATGGAACACCTGCGGTCTTTGGTGCCCAACTACCACATGCGCCGGGATGATTTGGTGGCTTTTTGTCAATACATTGCCCGCAAGCGAGAACACCGCTATCCAGAAGAGTCCTCAGCCGCCGGGATCTTGCTCGCCCTTATCAGAAATGAACGCTTGGGTTGAAGAAGAAGTTATAGGATTAACTCACTCACAAGTTGTATTGTCAGGGCTTCCTTCAAGCTCAGCATATGAGTTAAAGTATTTCTCAACAATCGACTTTATTTGGTTAACATAAGCTATAGCCTTGTCCGCATTTTTTTGTTTGTAGTATTCCAAGGGGACAATATCTACAGCTCCATAAAAAGCCAACTCCCTATCTTTGCGCATCTCAAATGATATGTTTTCCAGCAAGGCTATTTCCTCGTCAGAAAGCTCTGGGAACCGTTCTCTATTTTCTGCTACTTGGCCACCAGGGTCATGGGTTTTGCCGTAGTTTATTCCCTTAATGATTAGGCAAGCTTTGATGAATAACTCAATGATTTCTTGGCACATCCGAACTACGTCAGCGTAATCGCCAACCTCATAGAAGAATGACAACGCTTGGATGCGATAATTAGCCCTTTGATAGTAGTCTCTTGCTAATTTCTTTCTCATCGTTATTCACCCAATAGGGGATCCCCCGGCATACTTTATACGTAATTAAACTGTCACAGATGAGTTGATTGACTATATCCCTGATCTGCGTGATGCAGTTCTGCTTTTCATAGATGATGTGGTGGTTGGTAGCCACTTCATAAGTCAAGCTGGCTGGCCTGCGTAGCTCTGTGGGCTTTAGCAAGATAAAGTTTATCTCCAAGCCAAGAAGTTTTTCTAGATCCCTGCAGGTAGGAAGCAGTAAGTCATCTCTGCTTCTGCAATCGGGTATATTCTCTGCAATTACTAATAAATCGAGGTCAGAGCCGTGAACCCATGAATTATTGGCGCGGGATCCATAGACAACAATAGCCCACAGATCCGAGCCAAAGACGGATTGAATTTTCTCTTGAATAAGCCGCGCTTGTGCTTCGGATATTCCTATGCTGCGCTTCTCTCTGCCCTGAAAGCCTGCAGACTCTTGTACGGTTGACATGGCTACCTTGCGCTGATCAGCTTATTCTGCAAAGACGCTGCTTGCGCCTTCGGCTGCTCATTTTAAGGCTAGAGTATTGTTACAATTTTACCCCAGCCCGCCATGTCCAGCACTTCTTTCCTACGCCGTTTCAGTTCCCGCCAGCAGCGGCTCAGCCATGTCTTTCTCAAAGATCGCCTGGCAAAGGCACGCACCTACAAGCGCATTGCTGGGTACTTTCGCTCTTCTATTTTTGAATTGGTGACTGAAGAGATTACACACATCGAGCAGGTGCAGATCGTCTGTAACAGCGACTTGGATCCCTGGGATATTGCCATCGGCAAAGCTTCCCGCCAGGCCAGAGAAATGGCGCTCAAAGAAAAATGGAACGAAGAGAAAGGAGAATTGATCACCAGCCTATTACAGCGCCCCCGCTACCGTCAACTTTACGAAATCCTCAAAAGCGGCAAAGTGGAAGTGCGAGTGGTGTCAGCCGCAGATGCCCCCTTTCTCCACGGCAAAGCAGGTGTTATTGAGGCAAGAGATGGCACCAAATCTGCTTTTATCGGCAGCCTCAACGAAACGCGGCAGGGATGGCAAGAGCATTACGAAATTGTCTGGGAAGACCAGTCGCCAGAAGGGGTTGCTTGGGTCGAAGCGGAGTTTCAGTACCTGTGGGAACGGAGTGTTCCTCTGCCAGAAGCGATTGTGGAAGAGGTGGGGCGATTATCTCGCAAGGTAGAGGTATTTCTTCAAGACTTGCAACCTGTCGATGTTCCTGGAGCCGCATTGGTGGAAGCCCCTCTCTATCGCCGGGGTGAGGTTCTCAAACCATGGCAGCAGTCGTTTGTGGAAATGTTCCTGGAACACCGAGAGCTGTATGGTGCAGTGCGACTCATTCTGGCAGATGAAGTGGGGCTGGGTAAAACCTTGTCTTTGGCGGTTGCGGCGATGGTGGCGTGCCTTTTGGAAGATGGGCCAGCCTTAATTCTTTGTCCGGCTACCCTCTGCCAGCAGTGGCAAGTGGAACTCAAAGATAAACTGGGCATTCCCTCTGCTGTGTGGCTCTCCAACCGCAAGGTATGGCAAGATGCCAATGGGCACATCATCAAAACCAAGGGTGCTGAAGGTATTGGCCGTTGCCCCTATCAAATTGGTATTGTTTCTACGGGTCTCATCTTTCACAATGCCCCCGAAGCCCAATGCCTTTTGGAACGACGCTTTGGCACGATTGTCCTGGATGAGGCCCACCGCGCCCGCTGTACCCGTGGTGTCACGGTAAGGGATCCCAAACCCAACAATCTCTTGGACTTTATGGGCAAGGCGGCCACCCAGTCCAAGCACGTCCTTTTGGGCACAGCCACCCCCATCCAAACCCATGTTGAGGAACTGTGGGATCTGCTGGGAGTGCTCAACAGCGGTGCCGAGCATGTGTTGGGACGACGGCATCAGCAGTTGTGGCAGCAGACGCAAAGGATCCTGCCCATCTTGACAGGACAACAAGCAGTGACCGACGAGCATTTTGCCTGGAATTTGCTCCGCAATCCTCTGCCGCCATCTGTTGAGGATCCCTTGTTTGACCACATCCGCAGCGATCTGAAGCTCTTCAAAGGTCAACACTTCACAGATAAGCCCCTGACGGAATTGGAGGACTTCACCCGCCAAGAACTGCGAGATGCCCTGGAAGAGCGCCAACAGGGGCTGACTTTTTTCCAGCGACACAACCCAATTCTGCGCCATACCGTATTGCGAAAACGCTCTACCTTGGAAGAATTGGGCTTGCTTGAGCGGATTGCCGTCGATATTTGGCCGAGCGAGGGAGAGCAATTGCCCATGTTCTGTGGGCTGGGTTTGCTCACTTCTCCCGAATTTGATGTGGCCTATGAAGCTGCCCAAGATTTTGCTAGGGCTTTGAGACAGCGTACCCAATCCGCTGGGTTTATGAAAAGCATCATGCAAAGCCGGATCTGCTCCAGTATTGCCAGCGGCCTATCTACGGCTCAGAAACTACTGGAAAAGCGGCGTTTTTTTGAGGAGGACGGAGAAGAAGATTGGCTGTTAGACAACCTTCCAGAGATTTTAGAGGCAGAATATGCCCATTTGGAGCGCATTGTTAGCGTCTTGAGCCAAAAGAGCACGGATCCCAAACTCGATGCCGTCCTCTATTTCCTACAGGAACGACACTGGCTGGACTTGGGATGCATCATTTTCAGCCAGTATTTTGATACCGCCCATTGGGTGGCCAACAACCTGAGCCAACGTCTGCCTCAAGAAAGTGTGGCTCTCTATGCAGGCGCCCACAAGTCGGGTTTGTTTTTTGCCGGAGAATGGCGGAGCGCAGAGCGGGAAGATATCAAGAGAGCCGTGCGAGAGCGTACCATTCGGCTGGTGGTGGCCACCGATGCTGCTTGTGAAGGTCTGAATCTCCAAACTTTGGGCACGCTGATCAACATTGATCTCCCTTGGAATCCTTCCCGCCTAGAGCAGCGCATCGGGCGGATCAAGCGCTTTGGTCAGACCCGCGACCGTGTGGACATGCTCAACCTGGTGTACCACGGTACCCACGACGAAAAGGTATACGAGGTGCTTTCTCAGCGGATGAAAGATCGCTACGACTTGTTCGGTTCTTTGCCCGATACTATCGAAGATGAGTGGATTGAGAATATCGAAACTCTGGAGGCCAAATTGCAGGAGTTTACAGAGCGCAAGAAACAGGCCAACGCTTTTGAGCTGCGCTACGCAAGCACAGTTGAACCCAAAGGCCCAAGATGGGAGACCTGCGAAAAGGTGTTGTCCCGTCGGGATATTGTGGAACGTCTTTCAGAAGGGTGGTAGCCATATATCAGCCAATTCGATATGCTTCTGCCAATGGGCTGGAAAAAGTTGCCTCTGACCACGAGTTAATACGGGCGGAAGTGCCTTGACCATGCTAGGCTCCAGCCCGAAAAATCTGCTCAGCCGTGAGGTTTAATTCAGGGAAAACTTTAGAGCGAATCCGGTCATTGCCCCGAAATAATTGCGCCTGATATTCCTCATTGACCAGTTGGAAAACCGAGATTGTGGGAACCTTCGGCTCGCCAATGTACCGACGACCCCCCAACGCTTGGTAGTCAACGATCCAGTATTCGGCAATACCTAACGTCTCGTAGTCACTCAGCTTATGCCAGTAGTCATCTCGCCAGTTGTTGCTGGTAATTTCAATGACAAGAGGAATAGAGGTTCCGTGGATGAGCGTCGAGGATTTCTGCCACAGGGGTTCTCTGGCCAAGGCGGTACGGTCAATCACCACCCCATCAGGAGCGTAGGCAGTATCGCCTTCCGGCGCCTTGATCAAGGTGTCCCGACCTAGAAAATAGTTGAGGTTGCACCTGCGGATTTCTAATGCCAATTCGATGGCAAGAAAACCACTGATTTCATCATGTTTCCCTGTGGGTTGCATCTCAACCGCAACTCCGTTGTGTAGTTCGTATCGTCTGTTAGGTTTCCACTCCAGAAACTCAGCAAAAGTCATTAGCTTAGAAGACACAGCATAGGTAGCAGTCATAGTTTTTCCTCCCTTGAATGAGTTAAAACGCCCTAGATACTTCTGCAAACATTGTCGCCCATCTCATCCTTTAATAGTCTTTTATGGCATAGCCGTATAACCCTAGCCAGAGCCGGATGTAGATATCTAGCAGAATCACTTCAGGCATTCCCAACTTGCCTCATCTACGTTTCAAGTGGGGGAGTAGGTTCTTGTCAGGAGCGTGTTGCATTTGAATCTTGCTCTAATTCAATATCACCGTAAATGTCTGCCAGGGAAAAAGTGATGTTGACAGATGGCAGCGTAACAACATCATCCAGGGCATGGTAGTCCCTGAAGATCCACTCGACATTTCCCTGGCGGCGGTAGTGTTCTACACTGATTCGAGCTTGGTCAATTAGCAGATACTCCTGTAAAGTTGGGAGAGAGCGATAGGCAGCAAACTTCGCTCCTCTATCGTAGCTTTCGGTGGCAGGCGAGAGCACTTCCACAATTAAGATAGGGTTAGTGACAGTATCCTTGCTCCCTTCTTTAAGCTGAACTGGGTTTTGGATCACCATACCATCGGGATAGACATATTGTTCGAAGGCAGGTATGTAAAGTCTGAGATCACTAGAAAAAACGGAAAAACCCTTGCCTCTTAGCTTAAGCCAAAGTAGGGCATTGACACTGGTAATCAGTTGGCTATGAATGGGTGTGCCGCCAGTTATCTCAATAATTTCCCCATTGCGAAATTCACGGCGGATCCCGCCTGTGGCCTCTGATTCAGCTTCCAGGGCAAAGTATTCCTCTGAAGTGTGGGTTTTACGGGGGGCGAGGGCAGTGGTCATGGCATCTCCTCAGGCAGCGGCAGAATGGCTCAAACGGTCAGTCGGGTGTCGAGAAGCTCGACGCGGTGGCCTTCGGGTTCTCTCGGTCGCAAGTGCAGCCAACCTCTCTGCGTCCTTCGTCGGCCTCTCTACACTGAGAAGCATCCTGCGATTCTAGGGTAAAGACCGGTGGTGGGGAGCTGACGCTTTTGTTATCCTGTCGCATAAGCTCCCCCTCTGGGATCCCAGGGGAAAGTGGGCCAACCTTGCCTGACACTGAACGCCAGCACAGCCCGCATAATGTTCCCGCACAATGTCCTGCACAATGTTGTGTCAGCAAGACTTGGTTCTCGATGGCAGGTTTGCAGAGAGGACGTGACCTGATGTTTACTTGGCTCTGGACGAAACAATTCTCTCGCTTGAATCAAAGGCTACAGAGCCTGGAGGTAGCCCGCGAGGAAAACCTTCTGTCTCCCGATCTGAGCGCCCAAACTCTGCAGGTGGCCCCCGACTTTTGGGAACGGCAGCACCAAGCCTTTGTCTATGTGGACAAGCAAATGCAAAGGCTCAGCCGTCGCAGCAAGATTTGGGGAGGAATGGCGCTGTTGGCCATTCTGGCCGATGCGGCTTTGATAGTGGCAGGTCTGACGGCGTTTCAGTCTTGGCAGCAGGTGCAGGCGGATCGCCAATTAACTCGCATTGCCCAGCAGACTGCGGCTGCCGATCCTGTGCAGCGAGCTTTTGAGGATCTGGTGGCCCAATTGCCCCAGATGAGCGGGGCAGAGCGATATCGTGCCCTAGAGGCGTTGCAGGCTCTCTCGGCTATCTCGATGGCGCACGGCGGCTATTCCTACGACGGTTCTGCGGGTATTTCTGTGTACAGCTCTGCTCTCCCAGCAACCCCTCTTGAGGCTCAACTGCAAACCATTTACCGGTTGGGGCAAATGCGGGTGGTGGAGGCGGTGCCGGCTTTGCTGACCAAGCTTGCGGACGATGAACCGGTGGTGCGGGAGGCGGCAGCCCGTGCCCTCGGCCAAATTGGGGATCCGCGCGCCTTGGGTCCCTTGCACGATCTTCTGGCCTATGAGCCCAATGAGTTGGTTCAAGATGCCGCTATTGCTTCGATTGCCCAACTGCTGCGCTGAAGAGAGGGTTAGATGGGGGTGGGAGTTGAGGCACTGGGGATGAGTATCGGCAAAATGAGCAGGCTGGGCAAACTGCTGGGGGTGATTTGTTGGGTGTGGGGATCCGCTCTGCCCGTTTGGGCGCAGGATCCCTTCCGCAGCGGGGACAATGCCCGCCCCATCAGGCCGGAGGTGGCGGCAGCTTTTGAAGAGTTCTTCTGTGCAGGCCGCTACAGCCAGAGCCGGGAAAAACTGGAAATGGCCAAGAAGGCCTCCCCCGAAGAGCCGATGGTCTATGCCCTGTTGGCGGCGCTGGCTTATCAGGAGGGAGACCTGGAAGCATTTGCCCAGTTGGCCACTCAAACCCGACAGGTGGCCGCCGAGTTGAAAAAGACGGATCCCTTGCGTGGCAACCTTTATGAGGGCGTGGGCTACGGGCTAGAGGCAGCCAACATTGTGGTGCGAGATGGGGTGGTCATCGGTTTGCCCAAGGCTCTGCCCACCCTCAATCAATTGTTTGCCTCCATCCGGGCCGCCCAAGCAGTGGACAGCAGCGATCCGGAGCTCAATCTGCTCAACGGCTACATGGATTTGCTGCTGACCTACCGGGAGAAGGCTCTGAATCAGTTTCGGATGGCAGCGCCTGACTATCTGTCCTACCGCGGCCAAGCTCTGGCCTACCGGGATATGCAGCGCTTTGACGAGGCATTGGAGGCGGTAGATCGGGCCATTGCTGCTTCCTGCAACAACCCGGAGCTCTATTACCTCAAGGCGCAAATTTTGGTTTCCAAAGGGCAAGACCGAGAGGCCGTCCCCCTTTTCGATCAAGCCCTGCAAGCTTCCGCCCAACTGCCCCAACCTTTGGTGGAGCAAATCCAGATGGAGCGGGATCGCGCCGCCCAGCGCAGTGGGTTGACCGGCCAGTTGCCGGCTGCACCTAACCCCTGAAGGGATCCCATGAGCCTGCGCATCAGCGGCAAACGAGCGCTGCAAACTCCCGCTGGCTTGGGCACTCGACCCACCCCTGGCCGGGTGAGGCAGGCCTTGTTCAACATCTTGCAAGGGCAGGTGGAAGGCTGTCGCTGGCTGGATCTGTGCTGTGGGGCCGGTACGGTGGGAGCAGAAGCTCTGTGTCAGGGGGCCGCTTTTGTGGCCGGGATCGAGATTGCCGCCCCTGCCTGCCGCATCATCCGAGCCAACTGGGCCAAGGTGGCGCAGCTGGGGCAATCTTTCCAGGTCATTCAGGGAGATGCCCGCAAGCTGCTCAGCCGCGGCCTGAACTTGGAGCCATTTGATTACGTGTACTTTGCTCCTCCCTACGAGGCCGGTCTGTACGCCCCGCTCCTGCCCCTGATCCCGCCCTTGCTCAAGCCAGGCGGAACCTTGATCGTCGAGCATCGCAGCGGCCAGAAGCTACCAGACCAGGTGGGATCCCTGCTGCGCTTTGACCAACGAACCTATGGGCAAACGGCGCTGGCTTTCTATCGCAATCTGGAAGAGCAGCTCTAGCTGGGGAAGGGAGTGCTGACGAAGCCGATTTCCAAGAGCTGCTGGTAGGCTTGGGTGCCCAGCTCGCGGGTTGGGCTCTGGCTGTTGATGACCTGGATCAGCCAGCCCACGGCCTCTTCCGGTCGCCCGGCGGCGCGGTAGACCACGGCCAAATCGTAGGCAGCTTGATCCCGGGCTTGGGCGGCAACACGGGCCAGCTCCCGCTGTTCTTCGGAGATGCGGTTTTGGATCCCGGCGAAGGCGCGGGAGAGATCTTGGTGGTAGTTGGAGCGCTGGTTGTAGGCGTTGAACACCTGCTGCAGCAGCTCGACAGCCTGGTCGTAGTTTTGCGCTTGGATGGCGGCATTGGCTTCGGCAGCCAGTTGTTCGGCTCGCAACGCGCTGAGGGCGCTGCTGGGCTGCTCTAGGGCGCGAAACTGCTGCGGATTGGGAATAAGCTGCTGTCCGGCAGGGAGCTGCTGAGCGGTGGCCCAGAAGGTGGAGCCCACGCCCAAGATGAGGCCGAGTAATACGCCGAAAACCAACCGCGCCCAAGAACGGCGCAGAAGGCTGAGCCCCTGGGCGATGGCGTCCTGGCGACAGCCTTGGGAAGCAACAGTAGGACGTCGTCCAATCATGTGCGGGTAACCCCCAAAACCTTTTTTGACCCGTTCCACTCTACCCTACTCCTCGGGTCTTTGCTGCAGCTCAGGGATCCCTTTGGAGCGAGGCTGGGAGGAGATGGGCTTCTTGAGCTTGGGCGGAGAGGAGCTGGGCGAGTTGGGTGGCTCTGGAGGCTTTTCCGGCAGCAGCGGTAGGTTGAGAATCAGCTCATACATGCGCAGGTATTCCAGCGCTGAGCGGTGCCAACTGAAATCGCTGGCCATGCCCCGCTTCTGCAGCGCTTGCCAAGTTTCTTTGTGCTGGAAGGCTTCCCAAGCCCGCGCCAGACAGGTGTAGAAGTCCAGGGCTTCGTAGCGGTCAAAGCAGTAGCCGGTGCCGATCCCCTTGCTGGGGATGTGGTGGCTGACGGTATCCACCAGCCCCCCCGTGCGGCGGACAATGGGCACACACCCATAGCGCATGGCGATCATCTGGCTGATGCCACAAGGTTCAAAGCGGCTGGGCATCAAAAACGCATCTGCCCCCCCGTAGATCAACTGGGCCAGCTTGGGTTGGTAGCCTTTTTGGTAGGCCATTTTGCCCGGGTGCCGCTCGGCCATCTCCCGGATCCGCCCTTCGTAGTAGGCTTCGCCGCTGCCTCCCAGCAAAACGAATTGCGCGTCGCTGTAGTCCAGGAAGCGATCCAGGGCTTGGATGAGCAAGTCGATCCCTTTTTGCTCCACCAAACGGGCCACCATGCCCATCAGAAAGGTATCTGGGTTGACGGTCAAGCCCAACTTGGCCTGTAGCGTGGCTTTGTTGGCCGCCCGCCCGCTGAGATCATCGATGCTGAAATTGGCCTCTAGGTCTGGGTCGGTGCGGGGATCAAACCTATCGATGTCGATCCCATTCAAAATTCCTCGCAACCGTTCCCCTTTCCAGGCCAACAAGTCCTGCAGTCCTTCCCCATGCAGAGGGGTGCGAATTTCCATCGCATAGGTGGGCGAGACGGTGTTCACTTGGTCGGCGTAGAGGATCCCGGCAGCCATGGTGTTGTGGGCAGAAAAATACCAGGGCAGCCAGGTCATGCGCTCCAGTTGCCAGCGCCAGGGCCCTTGGTAGGCCAGGTTGTGGATGGTGAACACCGTGCCAATATCGGGAGCTTGGTGCATCCAGGCCGGGATCATGCCGGTGTGCCAATCGTGGCAGTGGATGATGTTGGGTTTCCAGGGGTAGTAAGTCCAGGCAAATTCGGCTACGGCGTTGGCAAAAAAGGTGAAGCGCCAGAACTCGTCCTCGCCGTAGTAGATGCGGTGGGGAGCAAAGCAGTAGTGGCTGACCAAGTAGAGGGGCACATCGGTGCCGGGCAAAACGCTTTCGTAAATATCGGCCACCTGACCCATAACCTGTTTAGACCAGATGGGATCTTTCGAGCGGGGGTATTGCCCCGGTTCCTGGCCGAACTTGTCCCAGAGAAAGCCATACAGAGGCATGATGATGCGGACATCCTGACCCAGCTTGCGCAAAACGACAGGCAGGGATCCCACCACATCCGCCATGCCCCCCACCTTGGCCAAAGGTGCTGCCTCTGCCGCTGCGAACAAAATCTTGGCTTGAACCACGCTGCCCTCCCTGTTGTTGTGGGCTCCGCTCCACCGCCGTGAACGGATCCCGGCTCAGTTGCCCTCAGCCAAAACCCTTCCCATCCTAAAACACAAGGGATCCCTGCGCCGGATGAGCTGATGCAGCGCCTCATCTTGAGGTTATGTTGCAACTTATTGATTTTTCGTAAGATGGAAGGACAGTGCTGCTCAGAACTGTTGTGGGCGCTGCTGTATTGCACTTTATTCGTCGTCATTGTTCTGGAGAGACGTCCTATGACCATAGCGGTAGGGCGCGTGCGTCAGGAGCGAGGATGGTTCGACATCGTCGATGACTGGCTCAAGCGCGACAGATTCGTGTTTATCGGCTGGTCCGGGCTGCTGCTGTTCCCCTGCGCTTACCTAGCCCTGGGCGGCTGGCTCACCGGCACCACCTTTGTAACTTCCTGGTACACCCACGGGTTGGCCAGCTCCTACCTGGAAGGGTGCAACTTTTTGACCGTAGCCGTCTCCACCCCCGCCGACAGCATGGGGCACAGCCTGCTGCTGCTGTGGGGCCCCGAAGCCCAGGGGGACTTCACCCGCTGGTGCCAGATTGGGGGGCTGTGGACCTTTGTGGCCCTGCACGGAGCGCTGGGGCTGATTGGCTTTATGCTGCGGCAATTTGAGATTGCCCGGCTGGTGGGGGTGCGGCCCTACAACGCCATTGCGTTTAGCGCGCCGATAGCGGTGTTTGTGAGCGTGTTTTTGATTTACCCGCTGGGGCAGAGCAGCTGGTTTTTTGCGCCCAGCTTTGGGGTGGCGGGGATTTTCCGCTTTTTGCTGTTTTTCCAGGGGTTCCACAACTGGACGCTGAACCCGTTCCACATGATGGGGGTGGCTGGCGTTTTGGGTGGAGCGCTGTTGTGTGCCATCCATGGGGCGACGGTGGAGAACACCCTGTTTCAGGATGGGGAGGCGGCCAGCACCTTTCGGGCTTTTGAGCCGACGCAGTCGGAGGAGACCTACTCGATGGTGACGGCCAACCGGTACTGGAGCCAGATTTTTGGGATAGCGTTTTCCAACAAGCGGTGGCTGCACTTTTTCATGTTGTTTGTGCCGGTGACGGGTTTGTGGATGTCGAGCATTGGGGTAGTGGGGTTGGCGCTGAACCTGCGGGCGTATGACTTTATCAGTCAGGAGGTGCGGGCAGCGGAAGACCCGGAGTTTGAGACGTTTTACACGAAGAACATTTTGCTGAACGAGGGGATTCGGGCGTGGATGGCGCCGCAGGACCAGCCCCATGAGCGCTTTGAGTTCCCTGAAGAAGTCCTCCCCCGCGGCAATGCGCTCTAAAGGAAGCCGTTCTGGTCTCGTCAGGGATCCGCTCCCGGCGAATCTTAAGTAATCCACTTGAGTATTGAAGAGTTCAGGGATCCCTCATGGGATCCCTTTTTGTGTTGGGCGCGAGGTGGCTAGGAAGGGATCCCGTCTCGCAGGCGGGCGCGAATGGCTTGCCAGATCTGTTCAACCAACTGGGGCGGGCTAGTTTCTGACCGGATGGGCACCCGCACATCGGCTTGGGCGTAGAACGGCTCTCGCTCTTGCATCAGCTTGTACAGGGCAGCTTGGGGGTCGGGGGTTTGCAGCAGGGGGCGTTGGCCGGGATCCCGCTTGAGCCGCTGCCAAATCAGCTCGGGGGCCACATCCAGCCAAACGGTGAGGCCATGGTGCAAGTAGCTCCAATTTTTGGGGCGCAACACAATGCCGCCGCCTGTGGCGATCACCAGCCGGGTGTAGCTGCTCAACTGGGCCAACACCTGCGTCTCCAGATCCCGGAAGTAGGCTTCCCCATGCTCGGCGAAGATCTGAGCGATGGAAGAACCCCCCACCTGCTCCACCAGACCATCGGTGTCGAAAAATTGAAAGCGCAACTGGGCTGCCAGCTCCGATCCCACGGTGGATTTGCCGCTGCCCATCATCCCAATGAGATAAACATTTACGCCGCGCAGGCGCTCAACTTCCTCGGGGTGGATCATGGGAAAGGTACCTAGATATAGCCATGCTCGGCCAGAAACTCCAGAGAAACGCTGCTCTCGGGGGGCAGCAAGCCCAGCAATTTTTCCACATACTTGCCCAAAATATCCGCCTCTATGTTGACGGGATCCCCAACTTGGAGCTGAGAAAGGTTGGTCTCGCGGTAGGTTTGGGGGATCACAGCCACCTTGAACCAGCAGCCCCCTTGGCGCACCTCAGCAATGGTCAAGCTCACCCCATTCACCGCCACGCTGCCCTTGGGTACGATGTAACGCCCGATCTCTTCAGGAACCTTGAAGCTCAGCTCCCAGGCGTTGCCGGTGGCGGCTTGATCCCACAGTTGCCCCACCCCATCGATATGGCCGCTGACAAAATGCCCCCCTAACTTGTCTCCTACCCGCAGCGCCGGTTCCAGGTTGACTGTGCGCGGGCCGGGGGATCCGTGGCCCCAAGTCGAGCGCCGCAGGGTTTCCGGCGAAACATCGGCCAAAAATCCATCGGGCAGAATCTCCACCACCGTCAGGCAAAGGCCGTCCACCGCCACGCTATCTCCATAGGCCAACTGAGGTTGCAACCGGGGACAGGTAACCCGTAGCTGTGAAGAATTGATCAACTGGGCTGTGCCCAAACTTCGAACCAGACCCGTAAACATTGCTTTGGCTCCTTAGGTTTTGCCGGCTGCCTTTTTGGCTTTCTGTTTTTCTCGCTCTTTGGCTCGTTTTTCGGCAGCGATTCGCTCTTGTCGGGCTTTCTCTTTCTCTTCAGCGATCTTTTCTAGATAGTAGTGATAGTTGCCCTGGTAGGCGACCAACTCTCCGTTGCGAATCTCTACAATCTTGTTGGCCACTTTTGAGATAAAGTAGCGGTCGTGAGAAACAAGGATCACCGTGCCATCGTAATGCTGTAAAGCTTCTTCCAGCATCTCTTTGGCCGGGATATCTAAGTGGTTGGTGGGCTCATCCAAAATCAGTAGGTTGGCCGGCTGAAGTAGCATTTTCGCCAACGCCAAGCGGGCTTTTTCTCCCCCGCTCAAAGCCGCTACTTTCTTAAAAACGGCGTCGCCGCTGAACAAAAAGCGACCCAACAGCGTGCGCACTTCTTCGTTTTTCCAGTCGGGCACTTCGTCATGGATGGTGTCCAAGACGGTTTTGCTCAGATCCAAAGCCTCTGCTTGATTTTGCTCGAAGTAGGCAGGGATCACATTGTGTGCTCCCAATTTCACAGATCCCTCGGTAGGTTGCTCTAGGCCGGTGATAAGACGCAGCAGGGTGGATTTTCCTGCCCCATTGGGCCCCAGAAAGGCGACGCGATCCCCACGCTCGATCAACAGCTCCGCACCCAAAAACAAAATCTTATCTCCATAAATGTGCGTCAAATTCTCGATCTTCACCACCTCGCGACCACTGCGGGGAGCAGGGGGAAAGCGAAACTTGAGGGTACGCACGTCGCCAATGGGCGCTTCGACCCGCTCGATCTTTTCCAGTTGTTTTTCGCGGCTTTTGGCCTGAGTGCTGCGGGTGGCACTGGCCCGGAAGCGATCGATGAAGGTTTGTTGCCTTTCAATTTCCTTTTGCTGACGTTCGTAGGCAGCTTGTTGTGCCTCTCGCCGTTCAGCTTTTTGGAGTAGGTATTGAGAATAGTTACCCAAGTATGTCGTAGAAACTCCTCGCTCCGTCTCCACAATTTGGGTGCAAAGCCGATCCAAAAACTCTCGATCATGAGAAACAATCACCATGGGGATCGTCAAGCTCTTGAGGTAGTTTTCCAGCCACTCAATGGTCTCCAAGTCTAGGTGGTTGGTCGGCTCGTCTAGCAACATCAAATCGGGTTTTTGCAGCAGGATTTTCCCCAGGCTGATGCGCATCTGCCAGCCGCCGCTGAAGGCGCTCACCAACCGATCCCCGTCCTCCGGCTCAAACCCCGTTTCCGGCAGGATTTTCTCAATACGCGCCTCCAGTTCATAGCCATGTAAACTCTCAAATTGGCGCTGTAGACGATCTAGACGGCGCAAAAGGGTTTCCAACGTGTCCGCGTCCGCCTGCTCCATCTGTTGGGTGATTTGGGCAATTTCTTGGTGAATGCGGTTTTCCTCTTGAAAGACTGTCCAGAACTCTTCTCGCACCGTTCGGGCGGGATCCACTCCAAATTCTTGGGTGAGATAGGCGATGCGCAGGTTGGCGGGGCGGATCACCTCGCCGCTGGTCGGTTCTTCTTGCCCGCAGATAATCTTGAGCTGGGTGGTCTTTCCGGCCCCGTTTACTCCCACTAGGCCGACGCGATCCCCAGGCTTAACTTCCCAGTTCACATCCTTGAGCACCTCACCGGTGGGATAGATTTTGCTAATGTGTTCCAGTCGCAGCATAATGCTCCTTGGGGATCGGGACCAATTGGAGAAGTGTGGCGTTTTCTTTACATTCTTTACTCGATTTTACGTATTCTTGGGATCCCTGTCCATGGATCCTGAGCAGTTTCTGCTTGATTTCTCCCTCTCATTGATCTTGCCGGGATCCACGACAGCGTTTAATATTTCTGGTTTGCCTTCAGAAGTGCCTGCTGAACCCTGTTCGATCTTTTTTCATGTCTTCAGGGCTTGTTTGTCGGTACCCTTAGTATGGACTCTTTTGCCAGAAGCCTTGTGAGGCTTCTCTAAGGCTTAAACGACCTCTAATGCCAGCGGGGAAAAGCCAGTTCCTGAGAGAGATTGAAGTAGCCGGTCGTGATGACAATGAGGAAGGTTGATCGGATAAGTTTTCAGTGTATGGGATGCTTACTTCGTCTCTTGTTTCTGAAATCCCCGGCAACCTATTTTTCTCTTTTGGGCATGTCCTAATGAGCTATCAATCCATTGACATTAGCAGTCAGCCCAGACAAGTTATGGTCTCTTGAGTTGACTTCTTATCTAACATAAAACCTTTGTTGATTTTGACAGGAAAGCCAATGGCGACGGGGATCAACTCAGAAGGACACTACGCCTTGGCTTGATCCTCGAGGGAACGGGGGGATCCCTGAAACAGGGCAGGATGACCTGTTCTGCCTCCCTGAACCGACAGAGGATTTTGTCTGTGGGCAGGCGGCTGTTGGGCCAGAAGCCGCTTCACCTCTGCATTAAGCTGACTTTCGTTGAAGGGCTTGGTCAAGTAGGCGGTTGCCCCCGACCATTTGCCGCGGATGCGGGCCAGCAGACCATCGCGAGCGGTAACCATCAGGATGGGAAGGGACTTAAACTCTTCTAAGCTGCGCACAATGCGGCAAAGCTCTAGACCATCGATCCCCGGCATGGCGATATCCATCAACAACAGGTGGGGCCGATGCTGAAACAACAAAGGAAGCACCTCGGCGGGGTTGCCCGTTGTAATCACCTGATAGTTGGGCAAATACTGCCGTAGGATTTCCTGCATCACCACGCTGTCGTCCACCGCCAAGATGGTTATCGGGTTGTGGCGCTTGGTCTGCAGCAGCTCTTGGGGTGTTTGTAGGCTGACCAAACCTTTTTTCGCCCAGGAGGCAAAGAGATTGGCCACCTCCAGCCGATCCCGGCACAGCTTCTTGGCGATTGCTTCCAGCGACTGGCCATCTTTGGTGAGGGTGTGGAGCTTCTGTCGTTGCTCATCGGTGATGCGGTAGCGGTTGACCCGTTCCCAATTGACCACCGGCACCGCCAACAGGGTTGGGATCGCCACCTTCAAATCTGCCCAGCGATCGTGGCGCCGGGCGGCTTCTTGCAGCAGCGGCTCCAACTCAAACCCGCCAATGGGGGCCTCTTGGGCGACCTGCTCCTGCACCTCAAAGTAACAGGTGCCTGCCCGTTCGAATAGGTAGCGGTCGAAATCGGTAAGCAGGTTGAGCCACAGGGCATCTTCCAGCTCCCCCGGCTTGAGCAGGCCCAATTGCGTGATAGCCTCCAGCAGCTCAGGTAAGGAATGGTCTTTCATCAAGCGCTCTTGCACCACCGAGATGGCCCGCTGTGGCCATTCCAAGTTGAGGCGAGGAATAAAGCGGGATAGGCGTTTCAGCAGGATTTGCGTGTTGAGGGGTTGATCGGCAGAAAAAAGCAGCCTGCCGTGGTAGTAGGTCAACACCCAGGGTTCCGCACCCTCAGAGGGATCCAGTCCCTTGAGGTGAATGTGCAGATATCCAGTGGTAAACCGCCAACCTTGCTGCCTGAGCAGTGGCGCAAGTTCCTCCGAGCCGAACACAAAACGGGACATGCAGCGTTCTCCGGGCCAACTTCTTCAGGCCAAATGAGCAGCGATTCACCTCAGCCACACGCTCAAACCGTCGAAAGGAGAGCTTCAGAGAGCTCACTTATTTTAACAACTGGCTGATCTTAGCTTTCCCGGCCATTCCTTTACAGCAAGGGAATACCGCTTTGCCAACCAGGATATACACCCATGCAATCCCATATGCAGTGCCTTGAAGGATTACCATTGCAAGGCTAGGGTCCGGCTATGGCTCTATCTTTCTAAATTGAGAGCCTGCCGTTGGGCTTGTAGCAATTCTTGGATCCCGGCTTGGGCCATCTCCAACATTTGTAGCAGTTGCGGGCGACTGAAGCAGGCGGCTTCGGCAGTGCCCTGGATCTCGATGAAGGATCCCTGCTCGTTCATAACAATGTTCATGTCCACCTCGGCTTGGCTGTCTTCCTCATAGCACAGATCCACAAGTACCTCTCCCTGCACAATTCCTACTGAAAGGGCCGCCACCTGCTGCCGCAGCGGGGATCCCTGGGCCGGATCCAGCGCCCCCTGTTTGTACAGCCAAGTGATGGCGTCGTGCAGAGCCACATAGCCCCCTGTGATCGCGGCGGTGCGAGTGCCGCCATCGGCCTGCAGCACATCGGCATCGACGGTGATGGTACGGGATCCCAGCTTGCGAAAATCCAAGGCGGCGCGCAGACTGCGCCCGATGAGCCGTTGAATCTCGGCAGTACGGCCCGATAGTTTCAACATTTCCCGCGGCTGTCGTTGTTGCGTGGCTCCGGGCAACATGCGGTACTCAGCCGTCAGCCAGCCTTGGCCGGTGTTCTGCAGAAAAGGGGGAACTTCTTCGGCCACACTGGCGGTGCAAAGGACATGGGTATGGCCGAACTTGACCAACACCGAGCCAGGGGCATAGCGGGTAAAGTGGCGCTCAAAAGAAACCGGGCGCAATTGAGCAGCGGTGCGATTATCTGGGCGTTGCCAGCTCATGGACAGTTCAAAAAGGGATCCCTCGCATTGTCAACCATGTCTGCCCAATGCGGCTCAGGACTTGGAATCTTTGCAGAACATGACTGGGGCGATGGCTGCGGACGGAATTGGTCTGGGAAGGCAAGGACGACAAGTGTAGCAACCGCCGCAAATTGGATATTGCCGGGTATGCCACCTCTACGCGGAAGAAAGTGAAGCACTTGTAAACTACCCGACACCCGCGCTATGCGCAGGGTGCGGGCTTTATCCCAATCCCTAGCGGCCCCAGAGGGCAGCTAAGTTTCGGAATTTCAGGCGAGTTTACAGTCGCCCCAAGAGCAGCAATTACAAGAGAAGCATTATGGTCAGCGTCCCCTTCCCACCCACAATGTCCACACTTGAACGACTTACCATTACGGTAGGACTTGCCCCGCTCAGGGTGGATGTGCAGGCATTTGTGGCAGGTCTGACTGGTATAGGCAGGCGGAACCAGTACCACAGGCACCCCAGCAATGGCAGCCTTGTAGGCCACAAACATCCTGAGCTGGTAGAACGCCCAGTTGTTAGTCCTGCGCCGTTCGGCTTTGCTCCGAGGTTTCTGATTCAGGCACTCTCGAATGCCCGTCAAGTCCTCAAAAGCCAGTGCCGCACCAATAGCCTGGGCATCCCTGACCAAGGTTTTGCTGATGTTATGGTTCAGCCATGTCTGGTAGCGCCGTTCTCTCCCAGAGAGCCTTCTCAGCAGCCTCCTAGAGCTGCGAGTGCGTTTGGATTGAACCTTGGCGCGTACACGGCTGAACCGGTCACGGACGGCCTGGATGTGCTCTCCACTCCAAGAGCGTCCGTTGCTGGCGGTGGCGATATCCCGTCTGCCCAAGTCAACTCCGATTACCTTTGGAGTTTTGCCAGTTGGGGGAGTATCCAGCTCAACAGCAATGTTGATGTAGTAGTCCCCTTGCTTGGTCTTGGACAGAGTAGCGCTGGTGGGCGTTTGCCCCCGCAGCAAAGCGATTTGATAACCGCCAATCTTGAGCTTGAGCCAAACCCGTCCGCTCATCAGGGTCACGCCCACGGCTTGGTCGGACTCTCGGTACTTAAAAGTACGAGCGTCCAAAGTCAGACTGGTGGGGCGGAACTTGTGGACTTGCTTCACCGCCTTGGCATTGCTAATCACCCGACGGAGCGCCTGACAGACGTGGTTGGCTTTCAGCCCCGTTGCTGCCCTTACCGGTCGATAGACCAAGTGGTGCAGCTTGGCGGTGTTCCAGCAGTTCTTTTGTTTGGCGGTGTCGAGAATCTGGTTGCAAGCATTCGCAAAGCCCTGCAAAGTGCGGTCAATTTCTTGACGCAACTCTTGTGGGACTATCAGCTTGCAACGTACAGAGATAGTCTGGCTCATGGGCTTATTGTAGTTTATCCAGACTTTTGACCGGCAAACCTATATGGAGGAGGGCTTTCCTCCCGACACCAAGCCTGCGGCTATGTGCGGGCCTCCAGCCCGAAAATTTGGTGAGCAGCAAAACTTCTAGCGGCTGATCTCAACCCTCAGCTGCCCTACTTACCTACTTATTCCCTGCTTGTCCAAGAAAATCTAAAAAAAATGCACCAGCGCACGCTGGCGCAAGAGGGTCAACTTTTACCGGTCAGACATCGACTAGACAAGGGCAGGGATCCGAGATCCTCCCAAGGCCTCCACCAATGCCCGCACTTGAGCCACCATGGCCACTTCATCCTGGAGCCGGCTGACAGCTTTGCCCACCCCTACACCTGAAGCGCCGGCAGCAATGGCCAAGCGCACTGTTACCGTCGAGAGGCCGGAAGCGCAGATAACCGGTACCGAGACCACACGGCTAATTTCATAGGCGGCGGCCAGGGTGGGGGCAGCCTTCTCGATCAGGCCCAGGGATCCCCCGTGAACCGGCTCGGCACTGGTGCTGCCCTCGGTTTGGATGAGATCGGCTCCCAGATCCTCCAGTTTCTCGGCCAATTCTGCCTGTTGATTCAGAGGCAGAGTGTGGGGAACGGTTACCGACAAGAGCGTGCGGGGCAGAAGAGAGCGGGTTCGGCGGGTAAGGTCTAGGACTTCCGCTGCGGAGAAGATGCGGCCTGAAGGGTAGAAGCTGTCGTAATTGCCGATCTCGGCCATGTCTGCTCCTGCCTGTACGGCTGCGGCCAACTGCTGCGGCTCCACCGCCGACACACAGATGGGCAGATCGATCTGGGCGCGTACCCGCTGCACCAATTCGGGGCTGGCAGCGATATCCACCCAAGTGGCCCCTCCCTGTTGGGCGGCGCGGGTGATGCTCAGAACCGACTGCAGGTCGAAGTTTTGTAGACCGCTGATGATCTTGAGGGCCCGACGTTGGGCCAGAGCGTCGAAAAGAGCAGCGTGAGAGGCAGTGGTCATAGGCTCGTCAGCTTGTGGAAAGGCAGTCTAAGAGGAGTGAAAACAAATGGCTGCTAAAACTGGGCTTGGGGAAGCCTTTGCTCAGTCTAGAGGGTTTGCCTCAATCCCACAAGGGATCCCTCTTTACCCCATCATCCCAGTCCTTTTGGCTCACCACAATTCTTCAATAGATTCAATAGAATAGGGATCCCTTCTTGCAAGCCATCATGTATCGCTCTCCCTTCCCCTTCCTGGGCCTGCCTGAGCCGGATCCGGAGATGGCCCAAGCAATTCTCCTGCCCGTCCCCTACGAGGCCACCACCTCCTATGGCAAAGGCACCGCCAAAGGCCCTCAGGCGCTGTTGCAGGCTTCTGCCTATGTGGAGATCTACGACGAGGTACGGGATCGCCAGCCAGCTCTTCACCCCGACTTCTCGGAAGAGATCTCCCGCTACTGGACGGCCCCCCCGGTGGAGTTGGAAGGTCTGGGATCTTCCGCCCAGGAGCTGGCTATGGCCGAAATCCAGCGTCGCGCTGCCGAGTGGGTGAGACCGGGGCGGTTCCTGCTTTCCATTGGTGGGGAGCACTCCATCAGCGGGCCCCTGATTGCTGCCCACCTGGCCCATTATCCGGAGCTGCACGTCCTGCAAATCGATGCCCACTGCGACCTGAGAGATAGCTACGAGGGATCCCGCTATTCCCATGCTTCTGCCATGGCCCGCGTGGTGGAGCAAGTGGGCAGCCGCCTCACCCAAGTGGGGATCCGCTCCATCTGCGCCGAAGACCGCCAGGCCATTCGCGAGCGCCGTCTGCACACCTTTTTTGCCCACAGCTTGCACACCAAGCCAGCCCAGGAGTGGATCCCAGAGGTGATCGCCACCTTGGGCCCCCAGGTTTACCTGACGGTGGATGTGGATGGGCTGGATCCCGCTGTGGTGCCGGCCACCGGTACCCCCGAACCCGGCGGCTTGGGCTGGTGGGAGACGGTGGAGCTGATCCGGGCGCTAGGACAGCAACGGCAAATTGTCGGCGCCGATGTGGTCGAGCTGTCGGTCACGGGGGAACGGGAAACCGATCGCCGCAGCGCCTTCACGGTCGCCAAACTGGCCTATCAGATCTTGGCTGCGGCCTTGGGTTAAGCTCAAGAAGAGCTTGGCCGGCCATCCCCGGGGCACCTGTTCGAGTTCTTTAGGTTTTTGGGTAACACACCTGTGAAATCGGCCCACCCCCGTCGTCCTGCTTTTGAACTTCCCGCTTTGTCCTGGATTCCCTTGGTGGGTGGGGCATTGCTGCTGATCCTCTTGGCCACCTTGCTGCAGTGCTTGGTGGTGGTGCCTGCCGGCACACGGGCCGTGGTGTTCAACTCCCTGACGGGGCTGAAGCCGCAGCCGCTGGGAGAAGGGCTGCACCTCCTGCTGCCGCTGGTGGAAACGCCTATCTTCTACGACGTGCGCACCCAAACCTACACTATGGCCTCTCAACGCTCCGAAAACCAGGGGGATGATGCGTTGAAAGTGCTCAGCGCCGACGGCCAGCAGATCTCCCTCGATGTCTCGGTGCGCTTTCGCTTGGATCCCGACCAAGTGGCCCACCTGCACCAGACCATTGGCCCTTCCTACGTGGACAAAGTGATTCGCCCAGAGGTGCGGACGGTGGTGCGCAATGAACTGGCTTTGCACCGCGCCATCGCCGTTTTCTCGGAAGAACGCGAGCAGATCCAGGAAAATGTGGAGCGGCAGCTCTCCAGCATTTTTGCTGAGAATGACCTGATCTTGCAAAACGTGCTGCTGCGCAATGTCCGCTTCTCCGACCAATTCCAAACGGCCATCGAGCAAAAGCAAATTGCCGAGCAAGAGAAAGAGCGGGAACGCTTCCTCGTGGAAAAAGCAGAGCTGGAAAAACAACGATTGGTGATCCTGGCAGAAGGAGAAGCCCAAGCCATTCGCCTCCAGGGGGAAGCCCTGAAGCAAAACCCAGAAGTGGTGCAGTTGGACTACGCGCGCAAACTGGCGCCCGGCACCCGCGTGATCATCTCCCGACCGGATCCCTGGCAGCGGTAGCGGACAGCCCGTTGGCTCTGGGTTCTGCAAAAATCTATCCTAGAGCATTGTTGCCAATTGGAACGAGAATGGGGATAGAGATCCCCGGCCTGCTGACCTGACGATGCCCCTTGACGAGCAGCTCATCCACAGCCGCATTCAGGCCATCCGAGCCCAGATCCCAGACCATGTGGAGATCATGGCAGTGAGCAAAGGCTACAGTGCCGACCACATCCGCGCCGCCTATCGGGCTGGGATCCGCCACTTTGGGGAGAGTCGAGTGCAAGAAGCCGCCGTCAAACAAGGGCAACTGCAGGATCTGACCGGCATTGTTTGGCACTTAATTGGGCATCTGCAGACCAACAAAGTCAAACCGGCCCTCAAGCAATTTGCCTGGATCGACAGCGTCGATAGCTTGCGCCTGGCCAAGCTGATCAACCAAAAAGCCTGGGAGCTGCACCTCACCCCCAAGCTTTGCCTGCAGGTTAAATTGGCTCCGGATCCCAATAAGTTCGGCTGGCTCATCCCCGATCTGTTGCAGAGCCTCCCCGAACTGAACCAACTGCTGCAGGTGCAAATTGTGGGCCTGATGACCATTTTGCCTTTGGGCTTGAGCTCAGAGGCGGCCCTAGACCTGTTTCGCAAGCTGGCCGAACTGGCCGATTACATCCAGCGCAGCGGCTATGAACATCTGCAGGTGCACACCCTCTCCATGGGCATGTCCGACGATTACCTCCTGGCGGTGGCAGCAGGCTCTAACTTGATCCGACTGGGGCGTGCTTTGTTTGCCGACGCCGAGCAGGAATAGATGTGACCTCTGTGAAGCCGTTAAATTGTGATTAAATTTTGTGTAAAGCCGTGCAACTCCCCAGTCGCCCTGCGGGGCACCTTTGGGGCGAGAGTTCGGCTTGGATAATCAAAAGTGGGGGGATCCCGCCCAGGATTTGCCCTATTGGGGAAATTTTGGGGAAATTTGTAATCATTTGCGTTACTTCCGTTAACGTGGGCTCAATCCAGACGGGGAGCAGAGTTCAATCCTGCCAAACAACGGCTTGGCAAGCGGGATGACATCTTCACTTCTTCTGGGTAAACTCTACTCGTCGAATCAATGGGGTTTTGTTAACCTGCGTTAGCCCCCACTCGCTTCGGCAGCTTTCTGAGCAAACCCTGTCTCAGCCTATTGAAAGACTTTGACCGAGAATAAAAGGACGCCCCCTAGCTTGAGTGAGCCACTCAGGATCCAATCAAGAGCCTGAATCCTACGCTCGCCGTAAACCCATGACCTGTAGTGAGGATGTGCATATGAATGTCAATGGAATCTGGAGCAGGGTAAGAGATTTTGTGGGTCTGAATGATCCCGTGGACGGCCTGGAGGAGTACTCTGAAATGGAAGGGCAGGATGATTACCAACTGCTCTACGAGGGACGCCGTTCCCAACCGGCTGCTCCCCCCGAAGAGGAGGAAGTGAGTACCCTTCCGCGAGGGCGGCGGCAACGGGGAGTGGAAGCGGGGGAGGGCTCTGCCGGTCGAGAAGAGTCGCGGGGCCATCGGCGCAGTCAGCATCGGGATCGCTCAGCAGGGGGCAGTATGGGGAGCAACGTGATTGGATTACCGGGCGTAAACCCACCCACCAGTGAAGTGGTGGTGATGGAGCCGCGCAGCTTCGATGAGATGGCTCAGGTTATCCAGTACCTACGGGAGCGCAAGACGGTGATCATGAACTTGACCCTGATGGATCCCGCTGAGGCGCAGCGCTCTGTGGATTTCGTTGCCGGCGGCACCTACGCCATCGATGGCCACCAAGAGCGCATCGGAGAGAACATTTTTTTGTTCACCCCCAGCACGGTGATGGTTTCCACCCCCAGTAGCCAAGTGGTGCAGCCGCTGCAGCGCCCTTTGCAAAGCCCTACCCCCCTCTGGCCCAGCACCTATGAGCATCTGCAGGCAGTAGGTCAGCACTAGTTGCTATGGAGCGGCCACTGCTAAGTGTTATCGGGGGTGGAGCCATGGGATCCGCCCTGCTGCGGCGTTGGGTAGCTGTGGGAGTTTATCCCGCAGCGCAGGTGGCCTTGCGGGAGCCTGATCTGGATAAGGCTGTGGCCCTGCAGCAGGAGCTGGGTATCCGATTGTTGGCGGATCCATCCCAGGCGGGAGAGTCTGAGATTCTGTTTCTGGCCGTTAAACCGCAGCTCTTCCCGACGGTGGTGGCTGAGATGGGCCGGCTGTCCGCCACAGAGCTGGTGATCTCGATTATGGCCGGGATCCCCTTGCAGCAGTTGCAGCAGGCTTTTCCCAAGCAAAAGGTGGTGCGCACGATGCCCAACACGCCGGCGCTGGTGGGGGCGGGCATAACGGCCATCAGCTACGGGCCAGGGGTGACGCCTATGCAGGTGGAGCAGGTGGAGAAGCTGTTTCGCGCGGTGGGCGAGGTGGTGACGGTGGCCGAAAGCCAGATGGATGCGGTGACGGCACTTTCGGGTTCCGGGCCGGGGTATCTGGCGGTGATTCTGGAAGGGCTGATCGACGGAGGGGTACAGGTGGGGCTGCCGCGTCCCATTGCTACCCAGTTGGCCCTGCAGACCTTGGCGGGTACTGCTGCCCTCTTGCAGCAAGAAAATCTGCACCCTGCCGTTCTCAAAGACCGGGTCACCAGTCCAGGGGGGACGACCATTGCCGGGATCCAAGCCTTGGAGCAGGCGGGGGTGCGGGGAGCCCTGATGCAGGCAGTGCGAGCGGCCTACGAGCGCTCTTGCCAGTTACAGGGATCCTAGCGGGCCAGCAGCCCTTGCCACAGGGGGCGGGTGATCCAATTCCATCCCACCTTGAGCTGGTGTTCCAGTGTGGGCAGGCGCACCAAATAGGCAGTTCGCCGGGCCAAATAGCCCAGGGGGCCGGTCAGTGTGAGGCCGCCAAGGGCAGAAAGCACCGCCGTATCCACCCCCAGGCTGAGCATTTCCCCCAGAGAAAAGTAGCGAAAGGGCAAGAGAGGCCGCTCCTGGGTGAGCAAAGCCCACAGGTTCCAGGCGCAATAACCGGCCTGTTGAAAAGCCGCTTGGGCTGTGGCCGGCACCGGCTTGCCCTCCGCATCCACCACCGCTGCTGCATCTCCCAAGGCAAAGATCTCTGGGAAGGTGGGGGTTTGTAGGGTGGACAAAACCTGTAGCCGTCCCCGCTCCGTTTTGGGCAGATCCAAATTGGCAATCACCGCTGCCGGTCGGGTTCCGACAGTCCACAGCACAGCATCCACAAGATCTGTGGCGATCTCCTGGGTCTCCAGCCGTTGCAGCTGCAGATGGAAGGGAGGGGCGCCGTTCTCGCCAAGGGCCTCGATGCCCAAGACCTTGGTTTGCAACTCCACCTGCACCCGCCGTTGGGCCAGCGCCTCTTGGGCCGCCTCCCGGCTGGAGAGAGCAAAGCCGGACAAGATTTGGGATCCCAACTCGATGAGGCGGATCCGTCCCCGCCAGCCCAGCCGATCCGCCAATTTGCAGGCCAATTCCACGCCACTAGCCCCTGCTCCTGCAATGGCCAGAGCCACAGGCTGAGCCGGATCCCGGTCTTCCAACGCCTTCAGGTGGGCGCGCAGCCGCTGAGCATCTGCCAGGGTGCGAAAGGGAAAAGCAAACTCCGCCGCTCCCGGAACGCTCTCCAGAGGGGTTTCTCCCCCCAGCGCCAGCACCAGCGCGTCGTACTCCAAGCTCTGCCCATCTTCCAGCTCCACGCGGCGGGCTTGAGGGTCAATGGCCTGGACAGATCCGCGGCGAAACTGCACCGATCCCGGGGGCAGCAGATCTTGAAAACGGGGGGCCACCTCCCAGTCTTCCATTTCTCCGGTGAGCAGCTCATAAAGCAGGGGGGCAAAGACGAACCGCTCCTGCCGATCGACCAAGGTGATCTGGGGTGGTTCTGGCCAGGGTTGCCGGCTCAGTTCCAAAGCTGTGTACAACCCGCCAAAGCCGCCCCCAAGAATGCAAATGCGATTCATGCTCGGATGGTTCACGTGACGTTATCAGACGTTATCAAAGTTGCGCGAAAGGCCCCGACTTAACAATCACACCCTGCTGATGCAGAAGGGGCAACGAGGGATGGCCCACCTTGGGCTTGAATTGATTTAAACTTTCCCGGCTAGACTTCTCCAGCGTAGTCTTTGTTGCCCCAGCTTTGCCAAGCCGGCACTTCTGACAGGGAAGCCCGTCGCTCGTCCAGCCAAGTTTGGAGAATTACCGCCGCCGACTGCTGATCGATTAAGCCCTTCTGGGCTTTGGCCGGGATCCCTGCCTCGCGCAGATCCCACTCCGCCTGCGCGGTGCTCAGGTATTCATTGACGGTAACAATGGGAAGATCCACGGCCACCTGCAAAGCGCGCACGAACCGCTGGACTTTGCGGGCCTGGGATCCCACCGACCCATCCGCCAGAAGGGGGATCCCCACCACCACCACGGTGGCCTGGCGGCGGCGGATCCACTCCTGCACTTGGGCAATATCCTCTGAGAGGGAACGGCGCTGGATCACCCCCAGGCCAGTAGCCAGCAGCCCCAGCCGGTCGGAGCCGGCCACGCCAATGCGGCGGTTGCCTACATCCAGCCCCAGCGCTGAAAGGGGATCCCTTGTGGCAGAATAGTTCAGGCTTATCGACATCCTTGCTGATCTTTATGGCTGCCTGGCCCCCTTTGGGGCTTGCAGTTTCCGTTCCCCTATCCTCTCTCGATGACCCTGTTTGGAGCAACACTCGATGACCAGCGCTACCCTGTCTCTCCCGAAGCATGAAGTGAAAGATCTGAACCTCGCCCCCCTGGGCAAGCAACGGATCCAGTGGGCGGCGCGGGAGATGCCGGTGCTGGCCCAGATCCGGGAGCGCTTTGCTCAAGAAAAGCCCTTTGCCGGGCTGCGCTTGGTGGCCTGCTGCCACATTACGACCGAAACGGCCAACCTGGCCCTGGCTCTACAAGCAGGGGGGGCGGATAGCGTTCTCATTGCCAGCAATCCCCTTTCCACCCAAGACGATGTGGCCGCCAGCCTGGTGGCGGACCATGGCATTTCGGTGTTTGCCCTCAAAGGAGAAGATGTGGCCACCTACCGCCGCCATGTCCAGATTGCCCTAGATCACCGCCCCAACCTGATTATCGACGATGGCGGAGATGTGACGGCGGAGCTGGTGCAGCACCGTCAGGAGCAACTGTCGGAGCTCATCGGCACCACGGAAGAGACCACCACTGGCCTGGTGCGCCTTAGGGCCATGCTCAAGGCGGGGGTGCTCAGCTTCCCGGTGATGACCGTCAACGACGCCGAGACCAAACACCTGTTCGACAACCGCTACGGCACCGGCCAATCCACCCTGGACGGGATCCTGCGCTGTACCAACATCCTTCTGGCCGGGAAGACGGTGGTGGTGGCTGGCTACGGCTGGTGCGCCAAGGGAGTGGCCATGCGGGCCCGCGGCATGGGATCCCAGGTGATTGTCACGGAAGTCAACCCGGTGCGGGCTCTGGAGGCGGTGATGGACGGCTTCCGGGTGATGCCGATGGAAGAAGCCGCTGCTCTGGGGGACATCTTCATCACCGTCACCGGCAACAAGCACGTGATTCGCGGCGAGCACTTCGACCGCATGAAGGATGGGGCGATGGTCTGCAACGCCGGCCACTTTGACATTGAAATCGACCTGGTGGCGCTGCAGGAGCGGGCCGTCTCCCGACAGACGGTGCGCCCCTTTGTGGAAGAATACCGTCTGCAGTCGGGCAAGTCAGTGGTGGTGCTGGGGGAAGGCCGCCTGATTAACTTGGCTGCTGCCGAAGGGCACCCCGCCAGCGTCATGGACATGAGCTTTGCCAACCAGGCCCTGGCCTGCGAATACCTGGTGAAAAACCGGGGCCGCTTGGCCCCAGGGCTTCACCCCATTCCTCTCGAGGTGGACGAGGCCATCGCCCGCCTCAAGCTCAAGGCCATGGGGATCCAAATCGACAGCCTCACCCCCGAGCAGATCGAGTACGGCAACACCTGGACTGCCGGGACTTGAGGGTGGGTGCTGGCGCTACGAACCTGAGATACATCCTAAAACCTGTCGCACCTGGGCCAACTCGTCAGCAGGGAGGCGAGCTTTCAACTCCTTCTCCCAGCGATCCAGCCAGTTGCACAGTACCTCCGACAGACAAACCTTTTGGTTATGGAGCTCACACACTACCCAAAGGCTGCCGTGGACGACAACGCCGCTCTCCGCGCAAGCTCTGCGCAACCGGCCATCGTTGGAGAGGAGCGTAGAGCTGCTGGTACGGCAGTAGTGAAGACACAATGCGTCAGCTATCGACAACCCACTTTTCTTCAGAACCATTGCCTCTGGAAGCCACGTTTCCTGCACCTGGACAACCTGCACGCCCAAAGCAAGAACCTGGGACTTGCAAGGGTCATCGACTTCTGCCAGTACCACGTCAAGCACCTCCAGACTTGCCAACCTCGCTAAGGATTCCAGCCCCCCAACCTTGGCGAAGTCAATGAGGATGTTGGCTTCAGGCATAGCTGCCCCTCTCATTGTCTCCGCCGAGGCGCGTTTGGGTAACTCCAACAGGTTGTCCAGAGATCCATCCAATGGAATGAGAGTGGGATCACCACTTCAGCCTAGCCCCGGTGCACCTGGGCCCAGACACGGGTGGGCAGGCCCCAGATGTAGATAAAGCCTTCGGCGGCGCGGTGGTCGAATTGATCCCCTTCCCCGTAGGTGGCCAGCTCTGGGTTGTAAAGAGAGTAGGGAGAGCGACGACCCACACAGACTGCCTGGCCCTTGTGCAACCGCATCCGCACGACACCGGTGACGCTTTTCTGGGTGGCGCGGATAAAGGCGTCCAGAGCCTCCCGCAGCGGCGAGTACCAAAGGCCGTTGTAGATCAACTGGCTGTAGGTGGTCTCGATGCCGTACTTGTAATGGATGACATCGCGGGTGAGGGTGAGGCTTTCCAGCTCGCGGTGGGCTTGGATCAAGACCATTAGAGCAGGGCACTCGTAGATCTCCCGCGACTTGATCCCCACCAGGCGGTTTTCAATCATGTCGATGCGGCCCACCCCATGCAGGCCAGCTAAGGAGTTGAGCTGCTCGAAGAGGGCTTTGGGGCCAAGGCGCTGCCCATCCAGCCCGACAGGGATCCCTTGCTCGAACTCAATCTCCACGTAGGCGGGCTCGTCGGGTGTCTGGGAAATAGGCCGGGTGAGGGCATACACTTCCTCCGGCGGCTCCCGGTCGGCATCTTCTAGGATGCCGGCTTCAGCGCTGCGGCCCAAAATGTTGAGGTCGATGCTGTAGGGGCTGGACTTCTGCACGGGCATGGGGATCCCGTAGCGCTCCCCATAGGCAATGGTCTCCTCGCGGGTCATCCCCCACTCGCGGGCAGGGGCCAACACTTTGAGCTGGGGATTTAAAGCAGCAATAGCCAGATCAAAGCGCACCTGGTCGTTGCCTTTGCCGGTGCAGCCGTGGGCCACCGCATCGGCGCCCACCTCTTCCGCCACTTCCACCAGCAGCTTGGCAATCAGGGGTCGGGCCAGGGCCGTGGAAAGGGGGTAGCGCTGCTCGTAGAGGGCGTTGGCCTGGATGGCCGGGAAGGCATAGTCGGTAATGAGGGCCTGGACAGCCTCCCGCACCAGAGATTGCTCTGCCCCCGCCCTAAGGGCTTTGGCCTGAATGGCCTCCAGCTCCGCCCCCTGCCCCAAGTCGACTGCCAGGGCCACCACCGATTCCACCCCCCACTCGTGCTTGAGATAGGGAATGCAGACGGAAGTATCCACCCCGCCTGAATAGGCCAATACCACCTTCTTTGCCCGTCCCATGGGATCCCGCCGTTGCCGTTAAAAAGTTGCTAGCCCATTATGCCCTGTGGCAGGGATCCTGGCTGGCCTCAATGTCGGTTTCCTCAGCTATTCTCAAGGGGATTTCTCCTGCCGGGGAAAGGCCGGGGGTGTGAGTGAGCATGGCTGGCAAAAAGACGGCTGCGGCGTGCCGGGGATCTGAGCCCAAGCGAACTGTGGGGCTGGGGATCCTGTCGCTGCTGAGCTTTGTGGCCGGGATGGGGTTTGCCGCCCTCTCCCAGCCAGAGGTGGGATCCCCTGTTGCCGTCTCCGAGCCGGAGGTGCCCCGTTTTACCGCCCACGGTTGGCCCTTGTTGGATCCCTTGCCGCAGCCGGACGAGATTTGGGAGTGCGAGCTGGTGGTGGTGGGCGGATCCCTGGGAGGGGTGGCAGCGGCAGGCCATGCCATGCGAGGGGGGGTGCAGACCTGTCTCATCGAGCTCACCCCTTGGCTGGGGGGGCAGATCACCTCCCAGGGGGTATCGGCCATTGATGAATCGCTGCCAATGCGGCAACGGGGCAATTTTTCCCGCCACTGGCTGGAGTTCAAGGCCTTGATCGAAAGCCAGCCGGTGCATCTGCCGGCCTGGACAGGGATCCCGCCGGGAACCCGCGTATCCGAGATCAACAGCTGCTGGGTGGGAGGGCTGTGTTTTCCGCCTCAGGCGGGGCTGCAGGCGGTGGAAACCTGGCTGCAACAGGCAGCTCAAAATGCCCCCAACAGCCGCTGGGCTACCCAAACGGCTTTTAAGGGGGCCACCTTCAGCGCCGATGGATCCCAGATTGAAAGCATTTACGCTGTGCAGCGGCAACCCCGGGATCCCAACTTTGTGCCGCCGGGACGGCTGTGGCGGGAGCTGGTGAGCTGGTACAGTTGGCAGGAAACGGAGGTGTTCGCCAAGCGAGTGCTGCGTCTACAAGCGCCGCCGGGCCGCCCATTCTTCGTGATCGATGCCACCGATACCGGAGAGCTGGTGGGCTGGGCCGGGATCCCCTATCGGCTGGGTTCGGAAGGGCACGATGTGACCGGCGAGCCCAATGCCGCCCCCGCCAGCAACCCGGAGTGCACTCAAGCCTTTACCTTTCCCTTCGTGCTGGCCATCCACGACGATGGCGGTCGCTCCCGCGCCGAGCTGGCCCAACTGCAACCAGGCTATTCCCGCGCCGAACACCGCCGCGAGTTCGACATGGAAGGTTTCCCCACCTTCAGCGGCCAGAGCTTTTTCAATTACCGCCGCATCGTCAGCAAGGGTCGCCGGGATCCCTTCTACAGCACGCCTGTTCCAGGCGACCTGACGCTGGTGAACTGGAACCGCGGCAACGACTGGGGGATCATGAACCCGCCCCTGATCCTGACGGAAGAGCGGCTGGTGGCCTCGGGGCAGCGCCACAACTGGCTGGGGGGCCTGGATGTCTCGGCCATCAAAGATGGAGAAAACCACGCCCTGCTGTTTGCCGAGTGGCTGATGGAAACCCAATCCCGCAGCGGCTATCCCCTGTCCTTGGTGTTTGCCGAAGAGTCCTTGCTGGGCACCCGCTCCGGCCTTAGCCTCTACCCCTACATCCGCGAAGGTCGGCGCATCCTGGGGCGAGCTGCCTACGGCCAAGCAGAGTTCCTGATGTTGGAGCAGGATATTCGCGTCGGCACCGCCGGGGGGCGGGACTTCAGACCTACCGTGGTGGGGGTTACCCACTACGCCATCGATATCCACGGCTGTCGCTACCGCAACTGGGAGCCCTCTCTTTCGGCCAGCTCCGCGCCAGTCAACGAGTTTTCCGTCCGTCCCATTCTCATTCCCTTGGAAGCCCTGATCCCGCAGAAGGTGGATAACCTGCTCATCGGCGGCAAAGGGATCGCCGTCAGCCACATTGTCAACGCCGCCACCCGCGTGCATTACGGTGAATGGACCATCGGCTCGGCGGTAGGGCTGACCGTGGCTTGGCTGCACAGCCAGGATCCCAGCTTGACCCCAGCTCAGATCGTGCCGCAAGGCAAAATGGCCGATTTACAACGCTACCTGATCTCCCATGGGCAAAGACTGCAATGGTGAACCCAGAGGACACCGTCTCAGCGCGAACGACAGATCCCCACCCAATCGACCCAATTTTTCCGATATCGGGGCCCTAGGTTGTGTTGATCTTTCATTTGAGCCAAAAGGGAGCACTGACGAGATAGAGAAAACTCAAGAAGTTCCTGGCCAATTTGTCAAAACGAGAAAATAGATGCCGGTACTGCTTTAACTTATGAAAAAAGCATTCGATTAAATGCCTCTCTTGATACAGATGCTTGTCATAATGCCGCTGCGTCTTTCTATTCCTTTTAGGCGGAATAACCGCTTGAGCTTCCCCTATCTTCTCAATCAACTTATCCGCATCATATCCTTTATCCCCAATTACTTTGGTATCCTTTCTCTGCCAGCCCTCTATCAATTCTTCCCCTTGAGTAATATCGCTCTTTTCCCCGCCAGTTATTCTCAATTCCAGCGGATTTCCCAACCCATCTACACTCACATGAATCTTGGTGCTGTATCCGCCTCGGCTTCTCCCCAAAGCTTGCTCCCCTTTTTTCCGGCAGCACAGGAGTGCGCTCGAACCATGGTTGAATCAATAATGAGATGCTCTAAATCAGGGTCGTCAATAAAATACTTGAACATCCGTTCCCACACTCCAAAACGACTCCACCGGTGGAATCTTTGATAGATGGTGTACCATTTGCCATATCCTTCTGGGAGGTAGCGCCAAGGAGCACCGGAACGGGCTATCCAAAGAACTGCTTCAATAAACTGTTTGCAGTTTGCTTCTTTCCCAATGTTAACTCTCTCTTCTGTCTGTAAAAAAGCCAATATCTTCTGCCATTTGTTTTCATCTAAAAAAACCAACTTCATCCTCTTTCCTCTATAAATTATTCTCTCTATCCTAACATAAGATCAACACGACCTAGCCCTCAGAGGGAAGTGAATCGGGATCCCTGCCTGCGCGGGCATCTTCGCTACTTTTGCCATAGCGCTGCTGCCGCCACCACACCAACAGGGGGCTGGCGATAAAAATGCTGGAATACACCCCCAAAGTAAAGCCAATGAGCAGGGCAATGGCAAACCCCTTCAAGGTAGCTCCCCCGAAAATGGCGATGGCAACTAGGGGCAGCATCGTCGTCAGAGTGGTGTTCAGGGAGCGGGCAAAGGTCTGGTTCAGAGATAGGTTTACCACCTCGGCCAGGCTGACCTTGCGGCTCACCAGACGCAGATTCTCGCGGATGCGGTCGTAGATGACCACGGTGTCGTTGACGGAAAAGCCGATGATGGTCAGCAGCGCCACCACAAACAGGCTGTCCGCCTCCATACCCACCGTCAGGCCCAAAAGGGCAAATAGCCCTATCGTCAACACTACATCGTGCAGCAGCGCCACAATGGCAAACACCGCGTAATCCCACTGGAAGCGCAGGGCCAGGTACAGCACGATGAGCCCGAAAGAGATGAGCACGGCCACGATGCCGGAACGCAGGAGCAGACGACCCACCGTCGGGCCCACTGTCTCCACCAGGTTGCGCTGGAAGGGGGCAACCTCCTGCCGCAGGGTGGCTTCCACGGCCAAGCGCTCCGTCTCCGACAAAGGGGGCATGCGGATCAGGGCTTCCTGGCCCGTCTGGGTGTCCAGTTGAATGATGCTGCTCCCCAGGTTGTGTTCCTGCAGCGCCCGCCGCAGCTCCTCGGTGGTGACAGGCCGCTCAAAGCTCAGATCCAGCAAAGTGCCGCCGGAAAAATCCAACCCCAGCCGCAGGGGGGTTCCCAGAGAAGCTAGGGAAAAGGCCATGCTGACCAGCCCCACCAGCAGCACCGCCAAGGACAAGCTGAACCACAGCTTGCTCCGTCCAACAATGTCGAAGCGATAGTCGAGCAACCGAGAGGCGGGATCTACGGGGGATAGCTCTTGAGCCGTCATGATTGAGCTGTCTCCATCCGAACGCCGTAAAACTCAGGTTTGCGCAAGCTGGGGATCCCCATTGCCGCCAAGAGCAGGCTACGGGTGCAGGTGATGGCCGTAAAGAAGCTCACCAGAATGCCAATGCCCAGGGTTACCGCAAACCCTTTCACCAGTCCCATCCCCAGCCAGAAAAGCACGCCACAGACCAAAAGGGTAGTCACATTGCTGTCCAGGATGCTGCTGAAGGCGCGGTTAAACCCTTCCGAAATGGACTTGTAGATGGATTTGCCGGCCCGCAACTCTTCTTTGATGCGCTCGAAGATCAGCACATTGGCATCCACCGCCATGCCGATGCTGAGGATAAAGCCGGCGATCCCCGGCAGAGTCATGGTTACCCCCAGCAGTTGGAAGAGAGCAAAGGTACAGAGGGCGTAGATAAGCAGAGCAATGTCCGCAATCAGCCCTGGCAGGCGATAGTAGGCCACCATAAAGAGGAAAACCAGCACCAGGCCCCCGATCCCGGCATAGAGGCTGCGGCGCACGCTCACTTCCCCCAAAGTGGCCCCGACAGTGCGATTTTCAATCACCTGAATGGGAACCGGCAGCGCTCCTGCCCTGAGCTTGACCGCCAAGTCAGTGGCGGTTTCCACCGTAAAATTGCCCGTGATCACCGCCGTCCCGCCGGTGATGCCGGTGCGGGCAAACTCCGGCCCCACGATCGGGGCACTGATCAACACGTCGTCCAGAAAAATGCCCAATGGACGTTCTGTTCCGGCCAGATCTCGGGTGAGCTGAGTAAATTTTTCTGCCCCCTCCGGCTTGAACTCCAGCAGCACCTCCCAACTCTGGGATCCGCGGCGGGGGGCTTGGGGATAGGCATTGCGCAGCAGATCCCCGGTGAGGCCGACCCGCTCAAACAGAGTATCCGGATCCTCCCCCGCTGTTATCTCTCCCCGCTCGTTGCGGGGCAGCGCGCCGACGGGAACCAAGCCCTTGCGAAACTCCAGTTGGGCTGTATCTCCAAGGAGAGCAATGGCCCGATCCGGATCCGCCACCCCCGGCAACTGCACGAACAGGCGGTCTTGGCCGCTGATCTGCACCAGAGGCTCAGCCACCCCCAACCCGTTGATCCGCTGCTGGATGACGGCCTCTACCCCCTGCATCACTTCGGGGGTGATTTCAGGCACCTCCTCGGTGGGCACAGCTTGTAGCGTGAGCTGGGTTCCTCCCTTGAGGTCAAGGCCAAGGCGAACCTCCCGGCTGAAGCCCAAGTAAACGAGGGCAACCACCACGGCCAAGATGAAGATCAGCCCTCGCAAAAAGGAGAGCCGACTGAGCCACGACGCTGAGGATCTAGCCATACTGCTGAGAAGGTGAGGAACACGGTCGCACTCGATCTGAGGCTCTTAGGATTTTGGCACTTTGTAAACTACCCGACCCTACACCGCCTTAGCAGTGTAGCGCGGGCTTTCAGTAGCCCTGAGCCTGTTATGCTCTACCAGAGAACAAAACAAGCCCGAACCTCTAGGCTGGTTTACAGCAGCCCCCAAAAGCGCAATCACATTCGCACCATTCAAATCCGCATCCCCTTTCCATCCACAGTGTCCACACTTAAACTTCTTTCCACTGCGGTAGGATTGCGCAGGGTCGGGATGAATGTGCAAACACCGGTGGCAGGTCTGCGACGTGTAGGCAGGCGGAACAAGAATCAGAGCAACCCCCGCACGCAGAGCCTTGTACTCCAAAAATTGACGGAGTTGATAAAACGCCCAACTGTTGGCCCTGCGCCGTTCGGCTTTGCTGCGTGGCTGTTGATTGACCCTTTCCCGAATCCCTGTCAAGTCTTCCAGAGCAATAGCGCTGTTTGTCGCCTTTGCCCTAGAGACAATAGCTTTGGAGATGCGATGATTGACCCACGTTTTTGCTACGCAACGCTGACGCGACTGAAAGCGTCTTTCCTTGCCAGACAGCCGTTGCAACAGTTCTCTGCATCTGCGCCGCGAACTGCGGGTGCCCTTACTGGCTTTGCGTTGGAGTACCGCCCTCAACCGCGAGTGATGGTCTCGGACTTTGTTCAACTGCTGTCCATTCCAGTTATCTCCTTCCGATGTATGAGCAATATCCGTCCTTCCCAAATCCACGCCCAGCACTCTATCCGTGCCTTGCAGTGGGCACGGTTCCGTTTCCACACAGATTTGAATGGAGTAGGAACCGTCTTTGCGCTTGACCAGAGTGGCCGATTTGGGATTGGAGCCTGCCAACTGTTCTCTCTGGTAACGGCCAATCGCCAGCTCAAAGCGCTCTCGACCCCCAACGGTGTTCAGCGACACCGTCCAGTCTTTCTCGCGAAACGAAAAGATACGGGCATCGTAGGTCGCAAAGCCTCTCTTGAACGCTTTGACCGGACGGTTTTTCTGTCGGGCAACTTTACGGGCACCGGCCAGCCATCTGCAGACCTGCTGAGCCAAGTTACTGGACAAGCCGAACCGGGCCCGGATTTGGCGGTAGCACAGAGATTGAAGTTTAACGGCGTTAACTACCTTCTCTGGTGTGTTTTGGTTGACCCAGTTCAACGCCTGCACAAAGGCATCCAAGGTCGCATCCAACTTTGCGGCTTGCGACTGGGACACCTTGAGCTTGCAGGAGACGGTCAGGACTTGGGTCATGGTTCTATCGTAACTTCCGCATTCCTCCCGACCCTCGTCCTACGGACAGAGGGCGGGGCTCCTGCGCTAGTAAGCTGAACTTTCTGATCCTATCGCAGACGGGATCCCAGCGGAAAACAGCAGAGCCCGTGGCGCTGCCCCGACAAAATGGCCCTTGGGATCCACCGCCAAGGCAACCCCCAGCTTGATGAAGATAGGCACCGGATTATCGCTTTGGGCAGAGCGGATGAGGTTCCAAGCTGTCGGTGTTGCAGTTGAAAAGATCGCTCTGTGGCTAAAGACTGCCCCCGCTGGTTTCGCCGGCCCTAGGTTAGGCTATTGCCATCTCGGGAGAGCAGGAAACACCGCTGCTCTGCCCCGAAGTCGGCGAGTTGAGTCAAGGAAGGTTGAGGTGAAGGGGAGACTGACCTGCCATTTCCCTGTGCTGCTATTGGCCCTGCCTCTGTGGGGATCCCCGACCTGGGCCGGAGAGTATTTCACCGAGGAAGTCACCAGCCCCAGCCTGGAGATCATTCACGGCTGGCGGCAGGAGGTGTACGGCATTGGGGTTACCATCACCAACACCAGCCTCGGCTCCTTTCGGGTGCCCTTGGAAATTGATATGGAGGATCGGACTAGCTGTGAGCGGGCCGACTTAGTGCTGACCAACAATCGCATCATGCCGATGGGATCCTTCCAAGATTGCATTCTCAACATCTTTCCCTACCTGGATAAGTTCATCAACCAAGAAGTCGCCAGCATCCGAGTCACCCTAAAAGGGCCAGCTCCCCTCCTGGAAATTCCGGTAGAGGAGTCGGATCGACTGATCTTGGCCCAGGTGGCCAACCAATCGCGGGAAGCCTTTGTTTTCTTTCAGCAGGAGTTGGCCCGTGTTTTGGAGCTGCTGAGGCAGTCGGATCCCAAGCAAAGCGAGACGGCCCCACAGCCTGGCACCCCAGTTCCGACCGCCACCCCAGCCGAGTCTGCCGCTAGCCCAGGAGATTTTGTAATCGTGGGATCCATTCGGGAAGAACGAGTGGGGGCCGGTAGCCGCCTAAGCGTGGAAGCGATCAACCGCAGCACCCGCACGGTTCTCAACGCCCGTGCTCGTTTCACCTTCTATCGGGGAGAAGAAGTTGTCGATACGCGAGTGGCAGCATTTGAGCCCAGCGACGTGCCCCCCGGACAAAGGGCCTCCGCCAGTGTGCTGAAAACCGAGGCCAATTGGGATCGCGTCACGGTGACCTTCCAGTGGCAGTAGGGTTGTCTCAGGGGGCTAAAGCGTTGCCGCGAATCAGGCTGCCCAGGGTTTTGACCGTGATCTTGAACTGCACCCAAGGGCTCATGGGCACTACCGTCTTGTAGAGGTAGCTGTCAAAGGTCATCCTCTGCACGTCCCGGTCGGCGCACATCTCCACAAAGGCTTCGCGGGTGGCATTGGAACGGTAGAACACCCGCTGCAGGATGTCCAAGACCTTGTAGGTCAGGCCGTATTGGCGATCCCAGCGCTTGAGATACAGTTTTAGATCCTCCTCTGTGGGAATGCGCTTGCCGCCGTTGGAGGTCTCGACGATGGTCTCGGCGCACATGCGGCCTGACTTGGCGGCAAAATAGATCCCTTCGCCGCTGGATTTGGTTACGTATCCCGCCGCATCTCCCACCAAAGCAGCACGGCCCACCACGCGGCGCGGGCGGGGATGCTCTGGGATCGGATGGGCTTCCACCTTGATCACCTGGCCTCCTCGAATCCGCTCGGCAGCACGGGCGCGGATCCCAGCTTGCAACTTTTGGATGTGGGCTTGGTTTGCCCTCATGGTGCCGGTGCCCACGGCTACATGGTTGGACTTGGGAAACACCCAGGCATAAAAGTCTGGAGAAACATCGTCCCCCACATACATTTCTGCCCGCTCTGCGTAGTAGGCCATTTTGTCGTCCGGGAGCCGGATGCGCTCCTGAAAGGCCAGCGCATAGTTGTAGTCGCCAGCACCAATGGCTTCTGCCACCTTGGAGTGGAACCCATCCGCCCCGATCACCACATCCACAGCCAAAGAACGCGGCACCCCTTGCCTCGATCCGTCAGAGAAATCGTTGTAGTGCAGGATGTAGGGATCCCGGCCATTCTGGGGGATTTCCAGATGCATTACCTTGCCGTTGATCAGCTCCGCCCCTTTTTGGTGGGCACGATTGCGCAAGAAGGCATCCAAGATCTCGCGGCGACACATGCCGATGTACTCGTTTTCTTTTTCGAGGGCGATATCCACCTCATAGTTGGAAGGGGAGATCATCTTCATCTTGCGCACTTTGCGGTCGATGATCCCCTCGGGGAGGTCGAACTCGGAGACCATACAGAGGGGAATGGCGCCCCCGCAGGGCTTGGCGTTGTCGAGCTTCCGCTCAAACAAAAAGGTCTCGATTCCAGCTTGGGCCAGAACTTCGGCAGCAGAGGCTCCGGCTGGGCCGCCCCCCACAACAGCAACTCTCAGACTCAAGGTGCTCTCCTCGATGCAAATGCGACTGGCTCATCAGACAGCAGGCATCCTACCACAGCTCCTCAGAAGCATTGCGGACCTTGACGAAGTGTTGCAGAGTGGAGGGCTCGCGCTCGCTGTGTTTCTACAAAAGGCCCCGCCGCATTTGATCCCAGAGGTTGAGATAGGACTCGGCTTCGGCTGAGCTCAGGGGGCGCCAGATCTCCGAGCGTTGCCAAGTGGAGATTTGCAAGTCGGCTCTGCGTTGCAGGCGTGGGGCAAGTTGAGCCAAATCCAGCGGCAAAACCGAAGGGATCCCGCTCAGATTGACCAAGCGGGGGGCAAATTCAGGATTCAAGACAAAATCAAGCCAGTCAGCCAACAGGGATCCGGAATCTGTCTGGGTTGATTCTGTGTGGGCATTGTCTTCGTGGGCATGGTCTTCGACGTGGGGTCGCACCCAGACATCCCACCAGATGGCGGATCCGGAGGCCGGGATCACCACTGCCAGCTCAGGGTAGTTGGCTTGGGTGGCGTAGAGATCCTGCGACCAGCCCACGGCCACCCAGCTATCGGCCAAGCGCAAGATGGGCAGGTAGTCGGAAGAGGTGTAAGTTAAAACCTGGCGGTGCAGGGATCCCAGCTCTTGCCGTAATTCCACATCCTCAGGGTTGAGGGGATCGTTGTAGGAGCGGCCCATTTTCTTTAGGGTTAGCCCAATCACCTCCCGCGGATGATCCGGCAGAGTCAGTTTGCCGGCCAGCTCAGGCCGCCACAGATCCGCCCAGTCCCGGATGGGCTCCCTCACCCGATCCCGGCGGTAGGCAATGGCCGTTACCCCCCAGCGCCAGGGCACACCCCAAATCTGCCCCTCCCGGAGTGCCGCAGCTTGCCAACGGGGATCCAGATTCTGCCATCGTTCTCCCAACAGGCTTGCCGGCAGAGGAGCCAGCCAACCGGCAGCTATGGCCCGATCCAAAGCGTCGGCCCCCAACAAACTCAAAGCCGCCACCGGCAGCCGCCGCCGGAACCATCCCCCCGGATCCCACCAGGCTGCATCAGCCGGCTGGACGCTTTGCTGCAGATAGGCCAACAACTGATCCCGCTCATCCAACAGTTGCAGCCGAAAGCGGGCCTGGGTGCGGCGGCGAAACTCGTTGAGCAAACTGGCGGGGATCCCTTGCTTGAGCGCCACGACAAGAGGCAGGTGTGCATCCGGCCCCCCACATCCTGCCGCCATTAGCCCCAGCAGGATCCCCTGTAGAAGCTCACGTCGGCTCAGCCGTATCTCGCCCACGACAGTACCGCTCCACCAGAATGAGAGCCACCAGATCATCGTAAGCCTTGGCGGGCACCCGCATCCCCTTGGGCAACAGCCGCTCCCATCCCTGCGGTGGGTGAAAATCCCAGTAGCGCTGACGGGCCTCTTGGGAGCTGTGCCGCTCATCCACCAGGACAATCTGCTGCGGGGGGAGAATGGATTCCAGTTGAGACTTCCAGGCTTGGGCCGTCGTCTGATTGCCCAGGATCACTTGCTCCGCCTGAAACTGTTGCCGGAGCGTTTGTAGTCTAGACAGCGCTGCCGCGGAAGGGACCACCTCCCGGTGTAAAACCTTCAGCTCCGTTTGCGTAAACACCTGCACCACAGCAATGCCGCATTTGTCGCGCCCTGGGTCGAAACCGATCAGCACTCGTTCGCTCTTCAGCCTTGCCGAATGGAGTGAATCCGTCATCCCTCAGGACGCCCCGCCTGCTGAGCCCCAGAAGAGCCGGGTTGACCAGAAGCTTCCGCCATCAGAAAACTCACCCGCAACGGTCCTGCCGTGTAGATGTCGGTGTCGGCAACTAGCTTCACATCCAGAGGGGTGGTGCTCTGGCGGAGATGCTGCACAACCTCCAGAAACTTGACCTGGGAGAACTCCCCCACAGTGCCGGTGATGGGATCGGAGAGAAGCCCCTCCTCTTGCGAGCGCTGATTGGCCTGGTTCAGCAGCCCCAGCAGTTGCTGTTGGATCTGATTTTCGCTCAAACCCGGTTGAATCACCCCGTGGGCCAGCACGGATCCCTTGGCGAAAATCCGCTGGTTGGGGTAAATCTGCACGAGCACAGGCACAGGCTCCCCCTTGAGCCGGTTGGTAACAGAGAGAATGCGCACCGCCCAGCTACCGGGCTCTTGCAACTTCTCCAAGGCTTGATCGGCATCCTCGCGGCGGATCAAGATCGCGTTTTCCAGAGGGGGCATGGGCTGGGATCCAAGGGCAAGGGCCCGCTGTTCCGCCTGGGCCAAAAGGTGCTCAAACTGCCGCCGGATCGCCTCTGGTTTTGCCCCTCTTGGAGCCTCCACAACTCCTGTTGCCAAAACTTCCCCCGCCAAGATGGCCAGTTCCCCCCGCCGCAGCCGCACCGCCAATTGGTTGAGCTGCTCGATCTCCTGCTCAAGCTGGTTTTTCTGGTTCTCCAGTTGGGTTAAGGCCGCCTGCACCACATCCAGGGAGCGCTCCAGCTGATCCCGATCCAGTTGCAGGGCTTGTTTTTGCGACTCCAGGGTGGCGATCACCTGGCGGGCCGACTCCACCTCTGCCTTCACTGCCTCCAACTCGGCATGGGCTCGATCCAAACTGGGCTGCACCTTGGCCAGTTGCTCGTTGGCTGCCGCCAGCTTGGCCTCCGCCTCCTGCCGCTCCTGCAGCGCCACTGCCAGCTGATCGCGCACTTCGCTCAGGCGGGTTTGGGCTGCCGACTGCTGGCTGCGAAATTGGTCGAGATCCATCTTGAGGTGGTCTCGCTCAACCCTGAGAGCGGCATTTTCCGCTTCCAAGAGGGCTTTTTGGCGGTTGAGGGCCCGCAGCTCTTGCTCCGCCTGGGCAATTTGGTTGGTGTAGCTGAACAGGGCCTCCGACAGAGAGCGGTTGAGGAGCAGCAGTGTGCCCAAAGTCAGGGCGGAGATGCTCACGCCGGTCACCACGGCCACCAGAATGGCGGTATGGCGGGGGCGCAGGTTAAACCAGGTAAGGCGCTTTTTGCCAATGCGGTAGCCCACCCGATCCCCAACAACGGCAATCAGGCCACTGACAACCAACATGTAGAGGATCAGCAGTACGCCTTGCATATTCGCGGATCCCTGCCATGGAAATCTTAGCAAGGTTGCCCTGAGGATTTTGCAAGTTGCTGGGAGATAGATTTCGGCGCTGTTTTGTAGGGATTTTTGGGGGTTCTAATCCGCGTAGAGGAGCCGCTCCACCGCCGCCACAATATCTGCAGGTTGCACGATGGTGGCCGCCTCCAGCGTGCCGTTGTAGGGGGTGGGAATGTCCTGCGAAGCCAAACGTATCACCGGCGCATCCAGCTCATCGAACAGTTCTTCCATGATGCGAGCTGTCAGTTCCGCCCCAATGCCACCCGATTTCATGTCTTCCTCAACAATGATCACCCGATGGGTTTTGCGCACCGAAGCGGCAATGGTTCCCATATCTAAAGGTTTCAGCGAGATTAAATCGATCACCTCAGGGTCGATCTCCTGCTGCACCAAAGTGTCCACGGCCTTGAGCACGTGGTAGCGCATGCGGGAGTAGGTGAGCAGGGTAACATCGGAGCCGGATCGGACGATTTCGGCTTTGTCCAGAGGCAAAAGGTATTCCTCTTCTGGCAGATCTTCTTTCAAGTTGTACAGGAGCACATGCTCGAAAAAGAGAACGGGGTTGTCGTCGCGGATGGCGGACTTGAGCAAGCCCTTGGCATTATAGGGAGTTGAACAGGCCACGATCTTAAGCCCGGGCACCGCTTGGAAGTAGGCCTCTAGCCGCTGCGAGTGTTCTGCTCCCAACTGACGACCCACCCCGCCCGGCCCGCGGATGACCATCGGGATCTTGAAATTGCCCCCGGAAGTGTAGCGCAGCATACCGGCATTGTTGGCAATTTGGTTGAAGGCCAGCAGCAGAAAGCCCATGTTCATCCCTTCCACCACCGGGCGCAAGCCGGTCATGGCTGCCCCGATGGCCAGGCCGGTGAAGCTGTTCTCGCAAATGGGGGTATCCAGCAGGCGCATCTCCCCGTACTTGCGATACAGGTCTTTGGTGACTTTGTAGGAGCCGCCGTAATGGCCGACATCTTCTCCCAAAACAAATACGTTGGGATCCCGGGCCATTTCTTCGTCGAGGGCAGCACGCAAGGCGTTGTAAAGGAATGTCTCGGCCATAGAGGTTCAATATCGCTAAACCCTCATTAAACCATTTTGCCGGCATGGATCCCCTTGCAGCTGACTTGATAGGCTGAGCTCAGAATTCTTGCTCAAAGGGATGGCGACCTTCCCCACAGCTTTCCTCAGCACTCTCTTTCCCCTGGAACATGGGGATCGTCCGTCTTCTCAAGAAAAGACACCATGAGCATTCCACGGCCCAAACTGGCCCTGACCTTGGGGGATCCCGCGGGAATTGGGCCGGAAATTGTGCTCAAGGCGCTGGCGGATCCTGAGGTGCAGTCTTGCGCCCACATCACGGTTGTAGGGGATCGGCAGGTTCTAGAAGCCACCTATCGCCTGCTGAGAGATCGGTCGCCGGCTCCATTGGCCCATCCGGCAGGGATCCCGATGCTGGAATGCGACACAGGCTTTCGGTTACAGCCTGGCTGTATTGGTCAAGGGGATGCCGACAGTGGTGCGGTTAGTTTTGCTTACCTGAGAACGGCGGTCGAACGGACGTTGCAGGGGGAGTTTCAGGGGATCGTGACAGCGCCCATCGCCAAGTATCTCTGGCATCGAGCCGGCCATCGGTTCCCTGGTCAAACAGAAGTTTTGGCCCAGCTGAGTCGGTCTGAGCACTACGGGATGATGTTTGTTGCCCGTTCCCCCCACAGCGGTTGGCAGATGCGGGTTTTGCTGGCCACCACCCATATTCCCCTCGGCCAGGTGCCCACCGTGCTGACCCCAGAGCGGGTGCGGACAGCGCTGGATTTGCTGGTGGGATCCCTGCGCCACACCTTTGGGATCCCGGATCCTGTGATTGCAGTAGCCGGCCTGAATCCCCATGCCGGCGAACAGGGGCAACTGGGATCGGAGGAAAAAGAATGGCTGACCGAGCTGCTGCGCACCTATGCCCACGCCCAAATTTGGGGGCCGCTTCCCCCCGACACCATGTGGCTGGCTCCCGCGCAAGCCTGGCATGGCCAGGGATCTCCAGCCGTGGCAGATGCCTACTTGGCTCTCTATCATGATCAAGGTTTGATCCCGGTGAAGATGCTGGCTTTTGACCGGGCAGTCAACCTGACAACTGGGTTGCCTTTTGTTCGCACCTCTCCCGATCATGGCACCGCCTTCGACATTGCCGGCCAAGGGGTGGCCCGATGCGAGAGCCTCAAGCAGGCGATCCTGCTGGCGGCAGAACTGCTGGGCAAAAACCCCTCCTGAGGGAAACCATGCCTGTGCCCGGCCATCTGAAGCTGTCTCCCGCCTCTGGGGGGTGATTTGATGGGAGTTGCTGGCATCACCTCAACCGGAATGCTTTACCGTCGCTTTGGGCGCACCCAACAGCTGGTCTCGGTTTTTTCTCTGGGCAGCATGCGCTTGGTCAATGTGCCCAGGGATCAAGCTCAGGCAACCGTTGAGGCAGCCCTAGCCGCAGGGATCAACCACATCGAAACGGCTCAGGCTTATGGCCATGCCGAGGTGCTCTTGGGCGAGATTTTGCAAACCCTGCCCTTTTCACGCCATCGGTTGATTCTGACCAGCAAACTCACTCCCACAGATGGGTTGCGAGAGCGGCTTCAGGGATCCCTGCGCCGTCTGCGGGTGGATTACTTGGATCAATTTGCCTTTCATGGCATCAACCTGCCGGAACACCTGGAGTGGGTGCTGCAGAAAGGGCTGCCGATTCTCCAGCAGCTCCAGCAGGAAGGCTGGGTGCGCCACATTGGGTTTTCCACCCATGGATCCCTGGAGTTAATTTTGCAGGCCATCCAGACAGGATGCTTTGACTTTGTTAATTTGCACCATCACTTTTTCCAACAGCGCAATGCACCGGCCCTAGAAGCGGCTGCCCAGCAAGATATGGGCGTGTTCATCATTTCTCCTGCCGATAAAGGGGGAATGCTCTATCGCCCGCCCCAACACCTGCAGGAGTGCTGTGCACCTTTCAGCCCCTTGGAGTTTGCCTATCGTTTTTTGCTGGCGGATCCCCGTGTTCACACCCTCAGCCTGGGCATCACTCATCCTGAGGAGCTACAGGTGGCCTTGTCGGCTTTACAGGATCCCGACCGTTGGTGGGTGGATGGCCCTCAGATTCAGGAGCGGTTGCGCCAAGCCGAGCAGGAACGCTTGGGATCCAGCCGCTGCACCCAGTGCTACGCCTGCCTGCCCTGCCCAGAAGGGATCCACATTCCCGAAGTGCTGCGTTTGCGCAACTTGGCCATTGCCCACGAGATGACGGAGTTTGCCCAGTACCGCTACAACATGTTCGGCCAAGCTGGGCATTGGTTTCCGGGGTCACTTGCCGACCGCTGTACCGAATGCGGTGACTGCTTACCCCGCTGCCCAGAACATCTGCCTATCCCGGAGTTGCTGGCCGAAGCCCACCAGTTGCTGCATCGCTCTCCAATCCGGCGGCTCTGGGAATGACCATTCCCCCTATCCTGTTTGGCAGAGCTCTACTTCGTTTATGATCGGTTGCAGTTTGTCAAGAGACTCACAAGGCGAGGCATCGGAGTGAATAGTCAGAGCCAAGACCGCTTAGACCGGGTGGAACAACTGCTGGCTTGGACGGCTGAACAGACTGCTGCCAACAGCCGAGAAATCCGGGAGCTCTGCCAATCCATCCAGGAGCTGCGTCAGTCCATCCAAGAAAGCCGCGCCCAGTCTGCCGAGGAGAACGCCGCCCGTCTGCGGGAAATCGAGGAGCTGCGTCAGTCCATCCAAGAAAGCCGCGCCCAGTCTGCCGAGGAGAACGCCGCCCGTCTGCGGGAAATCGAGGAGCTGCGTCAGTCCATCCAAGAAAGCCGCGCCCAGTCTGCCGAGGAGAACGCCGCCCGTCTGCGGGAAATCGAGGAGCTGCGTCAGTCCATCCAAGAAAGCCGCGCCCAGTCTGCCGAGGAGAACGCCGCCCGTCTGCGGGAAATCGAGGAGCTGCGTCAGTCCATCCAAGAAAGCCGCACCCAGTCTGCCGAGGAGAACGCCGCCCGTCTGCGGGAAATCGAGGAGCTGCGTCAGTCCATCCAAGAAAGCCGCGCCGAATTTGCCGAACAAGCTGCTGCCCAAGCTCAAGGCCTGCGAGAGCTACAGCAAGTTGTCAGCGAGACCCGCTCTGACTTAGCTCACCTTGCCGAGTGGGCAGAGGAAGTGACTCAAGCTCTGGTTACCCTCACCGCTCTACAACGAGAGCACGAACGCGCCATCCAGGCCATCAACCAACGGCAGGCGGAAACGGATCAGAGGTTCAACGTTCTCCTTGAAGAAGTGCGCTACCTGATTCGCCGGCAAGGCTCTGACGGAAATCCTCCCCCCTCGTTGCCCTGAGCACTGGGATCCCTTTAAGAACTGCAAGGACAGCCCTAATCTTCATCCACTTCCCACTCCAACAGGTGTGCATAGGGAGCCACTAAGTGGGGAGCATAAAAGGCAACGGCTCGAAGGGCATGCCAGTCTTCCAAGCAGCCAAAGACGGTCGGATACTCATTGCGCTCCAACCGCTCTGCAATTGCCGCCACATCAGCTTCAGTAAACTGGCGGGGATCCATCCCCTTGGTAGGGGCCTCCACTTTGGACTTGGATCGGGCAGACATAGGCAGCCTGAACACGCTACAAGCCGATCTTAGCCTCTTCTTTTCGCTGGCCAAAAACTTGAATACTCCCTGTCCCAAAGGGAGAAAATTCTTAATTACTGGTATTTCTTAGCAACACTGCGTGAACAGCTTTAAGACAGTCGTGTGGTTTTTTGGGCAGTTGAGTCTTCTCGCCACTGTATTTGCTGTAGCACAAAAGCCGCCCTACTGGTTGAGTTCCGCGTAGGGGTAGAACGGGGCTTCAGACCCAACTTTTGGGTAAGCCAACCCCTGTTCTCCCGAAACTCTGAAAAGGGATCCCCATTCCCCCAGTTTCGTGGCAAGGTGAGGACAGATACCGCATCGGAGGCTGCTATGGAGAGCAAGATCCCCGCCCGCGATGTCCAAGTTGCCCTTATCGGCCCGTCCACGTTGGTTCTCCGCTCCCGCACCTGGGATCGCCTGAAGTTTGAGCTGGAATACGCTCGGCAACGGGGCACCACTGCCAATAGCTACCTCATCCAGGCCCGCCAAACCCTTCTCATCGATCCTCCGGGGGAATCGTTCACCAGCATCTTTTTAGAAGAGCTGGCCCAACACCAGTACCTACAGCGGTTGGACTTTATTTTGCTCAGCCACGTCAACTTTAACCGCATTGCCACTCTCAAGGCCCTATTGCCTCTGGCTCCCTATGCGATGGTGCTCTGCTCCAAACCGGGATCCATTACGCTACGGGCTGCCTTTGAAGAGATGGATCCCTTGCCCCGCAGTCGCGACGAAGAGGAAGCCGCCGATCTGGGCATTTTCTACAATGGCCACCAGTCCTTCCGTTTGCGGGTCATCCGGGATGGGGATCGCCTGGATCTGGGGGAAGGGCATGAGTTGCACTTTCGCACCGTGCCCACACCCCGCCACCCCGATGCCCTCTGTACCTACGATCCGGCTACCGGGATCCTCTACACCGATAAGTTGTTCGGCGCCCATGTGTGCGATGAGCAGGTGTTTGACGAGCATTGGCGGCAGCTCAGCGAAGACCGTCGCTACTACTTCGACTGCTTGCACCGCAACCAATTGCCCCAGGTGAAGGCAGCCCTGGCCAAGTTGGAAGAATTTCCCGCCCAAATCTATGCCCCTGCCCACGGCCCCTTGGTGCGCCACAGCCTGCGGCGCTTGCGGCTGGACTACCACACTTGGTGCGAGGAGGATCCCGGCGAGCAGCGGGTAGCTCTTCTGTACACTTCTGCTTACGGGAATACAGGTTTGATGGCCATGGCCATAGCCCAAGGGTTGGAGCGGGCCGGCGTTAAGGTGGAGCGGATCAACTGCGAATGGGCCACCCCGGAGGAGATCGCCCAAGCTCTGGAGCGCTGCCAAGGGTTTGTTATCGGATCCCCGACCTTGGCCGGCCATCCTCCTGTGCAGATCCAAACCGCCCTTGGCATCATCCTTTCTTCGGTTCCCACCACCCGGTTAGCCGGGGTTTTCGGCTCCTACGGCTGGAGCGGAGAAGCGGTGGATCTCATCGAGAGTAAGTTGCTCAATGCCGGCTTTTCCTTGGGGTTTGAGACGATCCGCGCCAAGTTTAAGCCCACCCCTGAAATCCTAGAAGCCTGTCAAGAGGCGGGATCCCAGTTTGCTCAGGCCCTGCGCAAAGCCAAACGAGCCCGCGCCCCTCGCCAAACCAGCAGCGAAACTCAGGCGGATCGGGTTGGGCAAGCCCTGAGCCGGGTGGTGGGATCCCTGTGCGTAGTTACCGCCCTGCAAGGAGAGACCCGCCGCGGCTTCCTCACCTGGTCGGTGGCCCAGGCTAGCTTCAATCCACCAGGGCTAACCCTGTCGGTGAACAAGGAACAAGAAGCCGAATTGCTGACCTATCCCCAGGCACCCTTTGTGCTCAACATCTTGCGGGAAGGCAAAGGTAGCAACTTGCAGCGGCACTTTCAGCGGCCCCAGCGCCCTGGAGAAGATCGCTTTGCCGGCTTGGCCACGGCCACTGCTGAGAATGGCTGCCCCATTTTGTTGGATGCCTTAGCTTACCTGGAGTGCCGTGTGAAAACTTGGATGGACTGCGGGGATCGCTACCTGGTCTATGCCGAGGTGGAACGGGGCAAGGTGCTGGATCCCACGGGGGTTACGGCCATGCGGCGGGGGTAGTGTATTGGAGAACAAAGATTTGTTGTGGAGTCAATGCTAACTGGATCCCATCGATCACCTTAAGCTGACGATCTCCTCGGCAAATTTCTGGCTCTTGTTGAGGGGCAAATATCAAAACAGAGTAATCGTCTAAATCCACCATCCACCCTAATTTGCTGCCGTGCTTTAGGCAATGCAGGATATTATCGATTACACGGCTTACCCTTTGACCCGGCGAAAGAATTTCGATAATCCAGTCGGGTGCTGCGGTGAAGTCATCCTCTGGCTCGCCTGTTTCACTTAGGCGAATTCGATCCCACGCAATTACGGCAATATCGGGAACAATGGAACGACCGGCAAAAGTGCATCGCAATTCGGGTAGGGCAGTATAGCTGGTGGTGCTGCCGTCAACCTCAGCCACGAGGCGTTTTTGCAAAATGGAATGGCGGACTTTGGGCAGCGGTTTTTGAATGGCAACTCCATCCACGTACTCCCATGCCGGAGACTCTTCTATGTGAGGCAACTTGAGGAAGTCTTCAAGAGTGAGAGCCAAATCTAGGCGAGTTGTCATAGGTTTAGGCAAAGCCCCCCCGGATCCCTGCCAGTAATGTATCCCAAAGCGAGGGGAAGAAGTGGAATTAAAATTGCGGCAATTCGGGTAGATGTAGCGTAAAAGTCGTCCAACCGGCAGAGCTGTTGACCTCAATGGATCCCCTCAGTTGATCCACCATTTGTTTCACCAAAGCCAAGCCCAGACCGGTGCCCCCTTCTTTCCAAGGATCATGGCTGGGGATCCGGTAAAAACGATCGAAAATGCGGGTGAGTTCCTCAGCCGGGATCTCTTGGCTATTCCTGACTTGGATGCGAGTTCGGTTGGCCTCAACCCTGACTTCTAGGCGGATGGATCCCTGGCCGGGGGTGTATTTCACCGCGTTGTGTAGCAGCTCCCGCAGGATACGCCCCAAAAGGAGAGGATCTGTGGTGATGCTGCTCTCCAGAGGCACGTTGGCTTGAAAGGTTTGCCCCTTAGTACGGGCGCGTTCGCCAATAGCCAACAGCAAATCCCCCAACAAGGCTTCCCAGGTCAGCGTTTGCAGATTCAAAGCATAGGCTCCTGCCTTTAGCCGCTGCAAATCCAACAGGTCATTGATCAGCTCGATCTCCCGCTGGCATTCTCGCTCTGCAATGGCTAAGTATTGAGCTCGTTTCTCCCCAGTGGGAGCCATCTGCAACATTTTCAGGGCCATTTTCATGCTGGCTAGAGGAGTGCGCAGCTCGTGGCTGACAGTGCTGATGAAATCGTCTTTCAAGCGGTTGAGGCGCTCTAGGGCTTGCACCTGCTCTTGGGCAGCTCGGAATAGGCGCGCCTGCCTTAGGCCGATAGCACATTGATTGGCCACTTGAGCTACGAGATTCATTTCCTGCTCATCAAAACTTTCCTCGCTGCTGCGAAAAACCCACAGATCCCCCAAGACTTGCTCCCCATCCCGCAGAGGGCAGACCAAGACTGATCCTTGGCGGGGGGCGTCAGGAAGTAAACAATGGTCAGGAAGTAAACAAAATATGCAGGGCTCTCCTCGCAACAACTGGGCGTAGAGATCTGGATATTGGGCAAAGGGAATACAAGTATGCAAGGCCGACCCCAAGCGAGGACAATACTCGTAGCTGATGGCGGAAAGGGTGAGATCGGCGTTGTAAAGGCCAATATCGCAGCCATCTGCATTTAGGTTTTCTCCCAGCTCGCGCAGAGCGGTGTTGAGAATTTCAGCTTCATCCAGAGAGTCGCGCACCCGGTCAGTGATGCGTTTCAGCAGGGCCTCAAATTGCAGGGATCGCTGCAACTCAGAGGTGCGTTGCCGAACCTTTTCTTCCAAGGTTTGATTGAGGGCTTGCAGTTGTTCATATAACTGGGCCTGTTGCAACGCGATGGCTAATTGATCGCTCAGCTCTTGTAAAAGCCGGATTTCCCACCCCTGCCAAGGGCGGCTGGATTGGCAGTGCTGTGCCACCAGAAGGCCCCAGAGATCCTCTCCCCGCCGAATCGGGATCACCAAGTTGGCTTGGGCTTGGAAAGACTCCAGCAACTCCCGATAGCAAGGATCCAAATCGGCTATTGCTACATCCCCCACTGCCTGGACAAAGCCCTCTTGGTACTTGCGATAGCACGGATCCCTTTGGAAACACTCATCCCACACGTAGCGGCCCAAGTGGCTGGGCCAGGGATCCGCCACCGACTCAGCAGCTACAAACCCCCCTACACCTTCCTGCAACTGATAGATCATCACCCGATCTACCTGGAGAAACTCTCGCACTTCCGCAACCGTTGTTTCCAAGAGGGTTTGCAAGTCCAAAGCTTGGCGGATCCGCCGCAATAAGGCCCCCAACAGTCGCTCCCGCTCTGCCTCTTGCCGAAGCACTTCTTGAGCTTCTTTGAGGGGGGTGATGTCCACAACAACACCGCAAACGGCATAGGGATCCCCTTGCTGATCCCGCAGGGCAAACTTGGTGACCCACTGGGTCAATCTCTTGCCATCGCGGAAAAAGGTTCGCTCGTAGCTGACAGGATGCGGAGATTGCAGGACTTTTTGATCCTGATCTCGAAATTCTAGAGCCTCTTCTGATGCGAACAGCTCACTATCCAACTTTCCAAAGAGCTCTTCTGCCTTGCAGCCTCTCTGTTTTAGATAAGTCTTGTTTACATGAAGATAGCGCCCTTCCAGATCTTTGAGAAAGATAGAAAAAGGGATCCCATCCAGAATAGCCCTAAGCCGAGCTTCACTTTCTTGTAGAGCCAGCTCTGCTTCTTTCTGCTCCGTAATATCTTCGGTAATGCCTGCGATGTGAACGACTTCCTGCTGCTCGTTCAAGACAGGGTAACAAGAGGTACGCAACCAGCGCAGCCTGCCATCTGGGTGGAAAATCCGATAGGTAACTGACATTTTGCCTTGGGTGGCAAGAGACAGGGTTTCCATCACTCTTGGCAGGTCCTCTGGGTGGATCCTTTCCTTCCACAGATCCGGCTGGCGATAAAGCTCCTCTGGTGTATATCCGAAAATCTGTTCACAACGAGGACTTTTGTAAAGAGCGCGGCTAAAGTCTGCCGACTGTAGGAAGAAAGTCACCGGTACAGCCTCTGCAATTTCCCGGAAGCGGGCTTCGCTCTCTCGCAAAGCCAGTTCCACCTGCTTTTGTTGGGTGATATCGCGGGTACTGGCAACCATCCCCTGAACCAAAGGATCATCCAAGAGATTGGTGCAGAGGCTCTCCAGCCACACCCAATGGCCGTCGGCATGTTGCATCCGATAGACAAAGCAGAGAGTCTGGCCGGGCTGGGACAGGAGTTGCTCGCAGGCAGACGCGATGGCCTCGCGGTCTTCGGGATGAACCAGCTCCAGGGGTTGAGGCTCTCCTGGCTGGGGGGTAAGACCTAGAATCTTCTCCGCCACCGGGGGATTAAGGCAATACAGCCGGCCCTGGGCATCAACCCGGTGCAAGATGTCGTGGCTGTTGTTGATAAAGGCGCGAAAGCGTTCTTGTTGATCTGTTAGCTCTCGTTGCAGGCGCTTTTGTTCGGTGATATCTAGGACAATGCCGAGAAGTCCCAAACCTTTAGACTGATCCTGAAGCTTTACGGCCAGGCGATAAGTATAGCGCTCCTGACCTTGAATCATTTCCTTACCTTCGAATTGGCAAAACCCTTGCCGCTCTACGTCGGATAGAACTTGAGAGGTGTACTCCGGCCAGTGGGGATATTCTCGAGCCACCTCCTCCAGAGAAGTACCCAGCAGATCGCCAAACCAGGCGCGGTCAGTGGCATTTTGCAAAATCAGCACTCCCTGGGGATCCCTGGCCCACACCGCCAATGGCAGGGCATCCAACAAGGTGCGCAGTTGGGCCTCCCGCAGCCGCAGGTTTTCTTCCAACTGTTTCTTCTCGGTAATGTCTCGGCCCACGCCGCGAATGAACTGCAAGCGGCCCCGCCGGTCAAAAATGCCTTGGTTGATCCACTCGAACCACCGCACCTGCCCCGCTGCATCCGCCACTCTGCTAATCCGGGTAAAGGTGGGCTGCTGAGGGGTGAGCTGGGCTATCTTTTGCTGCGCCTGCTCTTGCTCTTCTGCCGGCAGCACGTCGATCCAGCGCCTGCCCCGCCAATCCCCCAAGATTTTCTGGCAAGCTTCGTTACATTCCACCACCGTCGTATCTGCACGCGCCAGCATGATGACATCGGGAAAACCCACCTGATCCCGCTGCAGCCAGCGCTTTTGCCAGTACATCACCACGGCCAGTGAGGATCCCCAAAGGAGCAGCCAAAGCCATCCGGGCAGAGTGTTCCGGTTGAGTAAGGTAAGCAGGTTGACCAGATCCCAGGAGGCGCTCATGAAGGTTGTCGATTAAGTTAAGTTTAGAAAGAGTCAAGGAGTACGCTGCTTTTCGGTAGCATTTCTAACCCAGGATCAAGCACTGTGACAACAATTCCCCATCTCCCCGAAAACTCCCCGAAAAGGAGAGCAAAGTTTGAGTCTACTGGAACGGTGGGGCAGTATCCTCGAAAAGGGGGCTTTCAGGGTGAAGAGTTGTTTCTTAGGTTTCCTGAGTGTTCAGATAGATAGTTCTCAATCCAGCGCACCAGCCGCTGAGAGAGCACGAAAGCTTCTGGTTCGTCCCCTTTGATGCCGACTTGGCTGCTAAAGCAGGCGATGACCTCCTCGTTCAGCTCCGGTTTAGAAGGATCGCTGTGAAACTGCAACCGAACCTGACTTTGTACCTGGAAACTCTCTTGAGCTTGGTTGTCCAAAACCTCCTGGCCTACCCGATGTACCCGCACCCCTTGCAACTGAGCCAAGGGATAGGAAAACACCTGCTGCCGCCAAAAGCCCCAAGGGCCACGCAGGTGGGTCAGGGTCACCCGTTGGCTTTGGCAATCTAGATTCAGGATCTGCCCCAACCCCCAAGGGATCCCAGCCCACAGGCCCATCCCCACAGCCACCAAACCCAACAGCGGCGAACGAGCCCACAGTTGGGATCCCAAAATTAGCAGCACCAAGCCTGCTGCCGCCCGCCAAGCCAGTTGCTGAGAGGTAAACCGCTGTAGGGCAATGCGCAGCCGTTTGGGATTGCGCTCCAGAACCTGCGGATAGACCGGTGCCATGAAATGGGATCCCACTGCTTAGGCTAGCTTAACAGGGGTTGCTTTTCCCTAGGCGCTGAAGGCATCTTATCCGGGCATTGCGTTGGTGAAAAACTACAACTCCGGCTCGGCAAAAAACTCTGATAAATCCAGCGCAAATCCAGGGATCACCTCTCCACCTTCCAGGATGTCGCCGGGTTTCTTCAATGCTTCAGGCTCAGGCCGGCGATAGACCAGAACGTATTTCTCTTCAGGATGAATGATCCAGACCAGCCGGGATCCATTCTCAAAATACTCAACGAGCCTATCATGGATCTCTCCAATGGTGTTGGCATCGGAGAGAACTTCTACAGCCAAGTCTGGGGATCCCTCAATATAACCCCTTGGGATCCCGCCCAGAGATTGCAGTCGTTCTTTGGAAAAAAAAGAACAATCCGGAGAGCGGCGATTACCGGATTTCATTTTGAAGGAAGTATCGGAATCGAAGGTAAATCCAATCCTTTGACTGCGAACGTACGAGCCTAGAATGATATGAATCAAACTTACGTAGTACCCATGCTTTGCGCCTGCCGAGCCCACAGTAACCAGTTCTCCATTCACAACCTCATAGCGATTGCCATCCTCCGGTAAAGCCATAAACTCTTCGTCAGTCCAAATTTTTCGAGAAGCTGCCGGAGAACTATCAGCAGGTGCCTCGGCCAATTTTTCTCTTTCCAAAACCTCGACCATCATGACCTCCGCAATGAAAAACGGCTAAACCAACCAAGGGAGCCGGTCTGGGGTCAACACATCCTGAAGAGCGATCTGCACGCCCGGTAAGAAGTCAGCAAGCTGCCCTGAGGGATCCCCTTATTCAGGATCCACTAGGGATCCCATGAACAACACGGTTTGGGCCGCTGGGTTGCCGCCGGATCCGGAGGCCACAATGGCAAACCAGAAGGGCCGATCTGCCACAAATTGAAAGGGCTCTTGCCGGTCGACAGCAGTCCGGGAGACGATCACCCCAGTAGCGGCTGCCGCCTCGGATCCCTCTTCGTTCACTTCAATTGCTGCTTTGTGCAGGACTTTGCTGATCCGCGCTGGCTCTGGGGTCATCTGGCTGAAATCGGCTCGGTTGGAAAAGGCAACTCCCAGGCCCAACTGCTGCAGAACGGAAGTGAGATCCGTTTCATAAGCCAATTCAAATCTCGGGATCCGCACCGAACCTGCACGGGGGCGCAGGGATCCCGTCCATTCTTGCCAAGTTTCCGGGCTCAGCTCTGCCCGCAGCGATTCCAGATCCACTCCCTTCTTGGGCAGCAGGATCAACATTTCCAGCTCCCCTTCCCCGTAGGGCAGGCTCACCACCTGCAACTGCTCGGTCTCCAGGTAGTCGTAACGACCTGATTGAACCATCATGGGCACTCGGACGCGGCGGCCATCCAACCGAGTAAAGGGCTGAGTTTGGGTGCGCTCCGGATCGAAGGGCTGAGTCCACTCGCCTTTGAAGTAGATGGCATTGAGCAAAACCATCAAATCCTCGCGGCTGAGGCGATCCACAATGCGGTTGATCTTGCCCTGGGTGCGCTCGGCCACCCAGCCGTTGATCTGGTTCACCGTTTGCCGGGATCCCAAATTCACCCGATTCACCACCGCTTGGTAGTAGGTGGCCAAAGCCTGCAAAAACTGGGGCTGTAAGGTGAGGGTTTGATCCACCCAGAGGCCGTTGGCCGTTTGCACCTGGACTGGCCCTCCTGCCGGGGATCCCTCCGCCAGCCAGCCCACCATTTGGGCATTGCTCCAGTTCAACTCATTGAGGGAAAGGTCCTGTGCCTCCAGCACCTCGGCCATTGCCGTTTGAGTCTCCCCAGAGGCGCCGTTGTAGAGCATGCTCAGGGCCAGGCGGATGCTCAAGGGGGAGAAAAAGAGGTTCTCTTGGGGCTGCTGACGGAGCAGGTGATCAAACAGTTTCAGCGCAAAGCGGCTTTGGGCTTGTTGGGCCACGGTCTTTTCCCCATACCCTTCCCCATAGGTCACCGTTGGCTCAAAGGGAATCCGCACCGGGGTTTCCTGTGAACGGGATCCCATCCCGTGAGTGGGCCAGAGGCCCAGGCTCAGTAAACCCAGCAGAGCCAGAAGAGGGATCCGGCTCACCAAGGATCGATTAAACAGGTCTTTCATAGGGCTCTCCTGGCAGAGTCTATGGCTATGCTATCGGGTCGGTTGCGGGCTGCTCTTGCCCAGGGCCGCCATTCCGGCTGCGCTCAAGGGGGAAAAGCACAGGCAGCTTCCGGCAAGCAAGAATTGGCAAGGCTCTCCCAGGGGGGAACTTCCTGCATCCGGTTGGCCAAGTCGCGGCAGCAGCGTCCGGCGCGATAGGATGAAGCCTGCACAGGAGAGTGCCACATGGTTCTGTTCACGATACACGTTCCAAAAGGGTGCAGAGTCGCCTTGGGCCTGGCTCTACTGCTCCTGGGATCCGGCTTGGGATGTACTGCTGCCACGGAGAGATCTCCCGCCTCACAAACTCAGGTAACCGAAGCCATCTCTCCATCCCCCCCAGCCATAGGGCAGCCCCAGCAACTGCCGGTTGAAGCGGAAGTCACCCTTGCCGGCCAACGCTTTGAGCTAGAGGTGGCCCGCACCCCTGAGCAACAGCGCTTGGGCCTGATGTTTCGCACCGATTTGCCGCCGGATCGGGGCATGTGGTTTCCCTTTGATCCGCCCCAGCCAGCTTCTTTTTGGATGTTCAACACCCTGATCAACCTGGACATCATTTTCCTTCACCAAGGCAAGGTGGTGTACATTGCCGCCGATGTGCCCGGCTGCCCCGCCCAACCCTGCCCCACCTATGGGCCGCCTCCTTCCCAGTTGGTGGACGGTGTGCTGGAGTTCCGCGGCGGGACGGCTGCTGCTTTGGGTTTGGCCGTTGGAGATCCGGTCGAGATCCGAGAGCATGACTCTAGTCAATAATAAGCTCAACTATACTGAAAATAATGTATAATATGTTCAGTACGGATTACTACCAGTTGATCTTTACTGTTTACTTTCGAGTCTGCCAACATGGTAGCCAAAGCAAAGCAGAAAATTGGTAGTAAGACGACACGGAAACTGCGCTTTGGGTATTCTACTCAAAGCTTTGCGGGATACCGCCATTCTGGTTGGAAACAAACAGAATGCTATCGCTGCATAGTTGAACAGTGATGTTCAGCAGTGTTCAGCGTAAATGTATCAGCTTCAGCCCGTAGCCCCTTGATTTCTACCTCCCCTCTCCCTGAGGGAGAGGGGCCGGGGGTGAGGGAAGACAGGCTCGCAGATGATCTTTTGAAGAATCTTTGCGATGATTTTTGAGGGTTGCTAACTAAGCCTACAGAAGAGGCGACGACAAGCCCAAGAGCAGTTTGGCCACCGCAAGCGAGTCTATGGATGTCAGCAGCGTAAGTCATTGGATAGGGGTGGGGGCTGTCGCCCTAGCCTCCATCCTTTGGGCTGAGATCGTGCGGGATGTACGCCATTGGCTGGCCCACCGGTGGCCCTGGCTGATGCCCAAACACATCCTGCACCACCGCCTGTTCCGCCCCGACCTTAGCGTGGTGGATGCACAGCTGTACCGAGAATCCCAGTGGCACCACGACGTTCCCGAAGCAGCGACGATGATCCTGGCCGGGATCCCTTGGGTGGTGGTATTGGGCCAGGGATCCCTGCTGTACGGCCTGGCGGCAGCGGTGGGGGTGGTCTACTCGGCCAGTTTCTGGGTGGCTGGTATGCTGCGGGGTTGGGGGCTGGCCCTGCAGACGGATATCACCCACCAGCCGGGGCCTTTCCCCGTTCCTCCCAGCCAATGGCATGTCAACCGCGCCTACCACTGGCGGCACCACTTCGACGATACCAACGCCTATTTTTGCGGCACCCTGACTCTCGTAGATCGGCTCATGGGCACCAGTCTCTCCTTGAAAGGCAAGCGAGTAGCCGTCACCGGCGCCTCCGGCACCCTGGGCCGGGCCTTGCTCAAGCATTTTCACCAGCAGGGGGCCAAAGTCATCGCCCTCAGCTCCCATTCGGATTCGGTTCACATCGAAGTGGACGGCCAGATCCAGCCGGTGGAGACCGTTCGCTGGCAGGTGGGGCAAGAGGGATCCCTGGCAGAGCTGCTGGAGCGGGTGGATATCTTGGTGCTCAACCACGGCCTGAACGTCCACAGGCAACGGGATCCCGAGTCTGTCCGCCAGTCCTATGCCGTCAACACTTTCTCCAGTTGGCGCCTAATGGAGCTGTTCTTCCAGACGGTGCGCGGCAACCCTGAGATGGCCACCAAAGAGGTGTGGGTGAACACCTCAGAGGCTGAGGCTAGCCCTGCTTTCAGTCCCCTCTACGAGCTCTCCAAGCGGGCCCTAGGCGATCTGGTTACTCTGCGCCGCCTCGATGCTCCCTGCACAGTGCGCAAGCTCATCCTCGGCCCCTTCAAGAGCCAGCTCAATCCCATTGGGGTTATGTCGGGAGATTGGGTGGCCGCTCAGATCTTGGCCCAGGCCAAACGAGACTGCCGCAACATCATCGTCACCATCAACCCCCTGACCTACTTGCTTTTCCCGCTCAAAGAGCTGGCTGTGAGCACTTATTTCCGCTTGTTTAGCCGTCGGTCTCCAAGGACTCCGTCCCGCGAGCGCGAACAGCCAGGGATCCCTGCCCCCAACCCAGATCCTGCAGGTGGGGCCGAGTCCGGTGATTTGCCTTTGGTTTAGTTAAAAGGAACTAGATCCCAACCCGTTCCATAGCTCTATGGCATTGGGCGCAAAAGTGGAGTAAGACAAGAGCAGGTTCCTTGGCGTGCCAATACGAACTTTTGGGGAGCGAGAGTGCCCTCCTTGGGTTTGCAGAAATACAGCAGCTCGATCCCCGGTGAGCGTTGGGTGTGAGGAGTAGGAGTGAGCGTGAACATGGTGCGACGGTGGGTGGGCGCAGTGCTCTGCGTGGTGGGTGGGTCGTTGATGCCGGGGCTGTTGTCCGGCTGTGCCATCCCGATGCCTTCGGCATCTGCAGGGGTTTCTGAAGTGCAGGTGCGGTTGGTGCATGTGGCCCCCAATGCCCCTCGAATTGACTTGGAGGTGGGAGGGGTGAAGGCTGCTCGGGGTGTAGCCTATGGCTCGGTGAGCGAATACGTGCGCATACCGGCGGGCGAGTACGACATCGTTTTGTTTTCAACACCTGAGACTCTCAACCCTGGCCAGCCTGCGAGTTCTGCGGTTGCGGCCAGAACCGTAGCCAATCTCAGGGGCGGGGGAGTATTCTCGGTGGTTGCTGCCAACGAGCCGAATCGCATGACGGCCCTGGTGCTGGAAGACAACATCCATCCGCCCTTTGATCAAGCCCTGGTGCGGTTCGTCCACGCTGCCCCTGATGCGCCGGCCCTGCAATGGCAAGGGGAGCAGGGGCGGGTACTGCTGCCCCAGTTGGCGTTTGGACAAGTATCCACCTTTCAAGCTATGCGCCCCGGCTTTACCCAAATTCAAGTGGCCATAGCCCCTTCAGCCTCCGCGCCAGGTGTGCAGTCGGCTCCCAGCCGGAGCATTCCCCTGCAGCGGTTTGACCTGCAGCTGGAGGCGGGGAAAGTCTATACCCTCTATGTAGCGGGATTGTTGCGCAGCAATCCGGCCCTAAGCCTGGTGCTGGCAGAGGAAACTCGAGCTCGCAGGCTCCTATAGCCAAGGTGTTTCGGTCTCTCTTCTCCTTACACTGAGTTAAGGAATACCTCAGGGTGGGGGCAGATAGGGAATATGCTCTGTGGTGGAGCAGGCCAATGCCGTTGGCGTTCTCCGCTGCCAATATGATCTTAAAGGATCTCAGAATCCTAACATGCGGTGCGAAGCACTAGGGGATGCAGCCTGTGGATGCTTTGTTTCAAGTTGTGGTGCTGAATCAAACCCCAGATCCAGAACGGGTCATCTACCAGGCAATGCACCAGGATTACAGCCCTGATTTTGTCACCTCAGAAAGCCGGATCCCGGAAAAGTATGGAGAGGCGGTGGTGCGGCATTTGCTGGAGGGCAACCGTGGCCACTATGGGCCTCTAGAGCATCCTCAGATCACCTTTGGGGTGGGCTATTTTCCCCACGCCGTCATGCAACAGGCCCGTACTCATCGGGTGGGAATTTCTTTTGATGTTCAATCCTTCCGATATACAGGCCAGCAAATTGCCGATTTGGGCAAAAAGCTCTTGTTCGCGTCAGCGGTGCGGAGCACAACCGAGACTGCTGCTCCTGTTGGCGAGACCGGCTACGGTTGCGTCAGCGATCGCGTCAGCGGGCCGGAGGCCTATCGCGACAGCGGTGCGGAGCACATTGCGGAGCACAGTGGCGGGACGGAGTCCTCCTTGTCTTTGCAAGAGCTGGAAACTCTGTTTTACGTTCCTGCCAGCGTCAAGGAGGGCAAAGCCAAAACCCGCCAAGGCTGCAAGCCCATCTCCCCCGCAGCTTTGGATATCATTCTTGCGCAATATCGCAGCCAGGCCATTGCTTATTATCGCCTGGTAGAAGAGTGCGGATTGCCCTATGAAGATGCTCGCAACATCATTGGCTACGGGATCCGACAACACTTCGTGGTCTCTTTCAATTGCCGTAGTCTAATGCATTTTTTGGATTTACGAGCCAAAGAAGATGCTCAACGAGAAATTCAACATCTGTGTGAACTGATTTGGCCCCACTTTGAAGCGTGGTGTCCCCACGTGGCGGCCTGGTATCGTAAGCATCGCTGGGGAAAGGCTAGATTATCCCCCTAAACTTAGTTTAGATAGATATGCTCTGCTAACCCCTTCTGCGGCTAATCCTGTTTTTGATCTTTTGTTGGGTTACGGGTATGGATCCCGAAGCTTATGAGCAAATGGCAGGCTTGGAAGACCGGCATTGGTGGTTTTTGGGTCGCCGTCACATTCTGAGTCGGGTTATTGGATCCCTGTCGCTTCCCCCCTCTGCTTATATTTTGGAAGCTGGCTGTGGTAGCGGCGGCAACCTGGAGATGTTGTCCAGATTTGGCAAAGTTTGGGCTATGGAAAAGAGTGAAATTGCACTGCCGCTGGCCCAAGCTCGCGGTATTGGGATCGTGGCAGAGGGGGAGTTGCCAAACCGGATCCCCTTTGGTTCTCAACGATTTGATTTGATTGCTTTGCTGGATGTGCTGGAGCATCTGGAGAATGACAAAGAAGCTCTCCTAGCCCTCAGTCAAAGGTTAACCCCATCTGGCTACTTAGTTGTAACTGTTCCGGCTTATCCGTGGCTGTGGAGTTTACATGATGAGCTTAATCATCACAAGAGACGATATACCCGCGGGCAACTTTTGTCGTTGCTTAAAAGCTCAGGTCTAGAAGTTTATACCCTTGTTTTCTTCAACAGTTTTCTTTTCCCAATCATTTCAGGGATCCGCATAATGCAGAAAGTGCTTCGCCTGAGGGAAAGCCAAGATCTGAAAATGCCGCCGCTTTGGCTCAATCGACTGCTGACGGGTATTTTTGCTGCAGAAGCCTATCTGATACCTAAGTTTTCTCTGCCCTTTGGTGTATCTCTGCTGGCAGTAGCCGGCCCGGCAACGAAATCGTAGTATCCTGTCATCATTGCTGTTCTCAGACTGCACTTTGATCATTGCTTAAACTCTCATGTTTCGACATCCAATGTCTGCAATTCTGGTAGTTTCTACAACAGCCTTTTCCGACGGTACTTAACCCACTCAACAGGGATTTTTATCTGTTGCATGATGAGGATCCCAATTACTTAAAGAACTTATTTTGTGTTAGCAGCATGAAGTCCTTTGAAGCTGGGAAGGGCCGTCAATAGAATTATCTGGTGAGGGCTACCCATTCAAGTTTTGGTCAACACTGATCTTGTCCAATAGCCTCAGATGCACAATCTTTTCTGTAAGATTGTCAACAGTCTTGATGCCGAAGGAGATAACCCTTGGCCGAACGCGGCTATAAAACTCGTCTGGATCTGCATCGTTTGTGGGTGCCCTTGGCCTGTTTTGGCGATGGCCTTTGTATTTGGTTGGCCTTTGGGGCGGGCTACTGGCTGCGCAGCTTGCGTCCTCATCAGCTCTTGCCTTGGGATGTCTACGCGGCCTTGGGATTGTTGACCGCCCTCAGTTATTGGGGCATTCAGGCGGGCTTGGGCGGATACGGTGAGTCGAAGCGCTTGTCTCGCTTTGAAGAATGGGCCAGTTTGCTGGTGGGGTTGGGATTGACGTTTGGTTTGGTGCTGGCAGGGGCCTTTTTCGTTCGCTCGGTCTCTTTGTCGCGGCTGGTGGTGGGCTACGCCGGCTTGTTGGCTCTGCTGAGTTTGACTTTGGTACGGGTGGGGTTGCGGCTGGGCATGGGCTGGTTGTGCTCTAGGGGCTACGGTCGGCGGCAGGTCATCTGGGTGGGATCCTGGTCGGTGTTGGCGGAAGTGTTGGAGCGATTGCAGCGATCCCCGCAGTTGGGCTTCCAGGTAGTCGCCTGGGCAGGCGTAGAGCAAGGCTCTTTTGAGGAAGATCCCCCATCTCAAAATGGGGATCCCTGTCAAGATTCATATCCAGTACTAAACACCGCCCGCCCTACCTCTGGCGGGGTTGAGTCTGCCGACAGGACTCTGTCCGGCTCATCCCGAGGAACCCTCTCCTGCTTGTGCAGTCAGCTTGAGCCTTCCTGGTCGGCTCTTGAGCGTCTGGATCTGGTCCATTTGATTGCCTATCTGCAAGCCCACCCAGAAGTGCAGGAGGTGTGGTTTGGGCAACCGGAGCTGGCAACTGCTCCTCTGTTGCTCAGTTTGCAAACATTGTCGGTGCAGGTGCGCTTGGTGCCGGATATCTTAAGTTTTTTAACGGTGAACTTCAGCCTGCAGTCTCTCGACGGGATCCCGCTGCTAACTCTGCGTCAGCCCCCTTTGCGCTACGCCCACAACCGGTTCCTCAAGCGAGCTGTAGACATCCTAGGAGCTTCCCTGGGCCTGATCTTGCTTAGCCCTCTGTTTTTGATTATTGCCCTGCTGGTAGCCTGCAGCAGTCCTGGCCCCATTCTGTATTGGCAAGAGCGGGTGAGCTTGGACGGGCGTCGCTTTTGGATTGCCAAGTTCCGCACCATGCGAGTGGATGCTGAGGCAGCCGGCCAGCCGGGCTGGACGCGCCCCGGGGATCCGCGCCGAACCAAGATAGGAGCCTTTTTGCGCCGCACCAACCTGGACGAGCTGCCCCAACTGTGGAACGTCCTGAAAGGGGAAATGAGCCTAGTGGGCCCCCGCCCAGAGCGGCCCTACTTTGTCGAGCAGTTTAGCCAGGAGATCCCCAAGTATCCGGATCGGCATTTGGTAAAAAGTGGCCTCACCGGCTGGGCCCAGATCCACGGCCTGCGGGGAGATACCAGCATTGCCCGCCGCACCCAGTATGATCTCTACTATGTGCAAAACTGGTCGCTGTGGCTGGATCTGCGCATCCTGGCCATCACCTTCTGGCAAGGGATCCGCGGACGGCTGGCCGGATACTAGGGGTTAGCGTATGCCATTCTCCCCCCAAGAGCTGCTCTACGAGGGCAAGGCCAAGCGCATCTACCGCACTGCCGATCCCAGGGTTTATCTTTGCCAATACAAAGACGACGCCACCGCCTTCAACGCCCAAAAGCGGGGATCCATCGCCGGCAAGGGAGAGGTGAATTGCACCGTCTCCAGCCATGTGTTTGCCTACCTGGCGCAGCAAGGGATCCCCAACCATTTCTTGGCCCAGACCGGCCCCACCGAGATGCAGGTGCGAGCCTTGCACATCCTGCCTTTGGAAGTGGTGGTGCGCAACCGCACCGCCGGCAGCCTCTGCAAGCGCCTGGGCCTGGAGCAGGGGCTTCCTATCCAGCCGCCGCTGGTGGAGTTCTATTACAAAAACGATGCCTTGGGGGATCCCTTGGTAACCCCCGACCACATCCGCCTATTGCAGCTGGCCACGCCGGAGCAGGTGGAGCGCCTCGGATCCCTGGCTTTGGCCATCAACAACCATCTGCAGGCTTTCTGGCGAAGCTGCCGCCTAGAGTTGGTGGACTTTAAGCTGGAGTTTGGCCTGGACGAGAAGGGAGAGATCCTGCTAGCCGACGAGATTAGCCCCGATACCTGCCGTCTTTGGGATCGGGGGGGATCTGAGCCGCGGGTGCTGGATAAAGATCTCTTTCGCTTTGATCTGGGGGATCCGGTGGCTGGCTATCAAGAGGTGTTGCAGCGGGTGCTTCAGGCAGTGGGATCCCAATTCCTTCTCTGATACATTTACGCTGAACACTGCTGAACATCACTGTTCAACTATGCAGCGATAGCATTCTGTTTGTTTCCATTCGCGTTAGCGGGACGGAGTCCAAACAGAATGGCGGTATCCCGCAAAGCTTTGAGTAGAATACCCAAAGCGCAGTTTCCGTGTCGTCTTACTACCAATTTTCTGCTTTGCTTTGGCTACCATGTTGGCAGACTCGAAAGTAAACAGAAAGATCAACTGGTAGTAATCCGTACTGAGCATATTATACATTATTTTCAGTATAGTTGAGCTTATTATTGACTAGAGTCATCCTCTATCCTTGGTTGACCCTGGGCCTGCTGGTTCCTCTGGCCTATTGGTGTTGCTCTCGCTGGGTTTTTGCCCTGGCCGTGGTGAACTTTGGCCTGGCGTTGCAAGGGTTAGCCGAGCGTTTGGGCAGCTCTTTCCAAGGTTTAACCCTTTTGCATCTGCTTGGTGTTGCAGTTGTGTGGGGGTTGGGTCTGTGGCACCAACGCCATAAGCCTTGGCTAAGCCGGGTTTTAACTGAAGGAAGGGATCCAGAGCTTCCCGGCGAGCTGGAGCAAGGCTTGGATTTGGCCCCGACGGCCCAGAACTTGGCTCTGCTGGGGTTGGGTGTCCTGCTCTATGTCTGGAGCTTTGTCGGGACGTGGGTCGATCTTTCCGAGGATCCCCTCTGGAACGCTGGGGATCCCTGGGCGAGCTTGTCGGCAGTGGGGTTGCTGCTGCTGACGGGCTGGGGCTGGTGGCAGGGTTGGCAGGAGAAGAGATCCCAGCCCGTTTCGTCTTGGCTGAAGGATGCTGCTGTTCTGATTTCTCTGGTTGCCTTGGCGCTTTTGCTGGGGATCGGCAGCGCTGTGCCTTTGAACGTGACGGCAGGAGCAGCCTTGGTCCTCTTTGCCCCCTGGATAGTGACCTTGCTGTTGCTGGGGCTGTCAGCAGTGCTCTGCTGGGAAGGGCTACAGCAAGGGCGGCGGGGGCGCTTCTGGCAGGGACTGTTGGGGCTAACCCTGGTGGTGCTGACCCGCTTTTTCGAGTACCCAACCGGCCTGTTGGCCAAGTCGGCGGTGTTGGTGGCCTGTGGGATCGGGGTGATCTGGATTGGGCTGAAGTTTGAGCGGCGCATCTTCTCCAGATCCTAAGTTTTCTTTCCCTTCTGGGAAGCCAAGTCCGCTTGGTTTAATTTGGTTTAACTAAGCGCACCTTAAGGCAAAGACCTAAATTAAGCTTAATTAAATTTCACAAGGTTTGAGGAACCTGCTCGTATTCCGGAAAGTCTTTGCTACCAGATTCCAGATTATTTTTCCTCTCCGTCGGCTTTAGCTGTAACTGAGGAAGAACGGGCATCTCTATACTTTTAAGGTTTGGAGAACACAGATGAAAGCAGGACTTCACTTGGGCATTTTGGCTCTACTACTCACACCGTTTTGGGAGAGTGGTTTTCTTCCAGGTACTGCCTTGGCTCGAGATCATTTTTTGGTGGCTCAGGCCCCGGAGCCAGCTAGGCAGCCTATGCCTTCTGTGCCTAGATCGATACCCTCCCCAGTTCCCATAGCTCCGGCAGAATCCTCAGAAACTGTAGATGAGCTATTCCGCCAGGTTCCTTTCCCCCCTTCGCCAAGACCTCTGCCTGGCCTTCCGTGCTCGAGACCCATGGTGTTGCGCTCAGTAACCCTCAGCGCTCCTCCGCCAAACCCTGCTTCACCCCTTCAATCGGAGCTTCCAGCCCAGATTTGGACAACTCTCCAGGGCCCTTTCGGGACAGTCAACTGGGGAGAGCCCCAAGCCAATAAACTCTTTGCTCATACCTTCCAATGGAGCCCCCCTTGTAAAACCGGCTGCCGGATGGGAGGCACCCTTACGTTTACCTATCGCAATAACTTGCAGGCAACAAGTAACACAACTCCTGATGCCGGGAACGACAAGTACTACCTATACAACGGCGGGACTTTAACTCAAGCGGGGTTTTTGTATACTTCCCCAAGTCCGCCTGGCCAAACCTTCACCAAAACTCTAACCCTCTCGCCGGCAGAGATTGCCAACAACCGAGTGACCTTAGTAGTTCAAGATGATACGGCGGTTTTGCAAGCTAAGCTAGAGCTTAGATACTGCTGCTGCGAATGCGAATTTCCTATTTGAGTGCAATTCACGTAGGGGGGACTTCATTGTTCCCCCTTTTCTTCAGCTGACCCTAGCTGAAGTTCTCAAAGCCTACTCAGAAAAAGTAGGAAAGCCTAACGGCGGGCCTGGGCAAAAATGGCTTGCAAAATCTCGTCGGCCCCCTGCTGTTTTAGCTTTTCTGCAAGAGCCATCCCCACTGCCTCGGGATCGGCGGTGGATCCCGTCTGAGTATCGCGGATGAGCCGCCGGCCATCCAGGTCGGCCACCATACCGGTTAGGTGCAGCGCCTCCCCTTGGACTTGGCTGTGAACGCCAATGGGCACTTGACACCCTCCTTCCAAAGCCCGCAGGAAAGCTCGCTCTGCCAAGCAGCGGGCTGTGGCCTCCGCATCGGCCAAGGGTCGGATAAGCTCCAGAATCCGCTCATCTCCCTGCCGACACTCGATTCCCAGGGATCCCTGCCCAACCGCGTACAGAGACACGCCGGGATCCAGCACCTCGTGGATCCGGTCGGCTTTGCCCAGACGCTTCAAGCCGGCCACCGCCAAAATCAGGCCGTCGTACTCTCCCCGCTCCAGCTTGGCCAAGCGGGTGTTGAGGTTGCCCCGCACATCCTTAAAGTGCAAGTGGGGAAAGGCATGGCGCAGTTGGGCCAGCCGCCGCAGCGATGAAGTGCCGATCACCGTCCCCTCTGGCAGGGTGGCCAGTCGGTAATCCCGGAACTTTTCCCCCACCACCAAAGCATCCAGGGGATCCTCCCGCCGCGTGATCGCCCCCAACACCAAGCCCTCCGGCAGGCGAGTGGGCAAGTCTTTAAGGCTGTGTACCGCCAAGTCGCTGCTGCCGTTGAGCAGGCTAACCTCCAATTCCTTGGTAAAGAGACCTTTGTCTCCAATTTTGGCCAGGGCTACATCCAGGATGATGTCTCCCTGGGTGGAGAGGGTGTTGAGCTCCAGAGGTAATCCCGGATGGTGTTCTTGCAACTGACCCATCACCCACTGGGTCTGCACCAAAGCCAACTCGCTTTTTCGAGAGGCGATCCGCACCGGCTTGGTGATCCCAGCAGAGGGTTTGAAGGGGGTCGAAGCCAGTTCACTCATGGCTGCCGCAAAAAAGAACACTGCCTCTCACGCTAGCCGAATCTGTGCCAGGGCAAGGCGGCGGCCTTTAAGATCCTTAACCAAAATTGCAGTTTCCCGAAATCAAGACTTTACCGCAGGGATCCCAGCCGGTAGGATAAGTAGATGGATTCTCCGGCTCGGCGGGGGAGGATCCGGTCTGTCAAGCTCCTCTTCCCCAACCCCAGAGCTTTTGAGGGGAGCTTTCTACAATGGGCACAAGCCCCTGGTTTGGTTGGTCGTCTGCCTGGATGAGTCTTATGGAAGAAAACAACGTCAGCAACGGCACTCAATTACTGCTCAAACGCAACATTCCCGTTAAGGTGGTGGTCACACCCCTTTGGAAAAAGGAAATGCAGGAGCAATTGGAGCGGCAGATCGAAGCCACCGATGCTCAGATGCAACAGCTGGAGTTTCAGGGCAAGCGGGCTATTGCCGAACTGGAGAAACAGAGCCCCAACCCCAACAGCCCCCAAGTGCTCCAACAGGTGGAAGCGGTGAAAAGCCGCGTGAACGAGCAGAAAATCCGCCTCTTGGATCAGAAAAACCAATTGTTGCAGCAGATCAACCAACTGAGCACCCTGGAGCTTAACCAAGAAGTGCTGCAAGGCAATGTGGAGAGCTTCTTCCGAGTCCAAAAAGGAGACAACCTGATCCAGAAAATGCAGGTCGAGATCCTTCTGGAAGATGGGGTGATCAAAGAGATTCGCGGTAACCCATAGGCTACTCACCCCCTTGCCGGAGAAGCGGCAGTCGGGATCCCCAATTTTTCTCGCCTGTAGGTTCTCGAGAACTCCGTTTCGCCAACACAATGGGTGACAATAGGTAACAACCTCTTAACGGCCTTTGGGTTAACGCTTGGGCAGGCTGGTGAGGTTGGGTAGCGTTGTCGCCCGTGGGAGGATCCCCATGTCTGAGTTTGTCTGGTCAGAGCCAGAGCCTCTCGAGGATCTTCATCTTCCCGATTGGTTGCTCACCTCGGCCCAGCGCCGCCGTCTCAAGGCTCTGCTGGTTCTGGCCATGGTGTGGGGGTTGGTCAGCCTGATGCATGTGGTGCCGACGGCCCGTTGGATCACCGTTGGTTTGGCCACGTTCATGGTGATCCACATTAGCCGCTTATTTCGCCTGCAACCGGCGACCTCCCTGCCCCCTCTGAGACTTCCTCCTGCCGCTGCGACCCGCCGGGATCCCAGGTCAACAGATAACAGCGATGACCCTAACAACAATGACTCTGTCCTGCCAATGCAACGGGATGGGCAGAGCGGGCTTTCTGAGTTGGGCGGGCTGGCCTTGCCCCGTGTGGCTGTGTTGATCCCAGCCAAGAATGAGAGCGCAGTGCTCCCACGGCTGTTGCACAGCTTGACCCAGCTCCGTTACCCCACCAGCCATCTGGAGCTGTGGGCCATCGACGACAACAGCAGCGATGCCACCCCTGAAGTTCTGCGGGAAGCCCAAAAGTGGATCCCGCATCTGCGGGTTTACCGGCGGCAGCCGGGGCGGGGCGGGGGCAAGTCCGGTGCCCTCAACGAGGTACTGCCCCTGACTCAAGGGGAGATCATCCTGGTCTGCGATGCCGATGCTGTGGTGCCCTCGGATTTTCTTGCCCGCACTCTGCCCTTGTTTGTTCAAGTGGGAAGCCTGCGCAGCCGTTTCAGCAGACGGACGGTAGGCGCTGTCCAGGTGCGCAAGGCCCTGAGCAACCCCAGCGTCAACTTCTGGACTCTGGGGCAGGTGGCGGAAATGGCCTCTGATGCTTACTTCCAGCAGCAGCGCGTGGCTGTGAGGGGTATTGGCGAGCTACGCGGCAATGGCCAACTGGTGCGGCGAGATGTTTTGGAAAAGTGCGGCGGCTGGAACGAGGCCACCCTCACTGACGACTTGGATCTCACCTTTAAGCTGCACCTGGCGGGCGTAGATATCGCCTTTCTGCCAGAGCCGGCCATCGTCGAAGAAGGGGTCACCTCTTGGAAAAGCCTCTGGCACCAGCGCTGCCGCTGGGCAGAAGGGGGCTACCAGCGCTATCTCGACTACTGGCCAGGGATCCTCGGTCGCCGGATGGGGATGGCCAAAACAGTAGATCTCTGGGCCTTCTTTATTTCTCAGTACTTGCTGCCGATGGCCTTGGTTCCCGATACCCTCTGGGTGCTGTTGACGGGCCACTCCTCGGTGCTGCTCCCCTTGAACGCTCTGGTGATGGGCTGCTTGACGGTGGCTTTTTACCGGGGGCTACGCCAGGTGGAGGGCTTGCGCGGACGGCGACTTTGGTGGCACACCGCCCTGGGCTTGGTCTACATGCTCCACTGGCTGCCGGTTATGATCGCCACAACCGCTCGCATGTGTGTACAGCCCAAGCGCCTAAGGTGGGTGAAAACTGTTCATCACGGCGCTTGAGGTCAGCAAGTTGGATCCAATCCTGCTATCCTAGTCAAGCACCTGCTCACGCCCTGCTCGACCATGGCCCGCCTCTACTACGACACCGACGCCAATCTGGAGCCTTTGGCCGATAAAACCGTTGCCATCATCGGCTATGGCAGCCAAGGCCACGCCCACGCCCTCAATTTGCGCGATAGCGGTGTCCAGGTCATCGTTGGCCTTTACCCTGGCAGCCCTTCCTGGCCCAAAGCCGAGCAAGACGGCTTGATGGTCAAAACGGTGGCGGATGCTGCCGCTGCCGCCGACTGGGTGATGATTTTACTGCCCGATGAAGTGCAAAAGGCCGTTTTCCAGGGCGAAATCCGTCCCCACCTGCAGCCGGGGAACGTGCTCCTCTTTGCCCATGGCTTCAACATTCACTTCGGGCAGATCCAGCCGCCGGCAAACGTGGATGTCATCATGGTTGCCCCCAAAGGCCCTGGGCACTTGGTGCGGCGCACCTACCAAGCGGGGGAAGGGGTGCCCTGCCTGTTTGCCGTCTATCAAGATGCCTCGGGAATGGCACGGGAGCGGGCCATGGCCTATGCCAAAGCCATCGGTGGCACGCGGGCCGGCATTTTGGAAACCACCTTCCGGGAAGAGACCGAAACCGACCTCTTTGGCGAGCAGGTGGTGCTCTGCGGTGGTCTGACGGCTCTGATCAAAGCGGGGTTTGAAACCTTGGTGGAAGCGGGCTACCAGCCGGAACTGGCCTACTTCGAGTGCCTGCACGAGGTGAAGCTGATCGTGGATCTCATTGTCGAGGGGGGCTTGGAGAAAATGCGCCACAGCATCTCCAACACGGCAGAATACGGCGACTACACCCGTGGCCCCCGCATCATCACGGAGCAAACCCGCGCTGAAATGAAACGGATCCTCGCCGAGATTCAAAGCGGCCAATTTGCCCGTGAATTTGTCTTGGAAAATCAGGCCGGCAAGCCAGGGCTTACTGCGATGCGGCGCCGCGAGGCCGAACACCCCATTGAACAGGTGGGCAGGGAGCTGCGGGCCATGTTTAGCTGGCTAAAGAAATAGTCGGGTATCTGGAGCTGAGGGTAGACCATCTCTGTGCTGGATCTGAAGCTGCTGCGGGATCGCCCTGAACAAGTACGCCAAGCCCTGCAAAATCGCCGGGCCACAGTCGATCTGGACGGGATCCTGCAGTTGGATCGGGAGCGGCGGCAGTTGGAGACCCGCAAGGGATCCCTGCAGGCCGAAAGCAACAGCCTCGGCAAAAAAGTCGGCGAGATCATCCGCCAGGGGGCGGATCCCCAAGGCCCCGAAGTGGCGGCCCTGCGGCAGCGGGGGGTGGATCTCAAGGCCGAGATTGCCCAACTGGAGCAGCAGGAACGGGAGCTGGAAGAGGAGATTCGTGCTCGGCTGCTTACCCTGCCCAATTTGCCCCTGCCCAGCGTGCCGGTTGGCCGAGATGAGGCCGACAATGTAGAGGTGCGCCGCTGGGGTGAGGAGCTAAAGCCGGCCCATCCTGTCCTTCCCCATGACGAGATTGCCGAAAAACTGGGGTTGCTGGAGATTGGCCGTGCGGTCAAAGTGGCCCAAAGCCGCTTTGTGGCTATGGTAGGGGCGGGCGCGGCCCTGGAACGGGCCTTGATTGCCATGATGCTGGAGCGCCACATTGCAGCCGGCTACACCGAGGTGATCCCGCCCTTTTTGGTCAACAGCGCTGCTTTACAGGGGACGGGGCAATTGCCCAAGTTCGCCGAAGATAGTTTTCGCTGTGCTGATGACGACCTGTGGCTGATCCCGACCGCGGAAGTTCCCCTCACCAACCTGTACCGGGATGAGATGATCCCTGCAGAGTCTCTTCCTCTCTACTTCTGTGCTTACACCCCATGTTTTCGCCGCGAGGCGGGCAGCTATGGCCGCGACACCAAGGGGCTGATCCGATTGCACCAATTTCAAAAAGTGGAGCTGGTCAAGGTCACTCGCCCAGATCAATCGGAAGCCGAACACGAGAAGCTGGTGCAGGATGCCGAGGCCATCTTACAGATGCTGGAGCTGCCCTACCGGGTGGTGGAGCTGTGTAGCGGCGATTTGGGCTTTGCGGCAGCCCGCTGCTTTGACTTGGAGGTGTGGTTCCCCTCCCAAAATCAATACCGCGAGATCTCCAGTTGCTCCAACTGCTGGGACTTTCAGGCCCGCCGTGCTAACCTGCGCTACAAAGAAGCCGGCCAGAAAGGCACCCAGTTTGTCCACACCCTGAACGGATCTGGCTTGGCGGTGGGGCGCTCTCTGGCTGCCCTGCTGGAAAATCACCAACAGCCGGATGGCTCGATTCGCATTCCCAAGGCGCTGCGTCCCTTTCTCAGCTCCCGGTTTCTCTCGGAAGACGGGATCCTCATTCCTGCTGCCTGAGCTCAAACTCAACAAGATTGGATTGAGATGCTCCTGCCCAGATAGGCGGGTGTTCCCATCTTTTCTCCGACGACGGAGAATTGCAAGCTGTCTCACGGCAGTTTTTTGAAACCTCTGAAATGAACAACCTTGACCTGCCCCCGGCTCTAAAGGGCGAGGATCCCTAACACTTCACAGAGACGATCCACCTGACGGTAGCCTCAATCTTTAGGGTCATTTCAAGTTAGGTTGAGACACTTCCCAAGTGCTCTGCGGTACCGCTTCCGCTATGCAAAAGGGGAGAGGAGCTAGGAAGCAATGCATTCCTACCTTCCTGCCGGGCTGTCCTTCCGCTCAAGATTTGCCCTTGAGGCGATCCAACTCAGCTTGCAATTCGGCGATCTTCTGGCGCAGACGGGCCGCTTCCGAAAGTTCGATGGCCGTGCCTGCCTCGCCCTCGGTATCGCTAATGTCATCAATGGTGATCTTGCGGGGGCCGGCAGTTTGTCTGTATTCCCCCTTGCGGTTGGCGTTGGCAGCGATGGCATCCATGTAAGCCCGCGCCTCCTCAGCGGTCATCGCCCCCCGCTCCACCAGCTCGTCCACCAAAGCTTGCGCCTGCTTGCGCAATTCCATCAGACGGCTACCCGCTTTGCCAGCCACCTTGGCAGCATTATCCGCGGCCACAGCGGCCAGACCCATGCCGAGGTAGAAAGCCTTTTGAGCCCAGTTGGCGAGGGGATTGTCTGTCTCGGACATTGCTAGGACAAGGGGGAGAAAGGCGAGAAGGGGAATGACCCAGCAGAGAGGAAAGTGGGGTAGCAAAGGGCGACCCGGGTTGACGCGCCTGCTCTGAGCATCCCGTGGTGCTGCTATCTTCCGATCCTGACACGGTTTGGGCGTCGGAGCTGCACGGACCCAGGTCTTTCAGTAGCCTAGCATTTTTCCGTTCTGCCCTGCTCGGCTTTCTTGGGCAACAGATGGATTGCTCAGGGGGCTAGGGAGTTTCAGGCGGCTCCAGATAAACAGGGATCCGTTCCACAGCCGTATCGTTGCGCTGCACTTCCTGTTCCTGAACTTGAGGAAGGGTCACCGGCAAGGTCACTGGCTGGGCAACAAAACAACTGGCCACCGGCAGGGCTTGCTCCAGCTCATCCAGAGGGCGCGGGATCACCGCCACCGCGTGCAGTTCCCCAATGCGCTCTGCTTCGTACATGCCGGCATCGATGGCAATGGCCACGTTGGCTACCGTACCGCGGATAATGGCCGTACATAGGCCATCCCCAATGGTCTCGTAGGCCGCCAGTTGGACATCCGCGGTTTTGAGCATGACATCGGCAGCTCCTACCATTGCCGGGAAGCCGCGAGTTTCCAGCAGGCCCACGGCCAAGTTACTGAGGCGGCTGTAGCCGCGGTTTTGTGCCAGTTGAGACAGCTTGCTGCTGATCGGCAGTACCACTTCCAAGTTGGGCAGGGGGCGCGGGATCACCAAACTGGAGATCTCCTCTTGGTCAAACTGGCGGGCCAGCTCAATTCCCTCCTCAATGGCAATGCGCACATCGGCAATTCCCCCCCGCACAATGGCTGTGCAATAGCCCCCCGAGGTTTTCTCAAAGCCGATCAGCGTCACGCCTGCCGACTTGGTCATGGCGTCAGCAATGCGCACGATGACCGGAAAGCTGCGCGTCTGAATCAGGCCCAGGGAGGTTGACATCGGCATCCTAACTACTCACGCCAGTTTAGCCATCAGAGCCGGCTATCCCCAGAGGAGAGCACCTGTCGATGGGGATAAATCTTGCTCAAGAGGCGATCCAATTCCCAATGGCCAGGGATCCCGTTGAGGTTGCGCGTTTTGGTCCTTGGGGAACCGGACTTTTCTTGGGTTTGCTCGGCAGCTTCCTGCCAGCGGCGGGTTTGCTTTTCAACATTGGCCACCGGAGAACTGGGTGGGGGAGACGGCTCAGGCGACATCTCTGGAGCCATTTCCACTGCCGCCGGCGAGGGCTCTGCCGGGATGGGCTTGCTGCCGCCCGCCTCCTGGAGATCGAAACCATAGGTGGGATCCCCGATCAGCGAGCCGGGGGGAATGACTGCTTGGCTGAGCACCGAACAATTCAGCACTGTGGTTTCTGAGCCGATGCAGGCGTTTTTGCCGATGGTGCCCTGCCCGATCACCAGCACCCCCATTCCCAAGGTTGCTCCCGCCTCCACGATGAGGGATCCCCCACAGGCGTGCAGAACGGATCCCATGCCGATACACGCGCCGCGCCCGATGTGAATTCGACAGCCGGGGTTGGCCCGCAGCAGCACCCCTGCCCCAATCCCCGCCCCGGCTTCCACCTGTACCTCACCACTGACAAAATAGCGAGTTTCGTCGTTCTGGCCAGGCAAGGCGCGGAGCGTCATGGAGTTGGGCAAAGTAGAGGCCAACAAAGTGCTCCTCATCGCTGGGGGGTTGGGCTTGAACCAACAGAGGTCAAAAAAAGCTGGGATCCCTCAAGGGGTTTGGATGATTTGCTCCAGCACTCGCCGTTTGGCCTTGGGATCGATCCCCAGCAGGCGAACGTATTCTCCCTGGTGTTCCGCCAGGCAGGCTTCTAGAGCCGCCACCACTTGCGGCACTTGGGTGGCCTCGATGGGGCTACAGCTTTGCCAGGAAGACGTGCGAAAACGGCGCTTGTCCGCATGTTCGGTGCCGATGCGGTAGCCTTGGCTGAGCAACTGCTGCACCTGAGCCACCACCTCGGCGCTGAGGCGGGTGCCAGAAAGGGATCCCTTGGGGGCAGAAGCAGGAGCCGCGGCAGCAGCAGCAGATTTTCCGCTAGGGGTTTGGATGATGCGCTCATAGACCCGCCGTTTGCCTTTGGGATCGATCCCCAGCAGGCGTACATACTCTCCCTGGTGCTCCGCCAGGGCAGCCGTCAGCTTAGCCAACACCTCTGGCCCGCGGGTGGCGCGAATGGCCGGCCCACTCTGCCAGGAAGAGGTTTTGAAGCGGCGCTCGTCGGCATACTCGTAGCCAATGCGGTAGCCTTGGGCCAGCAGCCGATGCACCTCCTCCTGCACCTCCAGATCCAGGCCGGCACTGCCCCCTGCCGCAGGAGCCGTATCTGCCACCACGCCGGTTCCTGCAGGACTGCTGCTCACCTGGCCTTGCGGGGTTTGAATGACCTTCTCCAGCACCCGCCGCTTGCCTTTGGGATCGATCCCCAACAGGCGCACATATTCTCCCTGGTGCTCTGCTAGGGCAGCCTGAACAGCGGCCAGGATCTCCTGCGGCTGACCGCTCAAATTGCCCAAGGTCTGCCAAGAAGAGGTGCGGTAGCGGCGGGCATCGGCCACCTCCAGGCCAATGCGATACCCCTGCGCCAACAAAGTCCGGATCTCCTCCTCCAGCCCTGAGCCAGAGCGAGAGCCGACCGCCCCAGAACCCGGAGCAGCGGCTGCCGAGACGCGGCTGGGCATCCCAGAAACCAGCGCCGGCCCATCGGGGGTTTGGATGATTTGCTCCAGCACCCGCCGTTTAGCCTTGGGATCGATCCCCAGCAGGCGCACATATTCCCCTTGGTGTTCTGCCAGGATGGCCCCCAATGACTGCACCACCTCCGCCTCGTGGGTGCTGGTGATTGGGCTTTCGCTTTGCCAGGAAGAGGTTTTGAAGCGGCGAGCATCGGCATACTCTAGCCCCACGCGATAGCCTTGGGCCAACAGGGCACGAATTTGCTCCACCACCTCCGGCTTGAGAGGGGATCCGCCGCCGTTCCGGCCATTGCCGCGATGGGAAGAATGAGTCATGGGTGCCGTCTCCGTAGCCGTTGAGTTAGAGGTGCGCTGCAGTTCGTTGCGGATGGGAGCGATACAGACGAGGTTTTCGCTGCACTGGTAGCCCTCTCGCAGGGCTTGGTTGATGCCGATCACGTGTTGGGCAAACTTGGCATCGCTATCCTGGACGTCGGGCAGCCGGTCGGCCTCGGCCTGGGTGGTGATGATGGATCCAGAAGGCACGTACTTGCCTGGGGGGATCTCCACATCCTGGATCAGGCAATGCAACATGATGATGCAGCCATCCCCAACCCGAGCGTTGAACACCGTCGAGCGGAAGCCAATAAAGCAGTCGTTGCCCACGTAGGCCGGCCCGTGGATCAGAGCCATGTGGGCAATGGAAGTGTTTCTGCCAATCCAAACGGAGTAGGGTTGGCCGTCTTCTCCTATCACCCGCCCCTGTTCCAGGCCGTGGATGACCACCCCATCCTGAATGTTGGATCTGGCGCCAATGTGGAAGGGGGATCCCTCGTCAGCGCGAATGGAAGTTCCCGGGGCGATCAGCACCTCCGCTTCCACCCGCACATCCCCAATGAGGTTGGAGAAAGAATGCACGTAGGCTGTGGGATCGATCTTAGGCTCCGCCAGTCGGCGAGACCAGGGCGTTGGCGGTGCAGCATAGGTGTGAGCAGGCATAACCGTGAGCCTCTAGAACGCAGTAGGGCGGACAAGGGCAGCAAGAGAGATGAGAAGGGAAGGGATCCCAGCTAGCGTTGATCGCGCTTGTTGTAGAGAGAGCGACCGCCAACGCTGACGGTATCGATGATCGCCATCACCACCGCATCCAGCGGGCGAGTCTGGTTTCCTTGCGGCTGGCGAGCGGCACTGCCTTGGCTAACCAGCACCCACTCGTCAATGCCGGCCCCCACCGGATCGGCAGCCACAGCGTAATCGGGTTGCGGCTGGCCCTCGAGATCGACGTACTGCACCAACAAAAACTTCACGCCCGTTAAGCTGGGATCCTTCTGGGTGCTGGTGACGGTGCCCCGCACAATGGCAATACGCATCAGGGACGGGTGAAGGGACGGATGGCATTTACCCCTTCGCGGAACTGAGCCACATCCTCGGTGTAGCGAATGGGCAACACGTACTCCAGGTTCTCGTGGGGACGGGCGATAATGTGCCAAGACAACAACTGGCCGCCGTTCACCCGCTTCACCGAGTCAATGCCGGCAGCCACCGAGGCTTGCACCTCCGAGACATCCCCCCGCACGATCACGGTGACCCGACCGCTGCTGATTTTCTCGTAACCCACCAGGGTAACGCGGGCGGCCTTGACCATGGCATCGGCAGCTTCTACCACTGCCGGGAAGCCCAGGGTTTCGATCATTCCAACTGCAATAGCCATAGGTACTCCTTACGCTGAAAGTGAAAGTGGGGTGCGAACTTTCTGGGGTGCGAACTTTACTGAAGTGGGGACTAGGTGCGGAACTGCTCTACCGCCTCGGTATAGCGGATGGGCAACACAAACTCCAGGTTCTCGTGGGGACGGGCAATGATGTGGTGGGAGAGAATCTCACCCCCGCTCACCCGCTTGGCAGACTCCAAACCGGCAGCCACCGAGGCTTGCACCTCCGAGACATCCCCCCGCACGATCACGGTGACCCGACCGCTGCCGATTTTCTCGTAACCCACCAGGGTAACGCGGGCTGCCTTGACCATGGCGTCGGCAGCTTCTACCACTGCCGGGAACCCGCGGGTTTCGATCATTCCAACTGCAATAGGCATATCAACTCTCCACTTTTGAACACACTCAGTTCCTGAACGCTGTCGAACCCAGCAACAAGGTAAATTGATCTCGCTTATTGGGTTCGCTCATGCAATCTGATACATTTACGCTGAACACTGCTGAACATCACTGTTCAACTATGCAGCGATAGCATTCTGTTTGTTTCCAACCAGAATGGCGGTATCCCGCAAAGCTTTGAGTAGAATACCCAAAGCGCAGTTTCCGTGTCGTCTTACTACCAATTTTCTGCTTTGCTTTGGCTACCATGTTGGCAGACTCGAAAGTAAACAGAAAGATCAACTGGTAGTAATCCGTACTGAACATATTATACATTATTTTCAGTATAGTTGAGCTTATTATTGACTAGAGTCATGCTCCTTTCGATTTCATCAGAGAGATCCTCTGCCCAAATCTCGATTGACAGCTTTTCCCGGCGACACCTACCCCAGCCACCAGAGACCCCCCTCTGAGGGGAGAAGGCTCTGAGCCACAGACCTCCGACTGAAGTCAGAACAGGTTGTAGGAGCCATCAGGGTTAACCGCAACTGTCACTCAGGCGGGCAAAGCTGCCAACTCTGAGCTAAGTCCACATCTTTCTTGTACACAATCGATCATACAAAATCGATTAGGACGACTCAGAGAAGGGATCCCCGACTTAACAAAATGATATCCCCACTCAATCCTGGACGAAAATCAATATTTTTAATTAGCACGATAGCTTTTTATTAAGAGAGGCAAAATTGTTATCAATTCAAAAATAATTCTTGACATCTTTTCAACTTTCACCGCTCATCGACTCCTGGATCATCGGCGCAGCGAGGGGGGCACTTCCAGGCCGTGGGCTTCCATGAGGTCGGCTTGGCCCATCAGGTGGGCTGGGGATCCCTGGGCCCAGATCCGCCCTTGATCCAACAGGATGACCTGATCGCACACCTCCAAGATCAGCTCCAGATCGTGGGAAGCCAGCAGAAAAGTGTGGGCGGCCTGTTGCAAAAAAACCATCAACCGGCGCCGGGCTCGCAAATCGAGGTTGGCTGTCGGCTCATCGTAGAGCACCAACTGGGGCTGCATCGCCAGGATCCCGGCAATGGCAACCATGCGCTTTTCCCCACCAGAGAGGTGATGGGGGGGACGATCGGCCAAATGGAGGGTGCCGGTCATCTGTAGGGCGGCCTGAACGGCAGCCGCAATCTCCGCCTCAGGACGGGCCAAATTGCGCAGTCCAAAGGCCACATCTTCGGCCACCGATGGGGCAAACAGTTGGTCGTTGGGATCCTGAAACACCAACCCCACCTCAGGGCGAAACTGGCCGGGCCGCAGCGGCTGGCCAAACAAACTCACCTGGCCAGAGCAGGGGGGCAACAGGCCGCAGAGGGTGAGGAACAGGGTAGTTTTACCCGCGCCATTGGGGCCGATCACCCCCAGATGTTGCCCGACCTCGACCCGTAGATCCAGCCCTTGCAGCACCGGCGGATGACCGGGATAAGCTGTCCACAATTGGTTCACCTCCACCGCCGGCACCGGGTTCATAGCAAAGCTAGGGCATCCGCACGTCTTTCCAGCGCTCCTGGGTGGCCGTGGGGGTAAGTTGCAAGGTGGGCACACTGGGGCTGGTGAGGTCAATCTGGACGATGTCGTCGGGCGTACACTCGCAGTAGCGGCGCAGATCCCGCATTTGGTTGAGGGTCTGAATTTGCAAGGGCAAGCGGTCGGAAATCGGCCCCAGGTAGACGTTGCCCAGCTCAGTATGCAGGGTAATTCCCGCTCCAGATTGCCAATCCACTGCCCTAATCTGGATTTCGGATTGCTGCAAAGCCTTGAGCAACAGCGCCCATTGGTCTGGGGTGTGGTTCTCCCAGCCCAGCAGCTCCAGATCAGGCCAAGACTTGGGGGAACGGTAGGGATCCGGAGACAGCCAGTTGCCCTGGACATCCACCCAGCCCATCTGGTCGCCCCATCGCGCCCGCGCAACAGGTTGCCGTTCTCGCACCTGGACGATTACCCCCACCGGCAGCAGCCGTCGCTGCACCTGGACGCTTTCGATGGGAGAGGGGCGGGTCGGGGATCCCAGCAAAGCCCTTTCCAAAACAGCCGGTTGCACCTGCCAAATGTTGAGGGGATACTGCAGGGGCAATTGTGCCCGTATCCAGGCGGGATCGACCCAGTGGGCACCCTTTACCTGAATCTGTTCTGGCTGACGAATTTGCCAGTGGGGCTGCCGTAGGCCCAGCACCAGCAGCGCCAAGAGGGTCATCGAACCGGTCAGGCGCCAGGATCCCTGCCAGAATCGGCTGCGCCGTTGCCGACGCAAAAGCTGCCTACGCTGCAGGATTTGTTCACGGTTGGGAGCAGCCAGGAGTGCCATGGATCCCCCTTCACCCCATCACGGGGTATGCAGATGGGGAACATTCCGTGCTTCTACTCAACCCGCCATCTCCTGAACCTGATCCGCCCGCAGCCAAACCGTAGGGGTGGGAACAGCCCCAAACTTAATCTGCAGGTAGTCACCTTTGATATCCACGACTTCTCCGGGGGTCTCGAAAACGTAGTTGGGAATAAAAGGATCGCTTGCCTGCGCTTCTAAGCTACCCTCCAGTTTCTCGCGGATAGCCCGCACCAAGGTGCCTCGCTTAATCGCCATTGCTCCTCCTCAGTTCAGTCGCAGATTAGCCGGTTCGATAGCAGTTGTATCACGCCTGCCGCTGCCGTGAAGAAGAAAGCTGGGATCCAGCCTCTGGCTCGGCTCTGACGGGGATCAACCTGAATTTGGCCTATTTGCGTCTCAGGCTGCGGGCCATATTGCGGAAGGTATCCATGTCCGATCCCCCCTGACGGCGTGGGCTTGCTCCGCTGCTGCTTGAAGCGGAGGATCCCTGCTCAGCAGCAGTTTCAGGAGTTTTGGCTTGCTCTGTGGACAACTTAACTTTGCTGAGGGAAGAGACCTGCTCCACCACCTCCACCTTCTCCTTGCTGCCGAAATCCTGGAAGGTGTGCTTCACGATCCTGGGGGTGCGCATATACTCGATGTTGCCAAGGGTTTTGGCTTCATCTGGGTCGAGAAAAAAAGTATTGTCGTTTTTCGCTTTCTTTGGGGTTGGCTTAGCAACAGTTTCCGGTGAGGACGTGGCCGCAGCTTTGCCGCGCGAGCCGAACAAGCGCTTGAAGATGCCTACCATGGTCGTTTTGCCTGCAATGGGTAAGGAAGTTGAGCCGGATCCCTAGGCACTGATATTGGCCACCCGCCCTTGGCAAGGTGAGGGCCAGGCCCGGTCATGAAATAATGTTAAGCCAACTTAGAGCACCCTGCCCTCCGGGGCAGAAGGGTTTCTGGATCCCGCACCTCAGAGGGAGAGAGTTTCAACCTCTGGCAAAGGGTTTGGCCGATGGCAATGTAACTCATCCCCAAAGCATCTCAGGATCAGGAAGTTCAGGGATCCCTGTAGCCGACTGCCATACAACCTTCTGGCCGAGAAATTGGCTTACGCTCGCTCCTCTCTTCTAGAGAGCCAGAGGAGTTTCCTCATACGCTAGATGCGTTGTCTTAGCTAGCAGTGGCTATATGGCTATACAGTGAAGTAAGAAGTCCAAAAACTCACTCCAGGCTCAGATAAGTAAAAACTGCAGTATGAAGCTGTGCCTCCAGATCGGCCTGGTAAGAAAACCTTACTGCTGCACTTTTGAGGTGTAGTGTACTTCAACCCTGAGGGGAGCGCCCAGGTTCAAGGCACTGCCGATGCAACGGGCCAAGATTTGAATGTTAAGCCGCTGATCCGTCGATTCTAAACTTGTTGCAAGCCGACTCTTGCTTGGACCAACTACGGGTGAACGCTGTACGCTCATCTTAACAGACTCCCTATTTTGGTGAGGGCTGAACAACCAACTGACTTTCAGGTGATGTTATTGAGGAATCTCAAAGGAATACCGACCAGCAGCATCCAAGAACCTGCTCTTTGAGATTAGGATGATTTGCCCTTCTTGTGCATCGACAACCCTACGGATTTGTTAGGCAAGACACTCTTGGACTTTAAGGGATCCCACGGAAAAAGAATCTCTACTTTGCGAAACTTTGCGAAGCACTTTTGGGTAGAGATGAGGACGACCCGGAAAACTGGCTCTCGGTTCCCTGCGCACGCTCGCCAACTGCCAAGATGCTCTACCCCAAGTGGTTGGGGATCCAGCCGCATCGGGTTGCCCAGCAGAAGTGTTGCCATAGACCCGCGAGAGAGTTCTGTTGTTTGACGGGTTCGGTCTGCTGTGGCCTTCTGTTAAAGAACGGATGCTACCGCTCCATAGGTGGGCATGCTCTATTTTGGGATGAGCCCCCTTATAATGAACATTAGGAATCCAAGTGTCCCTGCTGTCCCTCCGCCTGGCTGGGTTCTCTTCACTGCATACAAGGGAACAACCGAGCCGCAAAGTCCGGGATAGCTGCTGTTGCGTTTTGAGAGGAATCCATGTCTCTAGTTTTTAACCTGGTGAAGCGTTTGCAGCTCATCCTGCTCAGCCTTGTGGTTGGGGGATTGGCTGTGGCGTTCTTGTCCAACCCTGCTGCTGCCGAGACCTACATTGTCAAAATGGGATCTGACAAGGCCCAGTTGGTCTACGATCCGCCTTCTCTCACCATCAATCAAGGGGATACCGTCCAATGGGTGAACAACAAGGTCTATCCCCACAACGTCGTCTTTGACAAGGTGCCCGGTGGAGATGCGGCTTTGGCGGCCAAACTCTCCCACAAGGCGCTGCTTACAGCTCCCAAGCAGGTTGTGGAGTCAGCTTTTGTCGATGTTCCTCCAGGTGAGTACACCTACTACTGCACGCCCCACCGTGGGGCCGGAATGGTCGGCAAGATCATCGTGAACGGCTAAATCCACACCCCAAGTGCTGAACTTCTAGGGATCCCACTTTTGGTTTTGCCTTGCTGGACAGGGATCCCTGCCTTTAGCATAAAAGTTAGCCCTCTCAGGAGTGGGAGGGCTTTTTGGTGAATGAATACGCATTCGACCGGCTTGCCCTGTACTGCACAAGTTTAGTCCACAAACGGGTTCTCTATGACCACCAGCGTTAAAGGTTACCTGCTCTTGGCCGTTTCCTGCCTCAGCGCCATTGCTGCTGTTGGCTCAATTTTCGAGTTGGCTTCTGGCGAGCCGGATTTTGGCGTCGGCCCCACCAGCATCATCTTGGTTGTCGCTGCTCCATTGGCTGTTTGGCTGTTTCAGGCTGCGGTTGGAGCGGCACGGGCCGGCAATACGGCCGGAAAGGGGAGCAAAAAGAAAAAGTGAGAAGATGGTGAGAACCCTAGGCAAATGGATATGGAGTCAGCGGGTTTGCTTCAAAGAGACTTCTGACTCCCTCTCGATTTCAGTCAGTTGGTGAAACTCCGGCAAGAGCTCCCGTTTCTGCACAGTTCCGAGAGCCGATTCCAAGCCGGCGGTAGCTAGGGTACAACTGGAGCCAGAACCATTCAGTACGGTCTCGGTGACCTGTCCGTTTTTGTCGATCCGATATTCCACTTTGATGTATTCAGGCATCCGCACTCCACTTGTTACCGAACAACAACGGGTTCTTCCCCATTCTAGTTCTTGCTTCCTTTTCCTGGGCTAGATCTGGCTGGGCTCTATGGCTTCTGCTCGTCCCCCCTTCCAGGCTGCCAAAAGGGATCCCGGGATCCGGCGAGACCTCGGCTTGGGTGTGGGGGCATTGGTGTGTGTGGTGCTGATCGGCACCCTCTGGTACCACGGGGTGGAGCAGTGGCCTTGGGTGGAAGCTTTTTACATGACCGTTATCACCCTAACCACCGTGGGCTTCATGGAGGTGGGGCCGCTGGGGGAGCGGGGGCGTTTATTTACGGTGGCCTTGATCCTGATGGGGGTCTTGAGCATTGGGTTCATGGTGAATCGCTTTACAGAGGCCCTCATCCAGGGACATTTTCAGGAAGGGATCCGGCAACGGAAATGGAAGAAACAGATGGAAGCGCTGAACAACCACTACATCATTTGCGGTTTCGGGCGCATTGGGCGGCAGGTGGCTCAAGAGTTTCGAGCAGAAGGGGTGCCATTTTTGGTGATCGATCAGTCTGCTGAGGCGATTCAGGTGGCTCAAGAGCTGGGATATGTGGCTCTCCAGGGGGATAGTACTCTGGATGCCACTTTGCTCGAAGCGCGGGTGCAACAGGCGGAGGGGCTGATTGCCGCCCTGTCTTCCGATGCCGAGAACCTCTACGTGGTCTTGTCGGCCCGCACCTTGAACCCCCGCATTCGCACCATTGCCCGCGCCAATACGGAGGAGGCTTTGCAAAAACTGCAGCGGGCGGGCGTTGCCCATGCCATTTCTCCTTACATCACGGGCGGAAAACGCATGGCGGCGGCTGCCCTGCGTCCTCGGGTTGTGGACTTTGTGGATGGCATCCTTGCCGGTCGGGATCGCACTTTCTACCTGGAGGAGTACGAGCTGGCAGCCCAAGAATGTCCTTATGTCGGGCAAACCCTACGGAAAGCCGATTTGCGCAACCGATCCGGAGCTTTAGTGGTGGCAATCCGGCGGGCCGATGGCCAGTTGATCGGTGGCCCCAGCGGAGAAACCCTGTTGCAGCCGGGGGATCTGCTGCTGTGTATGGGCACTGCAGAGCAGTTGCGCCGGCTTGGTCAGCTGCTCTATCCACGCCCGTAGCAGCCCGTTCTCCACCTGGGTAGCCTGGCTCAAATCCGCCTCAGAATACTGGGGCCATGAGAGTCGGTGCCACAGGTTTTCAAAAGTCCGTAGGTCTCGGCCAGCTCTTCGGCTTTCTCCGTCACTTCCGGGCTAGGGATCCAAATCTCCGGGTTTTTGTAGGCGTAGTAGACCTCAAGGCCATCTATTCCCAACTCCGCTGCGGCTGGGACAATTTCCTCTGCAGGCAGGCAATAGCGAAAGGGATGGGCCAACACCGCCAAGCCTCCTGCCGCTTGAATGGCCTGGATCGCGTCGGCGGCGGGCAAGCCGGGAACCTGCTCCCCTTGGGCAAAGGGATCCAGGACACCATCGGTGGGATCGAAGCCGTAGCCCAGAATATGCACTTCACAGCCCAACAGGTTGGCGGTGATCTCGATCCCCGGCCACAGGATGGGGTCGTCGGGACGATCCAGGTGGGCGCGGGCTCGCTCGTAGCCCTTCAGGGTGTGGTGATCGGTGATGGCCAGTCCCTTCAGACCGTGCCGGCGTGCTTGCTCCGCCAGATCCACGGGATCCATCTGCCCATCCGAACAACGAGTGTGTAGGTGAAAGTTGTACTGCAAGGGACAAGAACGAGGGCCAACCCCCTGTAGCACCTGCCGCAACTCCCCAGCAGAAGGCACCACGCAGGGATCCCGTTCCAAGCTGACAACCATAGCCACCCTTGGGTTCTGAAGTTTTATTAAGCATGTCCCCCCATTGTAGCCAGGGGCAAGGGTCAGTGCTATGGGTCAAAGACTACTGAGCTGGGGGCTCAGAAGCCGTGGGCCAGTACTTCCTCGGCGGCGCGAGTTCCCGCCCCTGGGGTGAAGTCGCTGTAGCCCACGGTGTGTAAAGCTGACTCCAGAGCAGCCAAGGTCATCAGCACATCGCGGTCACTCACAAAGCCCAAATGGCCAATGCGGAAGATTTTGCCCTTGAGGTGGTCTTGTCCAGCGGCAAGGGCGATGTCGAAGTGTTTCTTCAAGGTGCTGCGAAGGGTATCGGCATTGATCCCTTCGGGAGCGAGTACAGCTGTTACCGAAGGACTGGCCGCTGACTCTGGATCAACCAAGAGCTTTAGCCCCAGAGCCTTGACGCCAGCACGGGTGGCTTGGGATAACCTGGCATGACGCCGGTAAATGGCCTCCAAACCCTCTGCCCGCATCATCTGTAACGTCGTTCGCAGGGCATAAAACAGGTTCACCGCCGGTGTAAAGGGAGTGGTGCCTTGGCGCAGGGCCTTTTGCGCCAGCTTAAAGCTCCAGTAGTACTTGGGAAACCTAGAGCGCTCCGTAGCGGCCATGGCCCGCGGGCTGACGGCCACAAATCCCAGCCCTGGTGGGATCATATAGCCCTTCTGGGATCCCGAGGCCACCACATCCAAGCCCCATTCGTCCATTAACACCGGCATTGCCCCCACGCTGGTGACCCCATCCACCAGGACGAGGGCTTCCCCGTGCTCGCGGGCAGCAGCAGCAATGGCTTGGACATCGTTGGCTACGCCGCTGGAAGTCTCCGAGTGGGTGAGGATGACGGCTTTGATGGTTTTTTCCCGGTCGGCAGCCAGCTTTTCTTGGAAGATCTCGACGGGGTAAGGGATCCCCCAGGGGGTTTCCACCCGCTCACACTGAAGGCCAAACTGCTCGGACATTTCCGCCCAGCGCTCCCCAAACTTGCCGTTCACCCCCACCAAAACCCGATCCCCAGGGCTGAGGGTGTTGAGGATCCCGGCTTCCATAGCGCCGGTGCCACTGGCGGAAAAGACAAACACATCGGAGGTGGTTTGGTGCAGCCAGCGCAACCCATCGGTGACCTCTTCCAAAATGGCGGTGAACTCTTTGCTGCGGTGCTCGATGGGCCCCCGTGCCATCGCCAGCAGCGCACTCTCGGGAACGGGAGTGGGGCCGGGGATCATCAATATCAGCTTGTCTTTCATGCTTGCCCTGCTTGGGATGCAAGTGAGGTTTAAAAGGTGGCGGCCAGATTCGAACTGGCGCATAGAGGTTTTGCAGACCTCTGCCTTACCACTTGGCTACGCCACCCCATTGCTCAACTGGGCGCAGATATTGTATCCGAAAAGGGGATCCCCCTTCCAGTAACCAAAAGTAGCAGTTCCCAGCTCAGCTAGGCCTCAACCCTTTCTTCCTGCACCTTTAACAGACGGGATCCCAGCAGGCGCTGCAGCCAAGGAGCCAGAAACTTGCGGTTGGCCAACTGCTGCTGGGGATCCTGAGTTTCCAGAGGGAAGGGGGCAAGAGCCCGCAGGGCGGCAGTGGTAACACAGAACATGGCCTTTTGGAAGCTGAGGCAGATTTTCACCCGCAGGTCATCATCCCCGCGAGGCTGGCGGCGGTAGTGCTCTCGCAAGTAGGGGGGCAGGTGGCGCATCATATCCTGCATCAACAGGGTAGGCGGGATCCCAGCGCTGCCTACCGGCAGCGGATCGGCGTAGAGGGCGCCGTAGGCAAAGTCAGCCTGCTCAGCCGGGATCTGGTGGGCCTGGGCGTTGTAGGAAACCGTGCCCATAAAGGGAAAGGAGCGGAAAAACACCGCTTCCACATAGGGAATAGCCGTATCTGATAGGAAAGTCAGACCCGCCGAGAGAGGGATGATCTCGTAGCGGCGGCCCCAGATGCAGGGAGCGTAGGTGATAGGCTTGTCGGCAGCTGCCACCAACCCCTGCTGGATGTGAGCCACCACGTCGGGAATGGTGAGGTGGGGTTCTGTCTCAGAGCGCTTGGCCAGCGCCAGGAAAATATCGCTCATCACCCGCCAAAACTGGCCCAAGCCGCTGTACATAGCCAGCATGCGCACCTGTTCTAGAGCAAAGTCGGGAAACAAGATCCCCAAGCCCTGCAAGAAGGGATTGAAGCGGATTTTGGCCCGGATGGCTCTCTTGGCCCGCTCGACAAATTCAGGGGTATCCAGGTAGCGGTCTAGCCCCCCTCCCCCATGCCAGAGCATAGCCTTCATGCAGTATTCGGCAAACTCGTAGTTGATGCGGTCATGCCACAGGTAGCGCAGCCATTTGCCCAGGGTAATCTCGCCGTTGAAATACTTGAACGCCGGAAAAAGCTCCAAAAATTGGTGGTCGGCAATAAAGATCAAATTGCGCGAATAGGCATCCAGCACCTCGCCGTAGCTATGCAGGATGCCAATGACCTCTAGGCGATTGGCAGGGGCATCCGGCACAAGGGCTCCCCCTGCCTCTAGGCGCTGGACAATAGGAGCCAGTTGCAGTTGCTCCAGAGGAGATAAGCCGGCCAGAAAGAAGCAGGAAGGAGCAGGAGCAAGAGTGGCAGTCATGGGAGCAAAAGAAACTCCGTCGATCTCATCAAATCATCAAAAGGAAGACAACCCAAACTGAAAGGCAGTGACCAGTCCTGCAACACCAGCTAGGTTAGCCTTGGCCAAGGCCAAGGTGGTGGACTCCACCCAGCGGGTTGCCCAGCTAGGCTGCAGGCCCAGTAACACCACCAGCGTTGCCAAAACAACAGCAGGCAGGCGCTCTTCAGTGGCGTGGCGTTGCATGGCTATGGCCACTTGCGAGAGGCGCCCAAAAAAGACACGGTTCACCATCAGCAGAAAATAGGCCGCCGTCAATCCCGTCCCCACCATGCACAGGAGCGTTTGCAGGGGAAAGACGGCAAAGCTGCCCCGAAAGAGGGTGAACTCAGCTATAAAGCCCACCATGCCCGGTGTGCCGCCACTGGCCATCACCCCTAGCACCATCAAGCTGCCAATAAGCGGTAAGCCCCGCTCCGGGTTGAGCAATCCCCGCAGCAGCTTGAGATCCCGTGTGCCGGTGTTGGCATAGACGGCTCCCACCAGAAGAAACAGCAGCGAGGAGATGAGGCCATGGCTGACCATCTGGAAGACGGATCCCACCAGGGAGAGGGGAGTGGCTGCTGCTACAGCCAAGAGGATGTAGCCCATGTGGGCAATGGAGCTGTAGGCCACCAGCTTTTTCATATCCTGCTGCACCAAGGCGTTCAGGGATCCATAGAGCACGTTAACCACCGCCCAACCGGCCAGCCAAGGCCCGGCTTGATCCCAGGCATCCGGCAAGAGCTGCAGGCCAAAGCGCACCAGGCCGTAGGTGCCCAACTTCAAAAGCAAACCCGCCAGCAACACGGAAATGGGGGTGGAAGCCTCCACATGGGCATCCGGCAACCAGGTGTGGAAGGGCACCAAGGGGATCTTGATGGCCAGGCCCAGCAGAATGGGAATGAGCAAAAGGATCTGCGACAGCCGAGGTAAAGGGTGGGCCTGCAGGACGGTGTAGGTAAAGCTGTGGGCATCGCTCAGCCAACTGAGGCCGAAAAAGCCAATCAAGAGGAGGATCCCCGACAGAGCGGTGTAAACCAAAAACTTGGTGGCGGCATAGGTGCGGCGCGGCCCTCCCCAGATGGCGATGAGCAAATACAGGGGGATCAGCTCCACTTCATAGAACAGGAAAAACAGCAGCAAATTCTGAGCCAAAAAAGCTCCGGCCACCGCTGCCGCCAGCATAAGCACCAAGCTGTAGTAGAGGCGGGGCCGCTCCACCTGGCCACTGGCCCAAATGGCCATCAGCACCAGCAGCCCGGTCATCACCACCAAAGGCAGAGAGATCCCATCCACTCCCACCTCATAAACCAAGCCCAACTGGGGGATCCAGGCCATCCTTTCCGCCAATTGCAGGGATCCAAGGTGGGGGTCAAAGATCAGCAACAGCCCCGCGCTCAGGCCAAACAAAACCCACCCAAACCCCAAGGCCAAAGCCCGGTGCAAGCCCTTCCCCGCCTGCTCGGGAATCAACCCAATCAAGATGCTCCCCAACAACGGGATCCCAATCAAAAGGCTCAACATGGCTCTCTCCCATCAATAGGCCAACCCCAAATGGGGCGAACGCAGTAGCCAAGCTGTAACCAACACCATCCCGATGACAATCACCAGCACATAGAGTTGCATCCGCCCCGACAGGGTGTACTTGAGGGCTTCGCCGCTGAAGAAAAAGGCCAGGCTCACCCCGTTCACCAAGCCGTCCACTCCGTTGCGATCCAGCCACTCCAATCCGCGGGAGAGGGCGCTGACCGGTTGCACCACCAGGGCTTGGTAGAGGTGCCCCGTGTAAAAGTCGTGGGCCAGCAGATCCTGCAACTCCGGCCAGGGCAGATATACCCTCCGTTGGTCCCCCCAGTACAGCCAGCCGCCAATGGCTGCCCCCACCAGCCCAGCAGCCGTCAGCAGAGCCGCCATCCACCTCAGCTGCGGGTTCCAGTCGGGATAGAGCCCCCAGCGCCCCAACAGCCAGGGCATGAGCAAGGTTTGCACCGTCAGGATGCCCATGGGCAGAGCCATCAGCCAGCCCACCTCAGGGGCCCGGCGGGTTTTGGGTTGCGGGGATCCCAAAAAGACCAGGCCAAACACCCGCGCCAGGTTGAGAGCCGTCAGCCCATTCACCAGCAGCAGCACCCCCACCAGGGCCGGCTGCACCCCGCTGTAGACCAGCGCCAGGCGGGTCAGCGTCCAAAAGCACCCTAGGGGCAGCAGAGCCACCATCCCCAGGGATCCCACCGCAAAGGCGGCAACTGTGGCCGGCATACGGCTGCGCAACCCTCCCAATTCCGTCAGGTTTTGGGTAGCGGTGGTGTAGATGAGGGATCCCACCCCCATAAACAGCAGCGCCTTAGCCAGGCCGTGCATGAGCAGCAACTCCAGGGCCAGCTCCGGCTGCTGCATTCCCACTGCCACAAACACCAACCCCAAGTAGGCACTCGTGGAGTAGGAGAAGGTGCGTTTGATATCGATTTGCGCCAAGGCCACCAGGGATCCGCCCAGGGCTGTGATCGTGCCGATGGCCACCAAGACCCCATTCGTAATCGGCGACAGGGCCAGTAGCGGTTGCAGCTTAATCAGCACAAAAGCCCCGCAGGCCACCACTGCCGAATTGCGCAAAATCGAAGCCGGGTTGGGCGCTTCCATCGCCTCATCCAGCCACAGGTGCAGCGGAAACTGGGCGCATTTCCCCAAAGGCCCTGCAATCAAAGCCAACCCCATCAAAGCCGCCCAGGCCGGATCCAAGCTAGTCGTAGCCGCCCAGTCCCGCAGGCCGGAAAAGGTCAAGGCCCCAGAAAAGTTGGAAATTGCCACCACCCCCATCAGCAGCAACAGATCCCCTACCCGCTTGGTTAAAAACGCATCCCGCGCCGCCGTCACCACCAGAGGCTGGGCGTACCAAAAGCCCACCAGCAAATAGGTGGAAAGGGTGAGCATCTCCAGCAGGGCATAGCTGAAAAACAGCGAGTCGCTGAGGGCGATCCCTGTCATTCCCCCCTCGAAAAAGCCCATCAGGGCGGCAAAGCGACCCAGGCCCCAGTCCTTATCCAAATACCCCAGCGCATAGATCTGGGCCAGCAGGCTCAAACCGCTGATCCAGACGACGGCCCCCATTGTCAGGGGCGAGATCTCCAAAGACAGAGTCAAATCCAAATCGGCCACCCGAAACCAGGGGTAGTTCAGGATCTGGGGATCCCGACCCCAAACCTGCCGCAACAGCCAAAGGCCATGGGCAAAGGCGGCAAAAGTCAGAAGGATGTTGAGGTAAGCTGCCGGGCGCGGGCCACTGCCCTTGACCCACCCCGTTGCCCAGGGAATGGCCAAAGCTGTTCCCGCCCACCCATAGCAAGGGATCCACCAACTGCTCTCCAACCCCAAAAGAAGGTTCAAGGCCATCAAATACTTATACTTAAAAACGGAAAACTAAACTTAACAGCAATAAGTCGGGCCTTTTAACGACCTGCTCCCCATTTCACAATATATTTCACAATGTGTCTGGCTCACAATGTGTCTGGCTCGAACGGTTCCAAAACCGGGCCGGCTGGCCGGAGCCAATCTCGAAGTTGAGCGGCAATGCGCCGGGCGGCCCCTGGGGATCCCATGCGGCGGCGTCCATGGGCCCGCAACTCAGCCGCGTAGTTGGGATCGGCGGCCAGGCGTTCCAGAATCCGGCCAACCACGGCGGGAGCCTGCTCCACTGAGGTCAGGTGGACGGCGGATCCCAAAAGACGAGTCTGTGCTTCGGCAAAGCGCGGGGTAAACTGCGGTCCCTCTCCCGGCAGGGTCACCACCGGTTTTCCCAAGCCCACACATTGCTCGGTGGCCGTTCCCGCCATGGCCAGCACCACCGTTGCTCGTTGGGCACAGGCGCCGAAGTCCCCCCAAACCAGAAGCACATCGCTGCGCTGAGATGGGATCCGAGCCTGAAGCGGGTCTCGCTCCAGGTTGGGGCTGAGGGCAGCATAGACTTGCAGCTCCGTTGGGAGCCGCTCCACCACCTGCATCATCAGGGCCCAGTTGCGATAGGCTTCCGGCGGACGGGATCCGGGCAAGAGCAGCAAGGCCGGCCGGTGGGGATCCAAAGGCAATGTCCCGCGTGGCTCTAGGCCATCCATCATCGGGTTGCCCAGGTAAAAGGCCCTTAGGCCCCGTTTTTGCAAAGCTGTAGCCGTCAGCTCATCCCGCAAAAAAGAACCCAGGCAGCGCTTGTGGGCCATCAGCCAGCGCTCCCAGGGCAGGTAATCGGAAATCGGCTGCCCAAAAGGGATCCAGGGGCGTCGGTAGGGCCCCCGTTCATCCCGCCAGTAATAGTCCGACTTGGCCGTGCCCACAAAGGCGTAGGGGATCCCGCTCCACCATGCCATCAGCAAGGGCACAATATCCCCCACGGCCAGCACCAGGTTCCTCTGGGCTGCTGCCCGCCGAACCAACGCCAATTGCCGCCCCGTCAGCCCCAGCAAACCGGCCCGCAAATCCCGCCACAACTGCCGCCAATCCTGATAAATAAACCCCCCCGACGGCATCACCTGGGCAATGGGCAGCAGGGGGATCCCTTGGCGTTGGTAGGCTGTCCCTTCTCCCACAATCGGCAAGGCTTGCACCGGGATCCCCAGTTGGACTAGGGCAACAGCAAGGCGACTGCCCACCTCATCTTCCCCGTGTCCATTGCTCAGACACAGCACCTGCGGTGGATTCGTTGGATTCCATTGGGTTTCCACAGCTTGCCGTAGGCGCAATCTGGGCTGAATCAAGAGGGATCCCCCAGCTCACCAGAAATCTCCTCATAGAATAGAGCCAATCCAAGAGGGGAACCCGGGAGATGATCCGAAATGAGCGACAACGAGCCGAGCTTATTGCAGCGGTAGAAGCCCTTCAGCTGGAAGGCCCCTACTTTATAGAAGAGCGCCTCGCCCGCCATCGCGGCCCTTTCTTGCGGGCAGTGAAAGATGTGCCTGTAGGGGGAACTTGGTGGGAGATCCGCTACTTTCCCGCCTGCGAGCGCTATGCTTGGGCCTACTTGCCGGAAGGGGCCGGCCCACGGGCCTTCGCCTGGGGACACACGCCGCAGCAAGCCTTTCTTAACGCCTTATGGCATCACCCTCTTTCTCCTCAGGGCCAAGGACAGCCTCAGGGAAACCATTCCGATTTACAGTGAATTGACTACTCTCCACCCTACTGACTTGCTTCCGGCTAAGGGTAGGACGGGGCTTTAGGCGCATTTTTTTGGTAAAAATTAAGCAACTCTCTTCCCACGTATAGGGAACATGAAACCCCAGGCCGTCGCCCGTATTCTGGATGCCAACCTCGATCGAGCTCGTGAAGGACTACGGGTATTGGAAGAATGGTTTCGTTTCGGCCTGGAAGAGGGAAAGCTCTCTGCCGAATGCAAGGCCATGCGCCAAGCCCTGGCCCGCTGGCACAGCGATCCCCTGCGTTTGGCCCGCGATACTTCCGCCGATCCAGGCACCCAGATCTCCCACCCGCAAGAGGAGCAACGGCGGGATCTCCGCCACCTCTTGCAAGCCAATTGCAGCCGTGTGCAAGAAGCCCTGCGGGTGTTAGAAGAATACGGCAAGTTGGCCGAATCCCACCACTGGGTGGCCCCTGGCCTGGCCAAGCTGGCCAAAGACATGCGCTATCGGCTCTACGTCTTGGAAAGTGAACTGCTGGGCGGATCCCTGCGGCAGCGTCTCCTGGCAGCCCATCTTTATTTGGTGACCAGCCCTGTGCCCCACTGGCTAGAGGTGGTGGAAAAATCCCTGCGGGGCGGGGTGACCCTGGTGCAATATCGCCGCAAAAACCTCCCCGACGGCGAGATGCTGCGGGATCTCAAACAGCTGCGGCAGCTGTGCGACCGCTACCAGGCGCTGATGATCGTCAACGACCGGGTGGACTTGGCTCTGGTCAGCCAGGCTGATGGGGTTCACCTGGGCCAGACGGATCTGCCGGTCGCCCAAGCTCGGCACCTCCTGGGATCCCAGCGGCTCATTGGCCTGTCCACCACCAACGCCGAAGAGCTGGCCCAAGCCCTGAACAGCGACGTGGACTACATTGGCGTCGGCCCCGTTTACCCCACCCCCACCAAAGCGGAGAAACCCCCTGCCGGCCTGGAGTACGTGCGCCTGGCTGCCGAGAAAGCCCACCTGCCCTGGTTTGCCATCGGCGGCATCGATCCCCACAACCTGCCCGAGGTGCGTCGAGCTGGGGCCACCCGTGTAGCTGTGGTGCGGGCTTTGATGGAAGCTGCCGATCCCACCCAGACAGCCCGCACCATGCTGGCCGAACTGCAAGGGATCCCTGCCCTATCCTAAAGATCAACCGTGAAGCTCAACCGTGAGCATTTTGCTGCTTATTGGCTGTTCCAATCCAAATGGTTTCTGAACAAGTGAGAGGAAGATGAAGTAAGGATGTTCTAAACTCCAGAGGCGATGACAGAAGCCGCAAGAAAAACAAATCCAGACAGCAGGGATCCTGCCCTGGTCGAGATCCCGGCGGAGCTGCAAGCAGGGCTGGTGACAGAGCTGGATTTGATGATCCGGGCCCGCTACCCCCTGGTTTACTTGGTCTCTCCAGAAGAAGAGCCTGCCGATGCCGTGCTAACCCAAGTAGCCAGACGGACAGACCCACCGCGGCAATTGTTGTTCTGGGACTTGGTGCGGGGCTGGCAAGATACAGGCGAGGATCGGGGCTCCATCATGGCAGCTCTGGGGCGGGTGTGGCGCTCTGCCCCCAACGAGGACACCCTGTTTGTGCTGCGGGATCTGCACTTTGTGTTGCGCAACGCCAGCAGCGACAAAAACGCTCCCATCATCCGGGAGCTGAAAAACCTCAGCCGCGAGCTCAAGCGCACCCGCAAGATGCTGATCCTGCTCAGCCACACCCTGGAAGTGCCCAGCGACCTGACGGAGGAGATCACCGTCGTCGATATTCCCCTGCCCAACAGCGAAGAGATCAGCCGCCTCATCCAGCTCTATGTGGCTCCAGATAAGCTCAAGCTTACCCCTCTGGCCCGCGAGCAACTGGTCAAAGCCTGTCAAGGGCTGAGCCGAGAACGTATTCGCCGCGTTTTGGCCCGCGCTTTGGCCGCCAAGCAGGAGGTCAATGAAGCCGATATCGACCTGGTGCTAGAGGAAAAAAAGCAGGCCATCCGCCAAACCGGCATCCTGGAGTTTTTCACCGCCCGCGAGACCCTCAAAAGCGTGGGGGGCCTAGATAATCTCAAGGCCTGGGTGCGGGTGCGCCAGGAAGCCTTTACCGAAGAGGCGCGGCGCTATGGCCTGCCCAACCCCAAAGGCGTGCTGCTGGTCGGGATCCAGGGCACCGGCAAATCCCTCTCCGCCAAGACCATCGCCAATGAGTGGCGGCTGCCCCTGCTGAGATTGGATGCCGGGCGGCTGTTTGCCGGCATCGTCGGCGAGTCGGAAAGCCGGGTGCGGCAGATGATCCAACTGGCAGAGGCGATGGCCCCCTGCGTGCTTTGGATCGACGAGATCGACAAAGCCTTTGGCAACATCACCAGCAGTGCCGATGGAGATTCTGGTACCAGCCGCCGGGTGTTTGGCAGCCTGATTACCTGGATGCAGGAGAAAACCAGCCCTGTTTTCATTGTGGCCACCGCCAACAACGTGCCGCTGCTGCCGCCAGAGCTGTTGCGCAAGGGCCGCTTTGACGAGATTTTCTTCTTGAACCTGCCCACCCACGCTGAGCGCAAAGAGATCTTCCGGGTGCATTTGCAGCGGTTGCGCCCCAGCCGCCTGCGAGAGTTCGACCTGGAAGCCTTGGCAGCCGCAGCTCAGGATTTCAGTGGTGCCGAGATCGAGCAAGCCATTGTAGATGCCATGTACAACGCCTTTGGGGGCAGTGGCAGCGGCGCCCGGCGGGACTTTACCCAAGAGGATATCCTGCAGGCCATCCGCGAAACCGTGCCTTTGGCCTCGATTGCCCGCGACCAAATCGAGAGTCTTAAGTGCTGGGCTGCTCAAGCGGGCGCGAGAACGGCCTCTCAAGATGCCCAGGTGCTGCAGGAGATGAAGCAGTGTTTTGCCTCTTCTTGAGATTCAGAATGGGTGAAATCCACCTCCCAGCCCAAATAAGGCGGCTAGTATGCCAATACCCACAGCAACTCCAGCCGCTATCTTCAAGTTTTCTTCTAGGCTTTTAGCATCTGCCTTTTCCTTCATTGCAGTTAGCAAAAATAGCTGATCCTCCCCACTCAGCCCACTTATAAAATGGGGATATAGATTCGATAGGGACAGCTTTAAAATGATCGATCCTACTTCTACAGTGAAGCTCAAGCTGGGAAAGCTTCGAGTTCCTATCTTTCTCTATCTGGGCTATTACTGATTTTGCCTCTTCCTGTAGCTTCTTAGCGCTCTCAACTTGCGACTTGCTATATCCTTTATCAAAAATGGCCATAAAAAGACTAATAACTGAGATTAGAAAGAGCACAAGCCCGATTGAGCTACTTAAGGCACCAATGAACAAGCTCAGGACTAAAAGCGAGAGGGCACCCAGTATAGTGTCACTTTTGGTGGCAAAGGTATGATCAATTTTAGCTTCCTCTTGTTTTATTCCGATAGAGATCAAGTTTCTCCTTAACTCAGACTTAACTTGCTCTACTCTTTGGTTATAGTTGGCCTCGATGTTTTTCTTACGACGTTCTATCTCTTCTGCAGCTTCCTTTATCTTGTCGAAGTCAAAGGGCCAAGGTTTGCCATCTTGTGTGCTGTAACCGCGTTCTGCTTTTAAGTCTTGGTCATACCCGCTCCCTTTTGTGGGCGAAGTCTGGGAAAGCCTTTGGGAGTCATAGGCTTTTCGCTTCACAGGATCACTCAGGACCGAGTATGCTTCCTGAATAGACTTAAACTTTTCCTCAATGTACTGCCGCCCCTTAACAGGTGTATCTGGGTGAAGTTTATCGGGATGGTATTCTTTGGCAAGCCGCCTGTAGCTCTCTTTAATTTCTTCTAGAGTTGCATTGGGCTGTAATTCCAGCTCGCGGTAAAGGTCTTTCATGGGAGGATCCGGCGCAGGGGGCCTTGTGCCAGCTACTTTGATGCGGGGATCCTATTCCCTGAGGGGAAGCCTTGCAAAGTGCTACTCAATACCTAGACTCTTTTTTAAGCCTATTTTAGGGATCGGACAGCTCCAGCCAAGCAGCCCTTGGCTCCTCCCTCAGTAGATGCTTTTTCAAGGCCCAACGTCCAGAAAGGCGGGGTTATGAGCAAGCTGCTGCGGCTTGCCGCGCCAAGACCCACTCCACCAGGGTGCGCACCCCATAACCGGTGGCCCCTTTGTTGTTGTAGCCTGCATCCTTCTCTGTCCAAACGGGGCCTGCTATATCCAGGTGGGCCCAAGGGGTTTTCTCCACAAACTGCTTCAGGAACAGGGCAGCGGTGATGGATCCCCCTGAGCGGGGGCCGGTGTTTTTCATGTCGGCCACAATGGAGCTGAGACCCTCGAAGTAGCCTTCTTCCAGCGGCAGGCGCCAGATTTTTTCGCCGGAAAGGTTGGCAGCTTGCTGTAGCTCCTGGGCCAACGTCTCATCCGGGGTGAACAAGCCGGCAATTTCTTCCCCCAGGGCAATCACACAGGCACCGGTCAGGGTAGCCAGATCGAGGATGGCATCAACGCCCAGCTTTTCCGCAAACACCAGTGCATCCGCCAAGGTGAGGCGACCTTCTGCGTCGGTGTTGTTGACCTCGATGGTCTTTTGGTTAGAGGCGGTGAGGATATCCCCTGGGTGGATGGCATGGCCGCTGATCATGTTTTCCGTGGCAGCGACGATGAAGTGCAGCTCCACTTGCGGCTTGAGGGCGGCTAGGGCCCGTGCAGCTCCCAAAACTGCCGCTGCTCCCCCCATGTCGGTTTTCATCATGGCGATGCTGCGGGAGTCGGTTTTGATGTTCAGCCCACCGGAATCAAAGGTCAGCCCCTTGCCCACCAGGGCCAATTTGGTAACAGGATCCCCTTGTGCCGGCTTGTAGGTGAGGTGAATGAACTGGGGCGGCAGGTCAGAGGCTTTGGCCACACCCAAAAAAGCCCCCATCCCCAGAGCTTCGCATTCTTCCTGTCCCAAAATCTCCACCTCTAGACCATATTCCTGGGCCAGTTGGCGGGCGGTATCGGCCAGGGCAAGAGGAGTAACAATGTTGGCGGGGGCAGCCACCAATTCCCGAGCCAAGATGGTTCCTGCCGCCATCTCAATGGCCCGCTGCAGCGCGACTTCGTAATCGGGGCGAGCCTGGGCCAACCCCGGCACCAAGAGAGTTACTTCCTGCACAGAAAAGCTGTTTTCCTCTTCCCCTTTGGCTGAAGATTTAAACCGATTGTCCCGGTGCGCCACCAGTAGGCAGGCTTCGGCCACCGCCTGAACCCCACGCACCCGATCCAACCCCGTCTCCGGCAAAGACAGCATCACCTGCTTGGCTTTTAGGCTGTGAGCCTGGCGCAGGCCGTTGGCTGTGGCCCGTCGTAGGGCTTCTAGCGTTAGGGCGGCGGGATCCCCTAGCCCCACCAACACCAGTTTGCGGATCTCTCCTGTCAGGCGCAGGGCAACACTGCTATTCGGCTTCCCCTGAAACCCCTGCTCCTGAACGGTTTCCGCCACCAGCCCTGACCACGCCTTTTCATCCCAAGAGGCGATCTCAGGGGGCAGAGGAAAGCGGCCATTCCCGCCGGAAGCGGCAAAGCAATAGACCAGGGCACATTCCCCTTGAGTGAGTGGCGGCTCGCTAAGATGAAGCTGCATGAGAAACCCTTGACCAAGCTGTTGACAGCAGATCCTCAGTTTATCTAATTTTGCCGGCTCTTAGGGCAAGGGATCCCCCCTCTAGTGGGCGGGCCGGAAGATCCCGAAGCAGGAAGTGTAGCCGTGCAAAAAGGTGGATCCCCCAACGGGGCCGATCTCACCATTGCAAAAGAACCCCCCCAAGGGCAGCTCTCCAAGCAATTCCCGAAACCGTTGCGAGTCAAAATCGGGAGTGCCGTACAGGCCCTTGCCTCGCCCCAAACAGGAGAACATCAACGCCCCACAAGGCTCCGGCCTCGGTTGAGAGGGGCTTTGCCTCAAGTTGCGCTCGGCACAATAGCGGCTGAGGGCCCAACGCAGATCTTCTGCCGAAGTCTGGGCATCCCGCAGATGAAATTGCACCGTCTGGCCAGGGCGCACCTGATCCCCGATGGCCAGCGCCCCCACGCGCGGATCAACGCCCAAGATTACGCGAATGAGGAAATCTCCCGGCGTCGGCTCCGACTTGAACTCATCCATCAGCAGGCCGATGAAGAGAGAGTGGCGGGCCAATCGCTGATCCACGGGACTGAGCCGCTCTGCCAAGTCCTGCAAAACCGCTAGAGGAGGGCGACCCTCCAAGCCAAGAATCACATTCCCCTCTGCTTCCGTCACCCGCAAGGGATCCCCAATGGGGCGACACCCCTGGGCCACCACTGCATCCAGCACCACATTGCCGTAGAGCGCTAGCCCCACTGTGCCCTCTCGATACAGCTCCCGCCGAGGTGTGAGGGTACGCGCATCCAGCAAAAACAGAGCATTGCCCCGAGGGCCGCGGCCCCCACTGGCCAATCCCCCCACTTTGACTGATCCCGGATAGGCGAAATCCAACCCCTGCAGCAACTCTGAGATGCCAGAGGAAAATCCATCGGCCAAGAGCAGAAAATGAGGCTTGCTCTGCGGCGAAACCCCAACACAATCGACCCAGGCAGAAGGAGCCGCATCCAAGTCTGGCAATTGGTTCCCCCGCAGATGAAAAGGATGCAGCACCACCTCCGGCATGACCGCCAAAGACAAGGAGAGAGCCGGGCCATCCTCAATTTCATGCCCGCCACCCACAATGCCACCCCCGGAGCAGCCGATCAAAACGTCCACCTCCAGCAGCCCCGACAGCAACGGCAACACCCGGATGTATTCGCTGGCAAAGGCCGCCGACACAAACAAAACCCCCAGGTTGGGCCGCAGAGGCTGAGAGGGGACATACCCCGTCAGCAGCCCCGGCAAGCTGCCGGATCCCACCGTCTGCACCTGCCGACTCAAGGCACTTTTCAGCTGGGCCGCCTGAAGCTTGGCCTTGGCTTCCTCCACCACCTGCCGCAGAGCCGCTTCTAGGGAAGGGAGCTGGGAGAGCGCGTTCACCCACTGCATCGGCGTGTTCCTACGGTCTGGAGTTTGCTGTTTTTAGGCTAGCAATTTATGGCCAGGCTGGCTGTTCTGCACGGTCTCTGTTCAAGACAGGATCAGGGCAGATAAGGCCGGGGATCCACAGGCGCGCCCCCGCCGGGGCGGACTTCAAAGTGCAGATGCGGCCCTGTGCTCCAGCCAGTGCTGCCGCGGCTCATGATTGTCTGCCCCTGCTGCACGTACTGTCCCGTGGAAACATAAATCTGATGGCCGTGGGCATAGCGAGTAACAATTCCGTTGGGATGGCGAATGTCCACTCGATTGCCGTAGCCATCCCCAGCATTCCCCGCGAAGATCACCACTCCCTCCTGAACGGCTACAATGGGGGATCCCACGGGGCCAGGAATATCTACCCCTGCATGAAGGCGACCGCGACGGTAGCCAAAGCCAGAGGTGATTTGCCCGGAGACCGGCCAGACAAACCCACTGCTGCGAACCTGGGGAGGGGCTGGAGGGGGCGCTGGCGGAGCCTGTCGGGCAGGAGCAGGGGTGGGCTGCGTACCCGGCGCCGGAATCGTAAGGCGTTGGCCAATGCGCAGCCAGTGGGGATTGCGCAAGTTGTTGGCTTGAATAATGGATCGCTGAGTTACCCCATAGCGGGCGGCGATCCGTTCGATGGTGTCACTGGCTCCAACTGTGTGGGTCAGGGATCCACCGGCCAAGAGGGCCTGCCGTTCTTGTTCCATTTGCTGGGCCCGGCGTTGCTGTTCCGCCTGTAATCGAGCTTGGGCTTCGGCTTGGCGTTGGGCTTCCTCCTCTTGCTGGCGGCGCTCTTCCTCTTCGCGAGCTTTCTGGGCAGCGATCATCTCCTTCTGACGCTGGATCAACTCGCCCACATCGCCGGGGATGAGCAGGCGTTGGCCAATGCGCAGATATTCCGGGCGATCCAGAGGAGTCGCTTCGATAATCCGCTGCTGGGGAACTCGGTAGCGGTTGGCAATGTCCTCCAGTGTGTCTCCCTGCTTGACGGTGTAGATCAATCCCGGTTGGCTGGGGATGAGGAGAACTTGCCCCGGCTTCAGCTCAGTACTGGCCTGAATACCATTGGAGACGGTGATGGCAGCCGCGTCGAGCTGATACATCTGGGTCAGTTGCCAGAGGGTTTCCCCCGGCTGAATTTCATGCTCCAGAATGCCTCTGGGCCCTTCTCCTGTCGGGATTCGCCCTTCTGCGAAGGCTTGGCGCAGCTGCTCCTTTTTCCGCTCGTAGTTTTGCTGCAGAGCGCCAGATAGCGTATGCACAGAGGGTGGGATCGGCTCTACCGCCGGAGACAGGGGGCGATTCAACTGTCGCTGCTGTAGGGTAGCGACTCCGGCCAAGCCCAGCATCAGCAAAAGACCAGTGGCCCAAGCCGGATATCCCCGACGCGCAGGAGCAGAATCCCCCGGCTCTGGATGGGCTGTCTCAGGCTCGGTTGGGCACCTGGGGGTGGCCGGCAGCTGCTCTTCCCCAGCTTCTGCGCAGGGATCCGCCTCCAGCTTCAGAAGCCATACCAGGCCCGTTAAGCTGAGAGAGAGGGCCAAACCAACCCATCTTGGCTTCGACCGCCCAGAGAGAGGGGCTGGAGCCCACTCCAGAAGATAGGCTTCCTCGGCAGATGAATCCGCAGAAGTCCAGGACTGTTCTGAAGGGATCCCTGCCGAGCCCTTTGGGGGTGGGGGGGAAAGGGTGCTCACGGCAGCACCGCGGAAATCCAGCTCCCCGTTTTGGGGATTGGGGAAAGTGGGTTTTAAAGGCATCCTCACACCAACAGGCTGACACTAGAGTGCAAGAGAAGAAGATGTCAAAATGAGGGGCATAAGCCCCTTGGCACCGAGCACCCCAGGGGTGACTCAAGCCGGGGTGGAGCTCGCTAATGAACAGGCTGGCTCGCACTCAGGTTAGAGTACCGTAGTTAACAAATCTAGACAAGTCTTGGCAGGTAATTTCAGCCACAATGCTTGCCTCACAATGGTTCCAGCCCTTGGCTCGTTGAGATTTTGTCGAGCCTCATCCGATTCAAGACAAAGTGCGCCATCGTCTTTTTTTGGAAGACAAAGCCTGTTTTGCTGTAGCTGAAACTACAAACTAGGGATACCCATGGATTTGGTTGTCTATAACACATTGACTCGCCGCAAGGAAGTGTTTCAGCCGCTGGCAGCAGGTGGATCTCAATCCGTTTCCGTCGGCAATTCCCAGGGATCTGCAGCTCCAGTTGCGGAGGAGAAGCCCCTGGTGCGGATGTATGTCTGTGGTGTAACGGTTTACGACCTCTGCCACCTCGGCCATGCGCGTACCTACGTGGTTTGGGACATGGTGCGTCGCTACTTGGAGTGGCGCGGCTACCGAGTGAAGTATGTGCAGAATTTTACCGATGTGGACGACAAGATCCTCAAGCGGGCGTTGGAACGTGGCGAATCCATGCAAGCGGTGGCGGAGCGCTTCATCGCCGAGTATTTCCGAGATATGGATTGCCTGAACATCAAGCGGGCCGATTTCTACCCGAGGGCAACGCAATCGCTGCAAGCCATGTTCCAGTTGATCCAATCTTTGGAGCTCAAAGGCTTTGCCTACCGGGTACGGGATCCCATTCGACACCAGACCGACCAGTCTTCCCTCCTGCAAGCGGGACACCAGCCAGAGACCCCCGCCTCTGTTCAGTACTCTGTTTACTACTCTGTCCGCAAGTTCCCGGATTACGGCCAGCTATCCGGTCGAAAACTGGAGGAGATGGAGGCGGGAGCCAGTGGCCGGGTAGGAGAAGAAGGAGCTGAGAAACAGGATCCCTTCGACTTTGCCCTTTGGAAAGCGGCCCCCCCTTCTGAGCCGGGGTTTGCCTCCCCTTGGGGTTGGGGGCGACCGGGCTGGCACATCGAATGTTCCGCCATGGTGCGGGAGACCCTGGGAGATCACATCGACATTCACGCCGGCGGGGCAGATTTGATTTTCCCCCACCACGAAAATGAGCTGGCCCAATCGGAGCCAATCACCGGCAAGCCGATGGCCAAGTACTGGATGCACAACGGTTTTCTCAACATCAACGGCGAGAAAATGTCCAAATCTTTGGGCAACTTCACCACCCTGCGACAGGCCCTCGCCGTCTATCACCCCATGGCCTTGCGGCTGTTTCTGTTGCAGACCCACTACCGTAGCCCCATAGATCTCACCGAGGCAGCCATGCAGGCGGCTAGCCGTGGCTGGGAAACCCTCCAGAAAGGGATCCACTGTGCCCAGCACTTCTGCAAAGAAGAAAAGGGATCCCCTGATGCTGAGGCCATGCAAGCCTTTCAAGCTGCTATGGACAATGATTTTGGCACCCCTGAAGCGCTGGCTATCGCCTTTGAATTGGCCAAAGAACTCACCCGCGAACACAACCTGTTCACCCATCAAGGCCAAACCCATCTGGAGCCCCAGGCCCTCAAACAAAAAAGCGCTGCCTTGCTGGAGATTTTGGCTACTTTGGGATTCTGTTGGCCCTCATTCTCTGAATTCGAGGGATCCAAAGAAGCAGCTACAAATGGGGAACTTAACTTTAAAAAAATCGAGGAGCTGATCGCGCAGCGCTCGGCAGCCCGTAAGGCGAAAAACTTTTCAGAGGCAGATCGCATTCGGGATCAGTTGAAAGCCCTGGGCATCACCCTCATCGATCAAAAAGATGGCACCACCCGTTGGCTGCGAGAATAGGGGTTGAGGAGCATTCCTCGGGCTCATTCAAAATGGATGTGGCTGTAACCTAGGGGCTCAGAGGGGCAAAGTGCTTCTCCCTTCGTTTGGGTTGCTGGAAAAGTTCGGCTAGAGTCAGATCAGTGACTGTGTCAACGTCTCGGCGGATCTCAATGCTTTCTCCAGCTACTGCGCAAACTGATCTGAGTCCCATCGATCTGGATTGCCTGCTCACCCCTGAGATTCAGCGGCCAGCCCGCTACTTGGGCAAAGAGTTTGGCGCCGTCCACCGTCCTTGGGATTCGGCACGGGTGCGTTGGGTGCTGAGCTATCCAGAGCTGTACGAGGTGGGAGCTTCCAACCTAGGCCACCTCATCCTTTACAACATCCTCAACGCCCAGCCGGATCAACTGTGTGACCGCACCTACTTGCCAGGCCCGGATCTGGCGGCCCGCCTGCGGCAGTTGGGGATCCCGCTGTTTGCCGTGGAGTCCCGCCGCCCTCTGCGCGCTTTCCATATCATTGGCTTCAGCCTGGCTTACGAGCTGGGGGGCACCAACATCCTGGAGATGCTGGACCTGGCCGGGATCCCGCTCAAGTGGTGGGAGCGGCAGCCCTTTACCCCGGAAGAGTGCCCTCTGATCTTTGCCGGTGGGCCAACCGCCACCTCCAACCCAGAGCCTTTTGCCGACTTTTTCGATTTCTTCGTCTTCGGAGATGGGGAAGAGGTGCTGCCGGAAATTGGCCAAGTGCTGGCCGGATCCCTGTCCAAGCCCCGCCGAGAGGTCTTGCTGGAGCTGGCCCAGGTGCCGGGGGTGTACGTGCCCCAGTTTTACGAAGGGATCCCACCGCGGCCCATCGTGCCTGGGGTGCCGGAGCGCATCCGCCGTCGGGTGGCCCTGCCTCAACCCCAATACTCCGTCGGCCTGGTGCCTTTGGTGGAAACCGTCCACGACCGCCTGGTGATGGAAGTGCGGCGGGGCTGCACACGGGGCTGCCGATTTTGCCAGCCGGGAATGCTTACCCGCCCAGCGCGGGATGTGGCTCCGGAAGCAGTGGTGGAGGCTGTGGTGCAGGGCTTGCGCAAGACCGGCTACAACGAATTTTCCCTCTCTTCTCTCAGTTGCTCCGACTACCTTTCCCTGCCGGCGGTGGGAGCGGAGCTGCACAACCGTCTCCTCAGAGAACACATTGCCCTTTCCCTGCCCAGCCAGCGGGTGGATCGTTTTGATGAGCAAATTGCCGCCATCATGAAGGGATCCCGCCGCTCCGGCCTCACCTTTGCCCCCGAAGCTGGCACCCAAAGGCTGCGGGACATCATCAACAAGGGCCTCACCGATGCCGACTTGATTCGCGGCATTCGCACCGCCGTCCAAGAGGGCTGGGACAAAATCAAGCTCTATTTCATGATTGGCCTGCCCGGCGAGACCGACGCCGATGTCCTGGGGATCGCCCGCACCGTCGAGATGCTGCAGCGAGAATGTGCAGCCCTGGGTCGCAAGCGGGTGGAATTTACCCTCACCCTCTCCAACTTCACCCCCAAGCCACACACCCCCTTCCAGTGGCACCGGGTAGACTATGCCGACGTGCAGCGGAAGCAGGCCCTGCTGCAGAAGGAGCTGCGGCGGCTGCGGGGCGTCAAAGCCCACTTCACCGATATCCGCTTCAGCATCCTGGAAGACTTCATCGGCAAAGGGGATCGCTCCCTGGGACAGATGATCGAGCGGGCTTGGCGGGCCGGTGCCGGCATGGATGCCTGGTGGGAAAGCATCGACACCGCCTATGCTGCCTGGGTGAGGGCCTACTGCGGCGAAGAGGTGGATCCTGCCGCCGATCCGGTCGCCCTCTGCGCCCATCTCCCCATCCGGGAATTGGGCCTGGAGGATCCCTTGCCCTGGGATCACATCGATACCGGCATCGACAAAAAATGGCTGCAAAAAGACTACCGCCGCGCCCTGGAAGCCCTCACCGTGGAAGACTGCTCCTTCGAGGGCTGCTCCGCCTGCGGCATCTGCGGCCCCGGCTTCGGCCACAACATCGTCATTCCCCCTCCGCCCGTCCCGCCCCTGCAGAGCAAACCCACCCCCACCCCGGATCCCCTGGAGCCGGAGCCACCTGCCCAGCGTTTCCGCATCACCTACGGCAAAATCGGGGATCTGCGCTGGCTGGGCCACCTGGATCTCATGCGCCTGTGGGAACGGGCCTGTCGGCGAGCGGGGTTACCTCTGGCCTTCAGCGGCGGCTACCACCCCATGCCCCGCCTGGCCAACGCCAACGCTCTGCCCATCGGCCAGGAAGGCTACGGCGAAATCCTGGATCTGGAGCTGCTGGATCGGCCTGAAGGTCCTCTGACGCCTGAGAAACTGCGCGCCCTTCTGAGCGAACAGCTGCCCCCGGAGATCCCCATCCAAGCGGTCCAAGAAATTAGCCTTCGGGATCCCTCGGCCACCGCAGCCGTTTACGCCGCCGAATATCAGCTCACGGTGAGCTGCGAGTTGCCCAAAGCCGTTCACGGCAGCGGGACGGAGTCCTCTTGGCCTGCCTGGGTCACCCAGATCCTAGACGCGCAGGAAATCTGGATTGAAAAAACCTCCAAGTCTGGCAAGTCCTCTCCCTTCAATGCCCGCGCCCTGCTTTACTACCTAGAGTTTCAGGGCCTGACCCCCGAGGGCAGCGCTTGCCTCCTTTACCGGGGCAGTTGCCGCAACGACGGTGCCTACCTGCGGCCCACCCATCTGGTTCAAATGGCCGAGTCATTGGGGTTGCCCCACTGGACACTACAGACGGCAAAGCGGCTGCGCCTGTTGTGGGAGAACCCCCTAGCCGATCCAGATTGAGCACTTCCTCTGGGAGCAACCCAAGGGCTAAGGGTCTGTCTGGGCTGAGGGATCCCACAAGCGCTATAATGCTGCTATTGCTGGCTCCTGCCGCTGTGGGGCTCGCCAAGCATCAACTTGACCAAGGGCGGGGTGAGCAGCAGGCAAAAGCTGGGCCGGATTCTGGAATGGAGACACTCTTAACTCAGTACCCAGGGCAGGTAACAGGCGTGATGGGGTCGAGTCGATAGGTGCAACAGAAAAGTGTGCCTCTTCGACCTAGCCCAGATCTAACCAGAAAATTTTACCCTGAGAAGGTGCTTCTTTCCGCGCGCAAACCCTGTCTTGTTGTGGACTATCGCTACGCGACGCTTTCGCGAACAGGCTGGGCCGCACAACTGGGGTTCTGCAATGGGCCAGCGTTCGATCTCCCGAGGCGGAGCCGTCTTGCTCCCTGAGCCTATCGATTGAGCCCATCCATGAATCTCCATGCAAACCTCACCGAATCCATTCATCCCATCCGATGAGTTTTCCTTCCAATCAGCAGAAGCCCCCCGCTGTACCCACCAGAGCCAGCATTGGGTAGTTCACATGCACTTAAACTCACCTCACCCATTGGAGAGGAAACAAAGCCAAGCGTCAAAGCAGAGCTGAGGGTAATGGACAGCCCCATGACGACTCGATCCTGGTTAAAGAAACTTGAGCAGATCCCAGCAAAAGGACAACACCTCGCCAGAACGAGGGTTCAATCCGTAACCGCGTGCCCTTGGGGCGGGGAGGGAAGTTAATGCCCAGGCAGATTGTCATTGCCGAGCAACATCGCGTGGCAGCCGTCTTCGCCGAAGATCAAGTGCAAGAGCTGATCGTCGCCAGCGGCGCTCACCAAGTGGGAGACGTTTACGTCGGAATCATCGAGAACGTTCTGCCCAGCATCGATGCCGCTTTCGTCAACATCGGCCCTGCAGAGCGCAATGGGTTTATCCACGTCAGCGACCTGGGCCCGCTGCGCCTCAAGCGAAGTCATGCCTCGATTTCTGAGCTGGTCTTGCCGCAGCAAAAGGTGCTGGTACAGGTGATGAAAGAGCCTACCGGCAACAAAGGGCCAAGGCTTACCGGAGATTTGGCCTTTCCAGGGCGGTATTTGGTGTTGCGACCCTACGGAAAAGGCGTTCATCTGTCCCGCCGCATCGAGGATCGAGAAGAACGCAACCGTTTGAAGTCGCTGGCCATTTTGATTAAACCCCCGCAGATGGGCCTGTTGGTGCGCACCGAAGCGGAAGGTGTGTCCGAAGAAGCGATGATCGACGACCTGGAGCAATTGAAGAAACTCTGGGAAGATATTCAACAGCAGTATCAGGCAGCACGGGGGCCGGGGCTACTCAACCGGGATGACGACTTTATTCAGCGGGTGCTGCGGGATGTTTACTCCGACGATGTGAACCGTATTGTGACCGACTCTGCGGCAGGAGCGAAGCGAGTCCGTAGCTATCTGCAGGGCTGGAACAAGGGCCAAATGCCCCCCGGTGTCGTTGTCGATGCCCACCGCGAGCCCACCCCCATTCTGGAGTATTTTCGGGTCAACGCGGTCATTCGGCAGGCGCTGCGGCCACGGGTGGATCTGCCCTCTGGTGGCTACATCATCATCGAGCCCACCGAGGCCCTGACGGTAATTGATGTTAACTCGGGCTCCTTCACCCAATCGGCCACTTCTCGGGAGACAGTGCTGTGGACAAACTGTGAGGCGGCTACCGAGATTGCCCGCCAATTGAGGCTGCGCAACATTGCCGGTGTGATTGTGGTGGACTTCATCGATATGGATTCCCGCCGCGACCAGTTGCTGGTTTTGGAGCATTTTAACAAGGCCCTCTCCAGCGATAAAGCTCGCCCACAGGTGGTCCAACTGTCGGAATTGGGGCTGGTGGAGCTCACCCGCAAACGGCAGGGGCAAAGCCTTTACGAGATCTTCGGCTATTCTTGCCCCACCTGTGAGGGGCTGGGGATCCTAGCCCGCTTGCCGGGGGCCGAGCCAGGGCATCTGTTAACAATAGAAAGCGGCCTGACGGTAACGCTACCCACCGAGGCGGAAGGAGGGGATGAGGAAGAGGCCGGCCCGATCCTGCCCCGCGATGGCAACCCCCAACGGGCACGCCTGCGAGTGGGGAGCGATGGGCTGTCTCGAGGCGATAGCCGTGCGCTGCTGCGGCGGTCGCGCTCTGCCCCCGGACAACGACGCCCCAGCCCGGATCCCTTTACGACTTCAGACGATCTGGAGGAAGAGCCACGGGTTGAAACGGGACGCAAGCGTCCCCGTGAAGACTGGGGGGATCCCCGCACTGGCCAGCGCCTCGTTGCCCGGAGCCTGGATACTCCTGTAGAAGAGGAAGCCCCAGAGCCGATGCAACTGCCAGGGGGCGGAGCAGACCTAAAGCGTCAAGAACCCCGCCGTTCTGGCCCTGGGGAAGAGGCAGAATCCGCCTCACGCAAAGATCACACTTCCCCAGCCCGCACCGTTCGCGCCAGCGGGACGGAGTCCTCAGAAGGCCGTCCGGCTCCGGTACGGCAAACCGTCACCGTGGAGATGACCCCGTTACAACAACGGGTCTACTCGGAGTTGGGGCTGTCGCCGCTGTTGCTGCTTGACCAGCCGCCGCCTTGGGGCCGAGACACGGCGGTTAGGGTGGTTCTGCCGGGAACTCTCGAGGTGGAAAGTAGCCCAGAGGTGGAGACTGAGGCAACTTCTCAGGCGGAGGAGTTGGCGCCCGAACCGGATGCCTTGCAGGAGAAGGAGCCGCTGGATACCGTTTCTCCACCCGAACCCTCGGAACCCGAAATCTCCTCTGCTGAATCGTTCCCGTCAGCCGTGCAGAGCAGCTTGGCCGAGCCAGCGGCGGAACTGGGGATCAGCCCTGCCCAGCAATCTCCAGCAGCCTCCAGGCGACGGCGCTCCCGCAGCAGTTAGGCGCTGCTCTCAAGCCCAGGGGCAGGCATGGGAGTATGGTGGAGCGGGCAAGGCCGAGTTTGATCTGGGAGGGATCCCTTTGGCAGCAGGGGATCCTGCGGGTGGCGGGGGTGGATGAGGTGGGGCGGGGAGCCCTGGCTGGGCCAGTGGTGGCGGCGGCGGTAATTTTGCCCGCCCAGATGGATCCCAAAGAACTGGAGGGAGTGAGGGATTCCAAACAACTGCGTCCGCAGCAACGCGCTCAATGGGCGGAACGGATTCGGCAGGTGGCTTTGGCTGTGGGCGTTGGCAGTGCCTCTGCTGCTGAGATCGACCGGCTCAACATTCGCCAGGCCACGGTGCTAGCCATGCAGCGGGCTTTGGCCAAGTTGGATCCAATCGAACACATTTTGCTGGATGGATTGCCGCTGGCCGAGCTGGGATCCCGGCAAACGGCCCTGGTCAAGGGGGATCACATCAGCCTCTCCATTGCCGCTGCTTCAGTTGTGGCCAAAGTCTGGCGAGATGCCTTGATGCAGAGCTGGGATCGGCAGTACCCCGGCTACGGCTGGCGCACCAACGCTGGCTATGGCACGCGGGAGCACCGACTGGCGTTGCAGAACTTGGGGCCCACCCCGCAGCACCGCCGCAGCTTTGCCCCCTTGGCAGAACTGAAAGTCAGCAGATATGATGGTTAGTGCAGTTGCATTGCCCACGTAGCTCAGTGGACTAGAGCACTGGGTTCCGGTCCCAGGTGTCGGAGGTTCGAATCCTTTCGTGGGCGTCTTCAGCTAGAAATCGCAGGAGCCCCGCACTGTACCCGTAGGGTCAGTGTCGGGAGGAATGCGGAAGTTATGATAGAACCATGACCCAAGTCCTGACTGTAGCTTGCAAACTCAAGGTGTCCCAGTCCCAGGCCGCAAAGTTGGATGCGACAATGGATGCCTTTGTGCAGGCGTTGAACTGGGTCAACCAAAACACACCAGAAAAAGTAGTCAACGCAGTCAAACTCCAATCCCTTTGCTATTACCAGATTCGCGCTCGGTTTGGCTTGTCCAGTAATCTGGCCCAGCAGGTCTGCAGACGGGTGGCAGGCGCTCGCAAAGTGGCGAGACAGCGCAACCGTCCAGTTAAAGAGTTCAAGCGTAGGTTCGTTACCTACGATGCACGTATCTTCTCGTTTCGCGAGAAAGACTGGACAGTGTCGCTTGCCACGGTTGATGGAAGAGAACGCTTTGAGCCAGCCATTGGCAACTACCAGAGGGGAATGCTGGCTGGCTCTAACCCCAAATCGGCCACCCTAGTCCAGCGCAAAGACGGCTCCTACTCCATCCAGATTTGTGTCGAGGCAGAGCCCCCCAAGCAACAGAACACCGACAAGGTGATTGGTGTTGACCTGGGACGGCGAGACATTGCACATACCTCCGAAGGAGACAACTGGAATGGACAGCAGCTGAACAAAGTCCGAGATCACTACTGTCGGTTAAGAGCGTCTCTTCAGCGCAAGGCCAGTAAGGGCACCCGCAGTTGCAGGCGGCGATGCCGTCAACTGCTGCAACGGCTGTCTGGTAAGGAGAGACGCTTTCAAGCTTGGGTGAACCACAGTATCGCTAAGCGCATCGTTAAAGCAGCAAAATCTCTTTCTGCCTGCATTGCCATTGAGGACTTAAGCGGCATTCGAGAACGCACCAATCAACACCCCCGCAGTCGTGAGGAGCGGCGGCGTAGCAATAGCTGGGCGTTCTACCAGCTGCGGCGGTTTATCGAATACAAGGCTGTGAGGGCGGGTGTCAAAGTGGTAGCTGTCCCTGCGGCCTATACCTCGCAGATCTGCCACAAGTGCCTGCATATTCATCCCGACTCCGCTCAATCCTATCGCAAGGGTAAGCAGTTCAAATGCGGGCACTGCGGTTGGGAAGGGGATGCGGATTTTAACGGTGCGAAGGTGATTGCGCTTTTGGGGGCTGCCGTAAACCAGCCTAGAGGTTCGTGGTTGGCTTGCCAACTGCAGGGCTACCGAAAGCCCGCCCTGTACTGCGAAGCAGTCAGGGTCGGGTAGTTTACCCATATAAGTGGGCAACATACTCTCCGTACCCGTTGTAGGGCAAGGTGGGAACGATTTGCCACTGGGAACGGGATCCGAAACCGATCAAGACTTCCTGCTCCTGTGACCAGCGGGGGTGGGGCACCCTAGGATCCACATTGGCCTCAAATCCATACTCCTCAGGGGCGAGGGTATTCCAAAACGTGGAGGGTTGACGGGCCAAAAACTCGATTTTGACGATGGATTTTCCCCCTTTAAAGCCATACTTCCAGGGAACCACCATGCGAATTGGCGCTCCGTGCTGTTTGGGCAACGGCTTGCCATAAACGCCGAGGGCAAAAAAGGCCAACTCGTTAGCCATTTCCTCGATCCGCAACCCTTCCGTGTAGGGCCAAGGCAAGTTGGGGGGCCAGATTGGGCCAGGCATAATTTCCGGATCGTAAAAGGAAGTGAAGCGGACAAATCGAGCCGTCGGCAAAGGATCCACCCGTTCCAGCAACAGCCGCATCGGAAAGCCCAACCACGGCACCACCATCGCCCAGGCTTCCACACAGCGAAAGCGATAGATGCGCTCTTCGAGGGGGAAGTTAAACAGATCTTCCAGGCCCAACCGCTGAGGATGCCGCACCAGCCCGGTAATCTCGACAGTCCAGGGATCCGTGGGCAAAGCCTGTGCAGCCCGCCAGACGCGCTTGCCGGAGCCAAACTCGTAAAAGTTGTTGTAACGAGTAGCTACAATCTCCTCGGTGACGGGCCTGCCCACATCCGAAAAGTGGGGGTTGAGTGGGATCCCCGTCAGCTCTCGTTCTACCGAGGGAGCGGATCCCCTGCTGCCAAACCCAAAAATAGAAAAACTGGCTCCCACCCCAACGGATCCCAGTTGCGCTAGAAATTGCCGCCGGCTGAAAAACATCTCTTCTGGAGTGACCTGTGCCTCTCGTTGCCAGGGGCGAGGAACTCGGATCCCGAACATCCATCAGCCATCCTTTGATTCAGAGTCAGGGAAAAAGTCTGCCGCCCGAACTACTACATCCTAAATGAATTACTACATCCTAAACGGATCTAAGCCGACATTCCCCGAGCTCGTTTCCAGCGCTGCCCCATGTGTAGTCATTTCAAATGTAGTCATTTCAAACAGCAATGAAACGATTTGTTATGTCTGTCCCTGGCTCCCCTCTCCTTTTGAGAGAGGGGTTGGGGGTGAGGGAAACCCTGCAGGCTGGGATGATCGGTGACGAAATCACGGTATAGCCGTGTTGGCTGAGTCCGTGCTGCTGGAAAAAAGTGTGGGGATCAGCTAAGGACTTGAGCTGGGCTCCGGCAAAACGTAGATGGACTCCACTTGCCGCCCTGCCGATGGCACTGCCTGGATGGTGCCCTTGTCGATGTGGTAAATGACTTTCTCCGCTTGCAACTGATTCTCCCCTTGGTTGATGATGACCTGGCCCTCCAGCTCAATGCGTTGCTCCTGGCTGTAATACACAGCTCTTTGGGCGCGGGCCGTAAGCCGCTCGGCAGGAAAACTGAGGGTGACATTGCCAATGGCCGTAAAAACCCCTGTGTTGGCGTTGGCCTCCTGCACATCGGCGCTGATGCTGATGGCACGGGGATTCTGACCCCAAGCCGGGATTCCAAGGGCCAGCACCACACCCACAGCCCAGCCCAGCGTCCCTAGCCGCTGCCAACCCTTCCGGTCAAACGCCATCTCCAAAGCCATGCCCCATCACCCCGTCAAACCACCCCAGCAGCCAGTCTAGCCCGTCAATCCAGGTCACAATGGCGGGGGGCAGCCTATGGGTCCGTTCCCTTTCCCCCCTGGGGCAGAGCTTGGGCAAGCTGTCTTTCCAATTCGGCAACGCGCTGCATGAGCTGTCGGTTGGCTTCCAGCAGCTCCCGCGCCTGGCTGTTGAGATAGGGATCCGACTCCCACCAATTGATGCCGATCTCCTTGGCCTTATCCACCGAAGAAATCAGCAGGCGAATGCGCACATTCAGCAACTCCACATTGCCCACCGAAACGGTGATGTCTCCGGCGATCACAATGCCCTTGTCCAGCACCCGCTCCAACACATCGGCCAGCGAGGAGCCGTGAGTAGCCGTGGTCAAGGGTTGAGAGCTAATCGGCACAGAGTTCATCGACCTCCAAAGTGTACCAACAGGCAAAAGACTCAGCCAGGCAGTTGGTCTAGCAGATAATTCAGCAGCTGGGATCCCTCTTCATAGCGCTTGCCAGCCCGGGGCAACAGCACATCCGCACACAAAGCGCGAAAATCGGCATTCTCTTTGCTAACTGCCAGCTCATGTTCCTTGACAATGCGCCCGATCATCAAACAACTGCGCAGGCTGGGGTGGCGCGTCAGATCCAACTTGCGGCGAAAAGCCCGCACAATGTGGACGATCTTGAGGGCGTCGGGGCCGGATAAGCCTATTCGCGAGGTGAGAATCTCCTTTTCGGTCTCGATGTCCGGCTCCCCCATATCGATGGTGATCATCCGATCCAGCAGCGCATCTTGGGCCCTGTGAACCCCGGTATATTCCTCCGGGTTAGAGGTAAAAATGGCCCGGAACTGGGGATGCACCCGCAGATATTCCGAGCGGTTGCTGTCCGGCGGCAACACCAGCAGCCTCTCCTCCAAGGCACTCAGGAGAGCATTGTTGGCCTCAGGGCGGGAGCGATTGAACTCGTCGTAGATGAGGGTAAACCCCTCTCGGCAAGCCAAGGTGAGGCGGGCATCCACCCAGCGCTGCTGCACATCCTCCTCCGTCTTCACCACCGAGTGAATGAAGTTGTCCACCACCCGCCGATGGGTAAAACCGGTGCGCCCCCCGATGAGGTCGGAAGAATCGAAGCGGTCATCCCCGTAGATCAGCATGATGGGGCGGCCCAGCAGGCTGGCCAGATGCATCGCCAAAGTGGTTTTGCCCGTACCCGAAGGCCCCCGCAAATGCACCGCAAAGCCCGATTGCAAATAGCGCAAAGCGCGGCGGGTAATCCGCTCAATGTAGGGGGTGTTCACGAACTGGCGGGGACGCGCCTGCAGAACTGTGGCCATAGAGATACCCAACCTCTTTGCTGCCCTGGACTCTTTTGCCTTGACTATAGCTCGGATGTTCTTCCTGCGCTCTGTTCAACTAAACTGCGACCGTCCCCGACACCATGCGCCGCAGCGTAGCCAAGATTTCCGAGGGATCCAACCCCAGATCCACCGCGCCGCGGGCCAACAAATCCCGCACCCGTTCCCGATCCCCAATTACCTGCAGCAGGGTCAAGTTGGGATCCTGCGCTTGTAGATCACTCACATACTTGTTGACATAGTCAAGGATGGGATCCACCTGTTTCTCAACAGTAGGCGGAACTTCAGGGGGTTCGAGCGTTGTCAAACCCCCTGGGGGTTGGGAAACAGAGACCGGGGCGGACGGCTCCACCGGGGTTTGACCTTCGGCTACAGGCGTTGAGTCGGAAGCAGTCTCACCGGCAGTCGCAACGGCACTGTTAGAGCTTGCACTGGAAGTGGAGACTTCAGGTTCTGGGATGAGGTCAGGGATCCCATTGCCCCACACCTGCTTATGCAACTCCGCCCGGAAAGTGGCCAGGGATCTCCGTAGGGCCTGGGCCTGGGCTTGCTGTTCCTGAGCCATCTGAGCCAGCTCCTGTCGAGCCATTTGCCGGAGAGCCTGTACCCACTGCCGCAAATCGGCGCAAAAAGACTGCCGCGCTTGCTGAGTTTTGTCGGCCATCGCCTGCCGAGCCTGCGTATAGGTGCTCAGCAAATGCTCCACAGCCGCAGTCAAGTTAGCCCGGAAAGCCTGCAATTGCTGCCGGCTGACTTCCAATTGAGCAGCTCGTTCCTGCTCCAGGCGAGCCAGACTCTCTGCCACCGACTTGGCCCGCTGAGCCGCCGCTTCCGAACGGGAGCATTCGTCCAGGGATCGCCTCACAGCCCGCTCCTGCCTCAGTTTCTGCAATTGGCTGCGGGTTTGCTCCGTCTGGTGCCGTATTGCTTCTTGTCGTTGCTGGCGGCGCTGCCCCAGCTCAACCATCAGGGCTTGGTGCTGCTCTAGGCGCTGCTGCCGGGATCGGCTTAACAAACTTCGGTTTTGAGTCACCCGCCGGCTGCGAGCTATGGCCCATTGTTCCTGCAAACTCATGATCTCCAATCCCTCACGTCGTTTTCAATGCTTGGGTGGATACAGCTTCTCTGCCTGTTCCCAACTGGATGGCACTGCCAACCTGTAGCTCAGTGCGGCTGCAAGACTCAATCCTCGAACAAAACCCGCAGAAGCAAGGCAGAGACCGGCGGTGGATCCCTGCCTCGCTTTCCGACGGCTAGCTTCCTACGCCTCCGCCCAGAGAGCATAACTCATCCAACCATTGCGATGCTCAAGGCGAGAGGGTTGTGGGCACTTTCCTTGGTTGAGTGATTTTGGTTAGGCAGATTTAGACGGCAGGAGCAGCAGCAGTAGCCGTCAGACCCACAGCCTCAGCGTACTTCAGGTAGGTTTCCACGGAAGCCACAACGACGCGGGCTTCAATGGCCAACAGCTCGATCCCAACCAAAGAAACCCGCACCCAGGCATCGACCACGATACCTTTGTCCAAGATGCGATCGATCACTTCGGCCAAGCTGGACGAGGAGTTCACTTTCTCTACTGCCATAACGATCTCTCCTGCACTGATACTGCTGATACTGATGAGGGTTGAAAAGGACAGACAACTCGGCGGCAAAATGGCATGTAGAAGGGATCCCAGCTGAGGATTCACCTTCCCTAGGGCGACAGCCGCACCCTCTATCACCCTAGCCCTATTGTGCTGGCTTTTTTCGGGGAGAACACCCGTAGATTCGCTTAAAAAAGACGGCGAACTCGAAAGGTTTACCGCTTTTCTAAGCGCCATCCCCCCTACATAGTACTCGCCAGCAGAAAAAATGGGCAAAGATGAGGGCGAGTTTTGAGCCCAAGTTGTGGAAGTGTGGTGGAGGGGCAGTGGGAAGCGGCAGGGATCCCCTATACTGGGGGCAGTGGGCTTGCTGACATACCGTTTCTCGCTGGCTGATAGGGCTGTCGTGACCGATTTCAACACCGGGATCCCGAGCGTGCGTCGCCTGCAGAAGGTCATCAAGGATCGGGAAACCCTCGAGGTCAAACTCAATACCGGAGATGTCTTCGTCGGCCAGTTGCGCTGGCAGGATCCCGATTGCCTCTGTTTAGCCGATGCCGAGGGGCGGGAGTCGCTGCTGTGGCGGTCTGCCATTGCTTTCATCAAGGTCAGGCCTCAGTCTTAAGTACTGCTCCGGATCCCTGTACAGCTCTTCTTCCCAATTTTTGAATAAATCTTTACAACAACTCAGGGCTTTTCTGTCTCCCTCTGAGGGCAGTTTTCTCCAGTTGACCCACTCCTGCTGGGTTTTTGGAGTGGTTGACTACCCTGCCGTCGCCCTGAGTCTATCCCAAAGCCGTCCCCCATTGCTCCGCAACGCTGTTGCAACTGCGTCAGCGGGCCGTAGGCCTTGAGGACGAGGCTTTAGACCCAGTTTTTTGGTAAAAATGCCAATTAAGAAGGGTATGATAAGGAGTGTTAAAAAATCTGATCTCTCCTCACCCAACCATGACGACTGCCCCCATTGAGATACCTCTTCAGCCTGCCGCCCAACGGCATAACCACTACAGCCGCGAAGACTTTTTCCGCTTTAATCTCTCCCAGGGATCCCTTGTGGACTGGACGGGCGCCCGCAATGTCTTGGTGAGCGAAGACTTTATTCTGGGCTTGCAGCAGGGCCTGGAAGAAGAAGTGGGAGATGCCTCAGCTTCTCTGATGTACACCATTGGCCGAGAGTGGGGACGCAACGATGCTGTCCATTTTTCCCGCTGGTTTGAGGAGGAATATCGGCGCCACCCCAAGCAGAGTAATCTCATGTTTCTCTTGGAAACCTGGTGGTGGCCTCTGACCTCGCAAGGATGGGGGCGCTGGGAGGTAGAAACCGAGAGTCGGCGGCAAGGGTTTATTTTCATCAACCTCTTTGACTCCGCCGTGGCCCGCACCCTGGGGGATGTGGGCAAACCTGTCTGTCATCTTTACGCCGGATTGTTTGCCGGCTTTTTTAGCACCATGGTGGAACGGCAGCTCAACTGCATCGAGATCCAGTGCTATTCTATGGGGGAAAGCTACTGCAAGTTTTTGCTCGGCAGCAAAGATCGCATTGATGCGGCTGCCTTCTGGCTGAACGAAGGGGCCAGTGCTGGTGAAATTGCCCAAAAATTGCGTTCAGGTCAGGGAGTAGCTAAGGCATGACCTGGAAGATTACTTTAGAGGATTCGGTGCAGAGCTTTTTTGCCCGTCTAAATTGGGATAACCGCCCCCTACAGATGCGCTCTCTGCCAATGCCTTTTCTGCAAGTGCAGGAGCATTTTGGCTCCATTCCCTGGGCCGGGGATCCCCTGAGTTTGGCTGCGCATTCTCTGGGATCCCTGTCGGCAGCACCAGAACCCGAGCCGGCAGAAGAACAGATCACCTTGGCAGATCTGTTCAGCTTGTTTTGAGTCTCCTAGCACCCACTGACATCCGGAAGAAGCGAGATGGTAAGCCCCTTGGAGCAGATGCTGATCGAGTCGGAAGCCCGCTACCTCAAGCCAGAGGAGCTGGAGCATCTGAAGGCCTATGTTCTCGGCTGGCCAAAACGACAACATGTGTACCGAGTTTTGCGGGAACGGGAGAGCCAGGTGGTGAGTAAAACCCTAGATGCCCTGCAAAAGGAGATGCCCGACCTTTCTCCCCAAGTGTTGGATCTGTGCCGGCGACACCTGCTGTTGCTGCTGCGTCACAGCGCTATGGCCATGTTGCTGCAGGACGAAAACCTCCTGAAAGAGCGGCTGCTCGAGTGGATGGAGGAAGAGGTGCGCCTGTACGGGCTGCAGAGGGTTTATGAGGTTGCCTATCGGATTTTCCAGCAAGAGCTGAGAGACCATTTGGCTCCTGGAGAGTTGGAGTTTATCCGCCCTTTGATCACCCAGGTACAGGTGGCCTTGCTGTTTTAGAGCTAGATACTTTTTTGCTTTTTGCATTTTTCGGTGCTAGAGCGCTCTATCTCAACTAGCCGGAGACTTCAGTGTCGTTGGAGTTAATGTTAGCGTTGTAGTAAATCTGCCCAAGGGGTATTCAATTGCTGGAGGGATCGCCATAAGATTTGGAGCGTAAACAACCGTTCTCCCAGCTCAACAACCAACGAACTGTCAACTGCACCCTGCTCCTATTTGGATGCTTAAAGCTCAATAACGACTTGGATTGGATAACCAGGGGATCCCTTATGACCGGCACTAGCTCTATCTCCAATGGCTCAGTCACCTTTGATCCCTACACGCCCGTTTTGGCCAACTACTACACACCCAGCGCTTATCTGCGAAGCGATTTGGAATCGGGCTTACTGGAAAGTCGCCACGGTGAACGTCTCTTGGCCCTTCCAGAGGCATTGCTGCGGGGCATCTACACGGGCCTGGAATACGAGACCGGCCAGGCTGCTCGTTTGGTGTTGCGCAACTGTGGTCGGATGTGGGGCAAGGAGTTTTTCCGCCGTTTTGCCCAAGAACTCTCCGACTACTACCAGAAGCCTTTGGCCGAGCTAGAGATGGGCACCTTTCTGCAAAGTCTGAGACAAGCCTGGAAAGCTCATGGCTGGGGATTGATCGAGATCGACTGGACTTACAAAGATCAAGGAGTGCTGGTGGTGTCGATTCGCAATTCCCCCTTCGCTGCTGTCACCCCTCCCCATTTCAAGCGTCCGATGGGCTTTTTGGAGGCAGGGCTGTTGGCCACCTGGTTTAGCCAGCTAACCGGCCAGGATTTGCTCTGCGTGCAAACCGCCAGCGAGGCTCTGGGAGCGAAGAGCAATTTGTTTGTCGTAACCGCTGCTGCCCGCCTCAAAGAGGGAGAAGCCTGGGTGGACTCCGGCCTCAGCCACGAGCAGATCCTGGAAAAGCTCCTGCAGCCCAGCTAGGCGATGGGGGCTGGTTTTCCCCAGAGGGATGGGATCCCAACAGGGATGAGTCTGTATAATTTTCTGGAAGCAAGGCGAGCTCAAGCGCGCGAGGGTGTGGCCATTGGGGTGGCGAGTCAGAGCAATTCGGGGAGCCATCACCGTACCTACAAACAGTGCCGAGGCCATTGGCGCGGCGGTGGCTGAGCTGCTGGATACGCTAGAGCACCGCAACGCCCTCGATCCAGCTGAACTAGTCAGCGTTATTTTTTCCGTTACTCCTGATTTAAATGCAGCTTTTCCCGCCCAGTTTGCTCGTCGTCGCCCCGGTTGGGAGTCGGTGCCTCTGTTGGATGTGCAACAGATGGAGGTGAGCGGCGACTTACCCCGTTGCATTCGGGTTTTGATCCAGTTGAATACTCCACTTGCTCAAGCGGACATGCAGCATGTTTATCTGCGAGGTGCCCGCGAGTTAAGGCCAGATCTCAGCACTGTTTGATCGATCCATACAGCACCAGCACAGGGTTGACACTCTCACCGACTAAAGTCGGGGGATTTCTACACTGGAGGTGGGACAGTCTGTTGCCATGGGCAACATGGGGCATGATGGATCCCGGATTTGCCCCGCTTATTCTGGGGGAAAAGAATGGCTTAACTCAAGTTGATCCGGGTCGTATCACTACTGATTTGGGAAGGCGCAGAACATCCAGATTCACTCATAGACTTACTTGGACTTACAGTCATTTTAAACAGGTATGAAACATTTCCATCCAGCTCCCCTTTCTTTTTAGGAGATGGGGTGATGGCAGCGGCACAGAGCACTTGGGGGGCTTCTCAATTAGCTTAAAATGACTCTACTTAAGATAAGAGTAGATCTGAGAGCTCAAGGAGACAGCTTTTCTCGCAGACGGTTTTCCCACTGTTGCAGTTGCTCTTGGCGAGCGGCCACCTCTGCTTCGCGACGGCTCAGCTCTTGGCTTTGCCGAGTCAAGGATTGCCGCCAGCTTTCAATCTCCGACAGATCCACCAGACTGTGGGTTCGGGATAGGTTGTGCAACATCTCCACCAGCTTCATGGCTGCCTCTTCCGCCCGCCGTACCTGCCGCTCTTCCGAAAGCTCAACCAGCAGCAACACCCCAATGTTGTAAGGGCCAACCTCTTTGCAGGTGACCCCTTCTGGCTTGCGCAGCGGCATCCAAACACCGTCCTCGGCCTGCCGGGCCAAGAGCTGCAGCTCCCCCTGGCCGAAGAGACTTTTTTTGTGTACCCGTGCCAGATACAGCATGGAACATGCAGGAAGATGCTGCCGATTTTAGCACCGATCCCTTTTATTGAAGAGGGATCCCGTCCCTACACCCAAACCTGGGTTTTGTTGTCCGTGCCACCAGGAGGATCAATGCTAGGATCGGCTGTGGAATGGATAAGGCTCAACGCTCTCCCGTCTTCATCGTTTAGGGATCCCTGGCATGTTTCTCACCCAAAGCCCCTACTTTTTGATGGCAGCGCTGGTGGCGATTGCCAGTGGAGCCATCTTCGCGGTTCGGTTCATCAAGCGCGAGGCCTCCGCTGAGTACGACGTGATTTTTGCCACGATGGGCCTGATCTATTCCGTCTGCTTGCTCTTGGAAGGTCAGCGGCTCATCCCGTTGCTGTTCTTTGCGCAGGTGTTGCTGGCGGTGATGGCCGGCTGGTTTGCCATCGAAACCTTCCGTTTGCGGATTCTCTTAAGCGAAAAAGCACGGCAGGTGGGCGGGGCTCGTCCGACCGTTCGGCGGCAAGGCTTCAGCCGCACCTATCCCCCGGATGGCTATGCCCAAGGACGCACGGTTTCCACTCGAGCCGAGGGATCCCGTATCCGCGATACATCCTCTTACAGTCGCTCCATTCCTGGGCGCAGTGGTGAAGATCCTAGCCGTCGCCCCAGGCCCCAACTGACCGGCGATACCCGTGTGCGTCCACGCCGCCGACCCGAAGGGGATGAGTATTACGAGGAGCCAGGAGTCCGCCCGCGTCAGGACACCGACTACGATGAGCCGGCTCCGCCGCCAGAGGCCCGTCGCCCCCGTCGCCCTGCCGGAGAGTATCCAGAGGATGTGGATGTGCAGGAAGAGCGCAGCACAGGTACAGCTACCCGCCGCCGTCCCCCACGGTTGCCCCAAGACCAAGGGGAAAGCTACGCGGATGAACCTCCCCGCCGTCCTTCCCGCCGCGTTGTCGAAGTAGAGCCAGTAGAAGTGGAGCCAGAAGAGTATGATGACGATCTGTTCTGATAGGCTCTCGACACTGCTCTGAAACTCAATAGGGACAGCGCCAGCCTTGCTTGGGAGGTGTGGTGAATCCGGTTGGATCCCTCAGCCCGTGTTGCGCATCCCGGCGGCAATGCCGTTGATGGTGAGCAGAGCCCCACGCAGAAGTTCAGCTCGGTCGTAGCGTGTTCGTCCGGTGCGGGATCCCTGACGCTCCCGCAGGCGCTTGAGGAGAGAGACTTGAATAAAGCCCAAGGGCACAATAGAGCGGTTGCGCAACTGCACCGAGCGCTTCAAATAAGGGTCGTTCTCCAACAGTTCCCTGTGGCCCGTAATCTGCAACACTATTGTGCGAGTACGGTGCATTTCTTGGGCAATACACTCAAACAGCTCCATCGCCCGCTCTAGACGCTCTGGAGAGCTCATCTCCCGCACGTAGTGACGCGCTATTTGCAGATCCACTTTGGCCAGAGTCATCTCCACTTTGGAGATCACCATGCGGAAGAAAGGCCATTCGCGATAGAGGTGCTGCAGGTGGTTGAGGTTGTGCTCGCCCCTGGCCACGTATTCTTGTAGGGCGGTGCCAACCCCATACCAGGCCGGCAAGAGAAAGCGGCTTTGCGTCCAACTGAATACCCAGGGAATGGCCCGCAGGGATCCGATGTCTTTTTGGCTACCGCTGCGGCGGGCGGGACGGGAGCTGATCTGCAGTTGGCTGATCTCTTCAATGGGGGTGACCTCGTGGAAAAACTCCACAAAGCCCTCCTGCTCGTAGACCAGGTTACGGTACACCTGCCGGGAGCGCTCCGCCAAGGATTCCATCAGGCGCGACCACTCGTGCAGATCGTTGGGGTAGGTGCGCAGTAGGCTGGCCTGGATCACGGCGCTGGTGACGGTTTCCAGGTTAAAAATGGCCAGATCCTGGAGGGAATACTTGGAGGCCAACACCTCTCCCTGTTCGGTAATTTTGATGCGGCCCCCCACACTGCGCCCTGGCTGAGCCAAGATGGCCTCGTAAGCCGGGCCCCCTCCACGGCCCACCGAACCGCCCCGGCCATGGAAGATCTGCAGCTTCACCCCGTAGGATTCGGCCACCGTCTGCAGGCGTTGTTGAGCCTTGTAAATCTCCCAGTTGCTGCTCAAAAAGCCGGAATCTTTGTTGCTATCGGAGTAGCCCAGCATCACCTCCTGTAGATTCCCCTGCTGAGCCAAGTACTGGCGATAGAAAGGGATCTCCAGCAACTGCCGCAAAACTTCCGGGGCCCGCTTCAGGTCTTCGACGGTCTCAAACAGCGGCACCACCGCCAGGGATCCGCGACCACTGATGGGATCGTAGAGACCCACCTCCTTGGCCATCAGCAGCACCTCCAACAGGTCGCTTAACTGGCGGCTCATGCTGATCACATAGGTCTGGCAAATGGCCAAGCCGAATTCCTGCTGCAGGCGGCGCAGGGTGCGAAAGGTGGCGATCAGCTCTGCCGTTTTCTCGGAAAAGGCGATCTCCAGCGGTATCAGAGGCCGACGTGTTTGTAGCTCCTGCAGGAGAAAGGCGGTTTTTTCCTCTTCCGTCATCTCGTTGTAGGGACGCGGCAAAATGCGCAAGTACTCGAAAATCTCCGTGAGAGCGGCTTCGTGGTAGCTGCTGTCTTGGCGGATATCCAGATGGGCCAGGTGAAAGCCAAACACCTGTACCTGTTGAATGAGATGATCCAACTGACGGCAGGAAAGGCCGCTGTTTTTCAAGCTTTTCTGGATAAGCTGCAAGTCGGCCAGAAATTCTTCTGCGTTGGCATAGGCGTTGTCCACAGGGGGAGGGGTGGGCAAACAAGCGGAGTCGGCCAAGTTGCGATTGCGCTCCCGCGTCAACTCCAGCCGCCGCTGAATGTAGCTGAGCTTGAGGCGGTAGGGCTCTTGGCGGTATTGCAGCGAAAACGATTCGTAAACCTCAGGCATGAGGCGGTGATCCTGCTCAAGGGCATCCAGCAGTTGGCTGTCCACATCCCCCCAGTGCAGGGAAATGCTCAAGGTTTTGGTAAGAGCCTTCACCGATTCGATGTACTTGCCCAGGATGAGGTTGCGCTGATAGCGAGCCGTTTGCCAGGTAACATCGGCGGTGACGGAAGGGTTGCCATCCCGATCCCCGCCTACCCACGAGCCGAAGTTGCAAAATCCTGCCGGCGGTGGCTCGACGCTGGGAAAAGCTTTTTTCAGGCTGCGGCTGAGGTACTCGTGCAGCAGGGGGATGGCCTGAAACAACACCTCTTCAAAATAGTGCAAAGTGTAATCGACTTCGTTCAAAACAGTCGGCTTGGACTGATGCAACTCGTCGGTGCGCCACCAAAGCAAAACTTCTTCCGCCATCTGTTCTTTTATCATCTGGGCCTGCAAAGGCTGGGTTTGTTCTGCCCAATCCAGTTGGCTGAGCAAGCGAGAGAAAGCTCGTTGCTTCTCGCGGATGGTGTGGCGGACGATCTCGGTGGGGTGGGCGGTAAAAACCATGCGAATGTGCAACTGCTCCAGCAATCTGCGCAGTAGGCCCGGCGGCACCCCTTGAGCCCGCAGGTAAGGGAACAGCCGTTCAAATTTTTCGTTTTCTCGCACGGTACGTTGTTGGCTATCCACCATGCGCATGTCCGAGTCTTCTGCCCGTTCGTAGTGCTGTTCAACAATGTTGATCAACTGGAAGAAGAGGGCAAAGGCCCGTGCCGTTTGGATGGTGGCGTCGAGGCTGAGGTACTCGATAATTTGTAGTACCTCTGGGATCGGGTACTCCAGGGCTTGTCCTTCTGGGGAACACATGGAACGCAGTCGCTGCAACAGATCCACCAGAGACTGACCGCACTCCTGCAGGATCACCGATTCCCAGAGTTCTTCCACCAATTGCAGGCGACGGTTCAACAGGTTGTTCCTGCGGTTGAAGGCTTCGTTGACTTGAAGGGAATGGGCCAAGGGATCCCGTTCCCCAAACAGGGATGCCTCCTTCAGCCCGTTGGCAGAACCCGCTGCCCCCTCTGCAGCGGTCAGGTGGGGGGAAGAGGTCATGAAGGCAGCTCCTAGAATAACCATCCCAATATTAGAGCCTGTTTGTCGAAACGGCAGATGTAGCAGGTATCACGCTCAGATTGCGGTCTTCTCCGCGTCGGATTTTGTAGTTGAGCCTACAAATTGCAAGAAAAAAGTGTTTTACCTTGCCGCAATACCGGTCTAACGCCTTGTTGACAGGAGTTCTGGTGGCTGCCACCCTGTTTATCAACGCACATCTGCTGGATCCCGACCAGGGATTGGACGAGATCGGGCAACTGGGTTTTCACGTCGGTGGGGGATTTTTGTCTGCCGGCGGATGAGGCGGGGATCCGCTCAGGGGTGACCACGGTGGTGGAGGCGGGGATCACCTTCCCGGCGTTTTGTGCAACGGTGGCGTCAACTGCCCAGACGCGGGTTTATGCTTTGATTCTTCTCTGCTCTACATCGCCACTGCGGATTTCATCGCCCACCGCCTCAGGCTGGCTGTGGATTGGAAAAATCAAGATCTGGATCGGGCCAGAGCAGTGATCGAGACCCATCGCCAGGTGGTGGTTGGCCGCAAGGCTCGTCCCACCCTCAAGCTGGGAGAGAGGGAATCACCCACGCTCACTTCCGCTCTGATTCTTGGCGAAGAATATGCCTGCCGATCATGATTCATCTGGGCCGCTTCCCGATGGATGAGGTGTTGGATCCCTTCGATTTGTTGGATCGCCTGCGTTCGGGAGAGATTGTTAGCAACGAACAAAAGGCCCGCGCCCGCGACTACGCATTGCAGGTGGCAGAGCTAGAATCCAAGGCAATTGCAGCTTTCAACCGCAAGTTGGCAGCCTTGTCACCGGCTTGAGCCGCTCTGGAGCGGATGCCCATTTTATGATTTCGGATCAGCAGTGGATGGAACGGTGTCTATCCCTGGCCCGTTCCACACCTCAGCGTCCCTCTCCCAATCCGCGGGTGAGTTGCGTGATCGTGCAGGGGGATCGGGTGGTGGGGGAAGGCGTTCATCCGGGGGCAGGGCAGCCCCATGCGGAGGTGTTGGCTCTGCAACAGGCGGGATCCCTGGCCAGAGGGGCAACGCTCTACGTCAACCTGGAGCCCTGCAACCACTATGGGCGCACTCCCCCTTGTACCGAGGCCATCCTAGCTGCCGGGATCCGGCGGGTGGTGGTGGGGATGCAGGATCCCAATCCCTTGGTGGCCGGCAAAGGGATCCGACGCCTGCAGGAGGCGGGGATCGACGTGACGGTGGGAGTGCTGGAGCGGGAGTGCCAGGAGCTGAACGAGGGGTTTGCCTTCGCCATTGTGCGGCAACAGTGTTTCGGCCTGCTGAAATACGCCATGACCCTGGATGGCAAGAGCGCCGCCGCCACCGGCCACAGCCGCTGGATCAGCAACTCTCCGGCGCGGCAGTGGGTACACCAACAGCGGGCCTGGCATGATGCCGTCATCGTTGGATCCCGAACCGTTTGGCAGGATAACCCGCGCCTCACCTGTCGCCTGGCGGAGTTGCAGGGATCCCAGCCGTTGCGGGTGGTCCTCAGCCGTTCCCTGAACCTACCTCCCGTCGCCCATCTGTGGCAGGTGGAAGAAGCGCCGACGTTGGTGATCACAGAAGCTGTGGCAACCCATCCTTTGTGGGGATCCCTGGCCAAGCAGGGGGTGGAGCTGCTGCATCTGCCCCAAGTAACCCCCTCGCGGGCGGCACAGGTGCTCTTTCAGCGGGGGTGTCTGAGTGCCCTCTGGGAATGCGGGGGCACGCTGGCCTGGGCAGCCCTCAAAGATGGGGCGATCCAGAAAGTAGCCGCCTTCATCGCTCCCAAGATCCTAGGCGGAGCCGCTGCGCCAACCCCGGTAGCAGGGGAGGGGATCCCTGATGTAAACCAGAGCTGGCAACTGGTGGAGCCCCGGCTGGAGACCTTGGGGGATAACTGGTTGATCATCGGAAAGATCTCCTCTTCAGTTGGCCACAGTAGCCTACTAAAGTGACCAGCTTTCGATTGCCATACAGGGAGCTTCAGGTTTCTGAACGAACAGGCTGATATCTGTTCAATGTAAATGGATATACTCATCAGAAAAACACAACATTTCTGCACAATAGGGTTCAGAATTGAGCTAAATTGTGCTAAGCTAGTCGGCGTTCTGGGGAGTCAATAACATTTGGGTAAGGTTAGCAAAATCAAGCTATAGGAATCTATCAAGATTCTTCTGAGGTGAGCCTTGTAAACGGCAACGACCTTGTTCAGCCCTTCTTTGCTTGCCCAGTGAGCAGTTTGAAAGCTCTCCTGTCCCGTTTTCAGGTGCAAATCCCAGGATAAGGAAGGGCATTGTGTTGAATCTTTTTGCCGGCCTGCTGTTTGCATCCGCTTTCATCAGCCCCTCGGGAAACGTTGTTATCGAAGGGGATTCGGGGGAATGGGTTTTCGCCGATCATCAAGTCCTAGAAGGGGTTACTCTAACCCTTCTCACACGGCCCGGAGAGAGCTTGGCCTCTTGGAGAGAAATGCTCTCCGTCATGGACGTTCATGTCCAGGGATCGCCGCGCTTTCTCGCCAACCACATGCGGGACAACATCCTGGCTAGCTGCCCCCAAACGACTTGGGAGTTTCATCGGGAGAGCGAAGAAGATGTGCTCTACGAGTTCCGCAGTGCTGGTTGCCGTGGGACGGTGAGTGGAGTTGAGGAACATGAGATTGGCCGGATCACCCGAGGCCCGCGCGGCAGTGTGCGCATTGCCTACGCCGCCAAGCCCCAGATGATGCCTGAACTGCGCAGCCGCTGGCTGAACTTACTGGGCAGCGAGGTGGGGACAGCTCAGGGTTTTCCCATTCGCAACCTCAGCGGGGCGGCTGCACAGCCTTCTTCCCCGGCTTCAGAAGTCCCAACCTCAGAGCGGCAGATCGCCCAGTGGCTGCAGGAAGCAACCGATGCCCTGAAGCAGCAGGAAGATTTGCTGGCCGAGCTGGATCGCCTAGGTCAGGAAGCGCAGGCGGATGCCCGTGCCTACAGCCAAGGAACCCCCAAAGAGGCGGGGCTAAGGACAATCGGCCTGTACCGAGGTCGGGGGGACGGCAGCCCTGGCGAGGCCACAACCGAGTTCAAGACCACTGACACCTTGATCTGGGCCATCTTGCCGGTGGGCAACCTTCCTGCCAACGCCAAGGTGGAGATACTCTGGTACTACGAGGGCGGAGAAGCCGGGGGCGAGCAACTGATCCGCAGGCTAGATGTTCCCTGGGATCCCTTGGCCGATACCGTGCGAGGCTTTCTGAGCTTCAGCCAACCCTACACCGGCCGCTACCGCGTCGAGATTCATGTCAACGGCGAGAAGGTGGGAGTTGGCCGCTTCACGATCCGGTAGTCTCCTGCAAGAAGTACCCCTCCTACGGGGTTACACAGGCTTGGGGGTGGACAATCTCCATCACCAACTCCGACGGGGTGAAGACCGCTGTGCTGGGATCCAGAGGGGGGCTTGCTATCCTCGACGGGTTCTGCTGACAGGCCTGGCTTTGAGGTTGTAGATAAGGCTGGTGCGGTATTGCAACAGCAAATTGCGCAGATAAAGGGGCAAGTTGCGTCGGTAGAGGGAGCGGGTTTTGCGGTAGATAGATTTGCTGCGCCGGTTAATTGCTTGGCTGCGCCGCTGCAAAGAGGTTTGGAGTGGACGTTGGAGTGCCAGGGATCCGGGCACACGCATCAACCTTGGCCGTACCATATCCCCCCTCGAGAGCGGCGTTGAACGTTGGATCCAGTGTAGGGGATCCTCAGGGAAGCAGCCGCCAGCGGGTCAGCCTATTCTGCAGGTGGTCTGCCCAGCTTGCCGAGATCCCGGCAAAAGCTTCATCCCTCTCCAGATCTTGCAGCAACTGCCGACCCAGAGGTGCCAGACGATACCGATCCGTGATCCCCTGCCCATCCACTTCCCGCCGCAACAGCCCTACCTGAATCAGCCACATCAGCTCCTGATCCACCCGCATTTCCGATAACGGGCGTCGGCTGTAGCCCGCTTGAACGCCGGCCCAACCTGCAATCTTCGCTGGTGGGATCCCTTTTGTGCTCATGGCCTGCAGCAAGGGCAACCGAAAAGGGCTGCAAATCCAGGCACGCCAAGCCCTTCTGTACACTGACTCAGAGTCATGGAGCATGAGGGACAAGGGGAGTCCTTATGTTCTTATTCAATTCTGTCAATGGCCGTTGAGCAGCAGGCTTGTTACAATAAATTACGATATGTTGATCATCCTTGCCATTGTTGTCCTCCTGGGATTCTGGGCGCTGCGCTTGATGGAGCAGGCTTTTCAGAGTCAGGAGTTCTCGCGCATGTTGGCAGGGACACTGGTGGCTGTGGCTGCCGGCGGCGTCTTGACCTGTTACTTTCTGATGAGCGATACCCTTCAGATGTTGTTTCATCTGCAAGCGCAGTCCCCCTCTTCCTACTCTCAAGATCTGCTCTCCGATTTGAGCTGGCTTGATCAGTAAATGGGCGGTCATGAGCTACACCAATGCAGTAGCTCCGCTAGCGAGGTTGTGACGCAGCTTTTATAGTCGTTTTAAGCCGGAATGAAACATTTCCATCTAGCTCCCCTCTCTTGCTGGGGGTAGGGCGGCAGCGGAGAACGCTTAGGGAGTGTTTCAATCTAGTTTGAAATGGAAGGCCAAAGTATCTGGGGTTATGGCATCCTCCTGCATCCGCAAGGATGGAGTAGCAAGACCTGCCGCCCGCTTGCCAACAGTGAGCGGGAGAAATCCTGCAAGCTGTGAAAAAATCCGTTGACTTGAGCCGTGGGAAGAATGTCAATGGGCCAATTGGGTTGCCAGCCAGGCTCGGATGCTTCGGATCATTTGGTGGTTGGGGGCCAGTAGGTTCTGGTAGATCAACTGTCCAAAAGCATCGATGGGGCTGAACTCCTCCCCGACTTGGAAAGGATAGCTAAAACCCAGTGGAGTGAGGTGATCCCCCTCGAGATGCTGCCACTCGGTGTGGCCTTGATACTTGCGGCAAAGCTGCTGGTAGAGCAGAGGAATGTCGTCAATATCATCCTGTCGAAATTCCACAAGCAGGTTGTTTCTAACCGGATACTGCTCCTCAATTAAGCGGTTGGTTTCTGTCGGGGAAGGCTCGAACTCCAACCACAGGTTCACAGGCGGCGAGGAGGATCCCATCCACATCCGCCACAGATCGGCGAGCTGTTGTTGAGGCCAAGCTTGGGTCAACAGCCGCAGCAATGGCAAAGCCCGATCCAACCCGGCATTGCTGTAGGCCAGAAAAATATTGCCTCGCCGACGGGATCCCAGAGAAGGAACGGCTAGACAAGAGAGGATCTGCAACTTACAGCCCAGGCTATGACCCAAGCCAAACAGAGGCAACTCCAGCAAACCCTTGCTTTGCAGGCTTCTGTGCAAAGATTGGGCTGCGTTGAGCGCCAGTTGGGCGTGATCGATATCGGTGGTGTAGGGGGTGGCAACAACGGCCATGCCCATACGGGCCAGTTCTTCCAGCAGGCGGCTGTAGAACACTTGCGGGGCAGCTCCCACAAAAGCTCCACCCAGAAAGTGAACGACGGCGCGGGGTTGAGGGGGCAGAAGGAACCAAGTATGCCCATCGGTTTGCCAAGTTGGTGCCATGGTGTTGCAACCTCGCCTGCGATTTTGTTGGAGCTTTTCCCACAACCCGGCAGATCCCACTTGCCCACCTCACGCCGGTTCCCTGCGCTGGCCAGCCCCTGGAACTCATCCTAATGGACATCTTGCCCAGACATGGGGATCCCCAGTTAACTTCTGATGCAGCAGGCAAAACTCTGCCCCGCCTCAGACTGAGGTTCTAGCACCGAAGGGTAGTGCGCTACACTCGCCGAGATTGGGTTTTGAGTGTAGGATCCCTGCCCAAAAGTTGCTGTGGCTGCTATGACTAGGGCAGTGGGTGGTGAGGGATCGTGATGAAGACTTCACAGCTTGCAAAAGGATGCCTGCTGATCGATTGTCGGGACTTTGATGAAAAGACGATAAACCTGTTTTTGGCACCTGGGCCCGATCCCTACCGGGAAACAGAGGAATTTCTCCTGGACTGCGAGATGCGGGCAGATGAGCTGCCCCGTTATCTGCGGCGGGCCTTGCTGGAGTTTCAGTTGTATTCCAATTCGGAAGGGATCCTGCTGCTGCGGGGCTTGCCCGTGGATCCCGGACTAGACCATACCCGCACACCGGCTCTGGCGCAGCGCTCTGAGGAGAAAACCACTTTTGTCAGCGAACGCTGCTTGGCGATGATCGGCAGCCGCTTGGGGCATTTGGTCTCCTACATCCAAGAAAAAAACGGGGATCTGTTTCAAAACTTGGTGCCTACTCCCGACAGCGAAGAGGTGCAATCTTCCGAGGGATCCCGCACTCGGCTACAGTTTCACCGCGAGACGGTTTTTCATCCCCACTCACCGGAGTTTTTGCTGCTGTTTTGCCTGCGCCCCGACCATGATCGTGTGGCGGAAACCACCTACGCCAGCATCCGCCATGTCCTGCCTTTGCTGGGAGAGCGCGATCGAGAGCTGCTGTTTGAACCCCTGTATCGCACCGGCATCGACTACTCCTTCGGCAACCGGCAAGCCCTGATCAATGGCCCCATTTTGCCGGTGTTGTATGGCCGTCGAGAGGATCCCTTCTGGAACTACGACGAAGACCTGATGGTGGGGCTCACCCCCGAAGCCAGTCTGGCTCTAGAAGCCCTGAGGAAGGGAATCCACGCTGTCTACCGAGGCATCAAGCTGGAAACAGGGGATCTGCTCTGTATTGACAACCGCCGCACCGTCCACGGACGGACTGCCTTCTCTCCCCGCTACGATGGCTTCGACCGCTGGATCCAGCGCTCATTTGTGGTGCGGGATCTCGGCCTTTCGGCAGGGGATCGCCATCCCGGTGAGCGCATCATTCGCACCGCCTTCGCAACAGACGATGAGGCCCAAGCTGCCCTCAATGGGGAGCAGGTCTGTCTCAGAAGATCCTGAGAAGTTCGCAGACTTCAGCGCCATCCATAGCTCAAGTCCGTAAAAGTACTATTGGCGATTTCCCCGAAAGGGTTTGGATGAGTCGCCCCAGATTCTGATGTCAAAATACGTGATCCTCACGATGGCTATCGCAGAGCGTTTCCAGCATTCTAGGCTTATGAGCCAAAGCCATCAATTCTTCTCACGATTGCGAGGTTAAGATGAGCATTCGCCAGATCATCGATGAGGTTTTACAATCTTCGGTTTTAACTCTGCAGCAGGAGTCCAACATTAACCAAATCCTCTGGGAAAGAAACTATGATCCATCTGATCTAGAGGCTCTGGATGAGTTGGTAGAAGCCATTTTGCGCCAAGAGGTAAGGGCTGCTTCCGATCCCTGCTAGAAACCTAGCCTTGCTTGCAAACGACGGCAGATCTTGCTCAAAACTTACACACTTACACAACGCACAACTGAGAGCAATTGTGCATGCTCCTATCATGAGTCGGGATGAGATTCCAATCTCTCGACAATTTCCCGGATTAAATGCTCATCAGAGCGATTGATCTCGGGGTGGAAAGGCGCCTGTTTTAAGTAGCGCTTGAGATCCTGGCAGGCTTGCTGCCAACGGCCCAACTGATAATACAACAGCCCGCGATCCCTTAGGTGGGGCAAGGATTCAGGGATCAACAACAAGATCCGTTCCGCTGCTGCCAAAGCGGGTTCCAGTTCGGCGCGGCTCAGATAAATTTGCTTGAGGTTGTTGAGCAAGCGTACCAAGATCAGGCGGGGAGGGGTGGGGCGTAGGTGGTGTTCTTGGAAAGGGATCCCAGGCCCGTAGATTTGCGACAAAAGCTCTTGACAATCTTCTGGAAATAAAATCTCCCCCTGCTGAAAGGGATCCACAAAAATCTCGGCGCCTGCAAACAGGGGCCGGATTAAAAAGTGGCCGGGCATGCCCACTCCTGCCATGGGAAAATCGATCCGCCGCGCCAGCTCTAGATAGATCAGCGACAGCGTAATCGGGATCCCGGTGCGCCGATCGATCACTTCGTTCAAAAAGCTGTTGCGTGGGTCGTAATAATCTTCGCGATTGCCACGAAAGCCCAGATCCTCAAAGAGATAGTGATTCAAGATCTTGATGACCCGCAGGGGATAACGCTCCGGGGGAAGGCGCTCTTGCACCTCTGCGGCCATCTCATCCAGAGCGGCCACATACTCTTCCACCTCCAGATCGGGATAGGCTTCTTGGGCAATCCAGAGGGCCGCCCGACCCAGATCGATGGGCTCCGATTGGATTTCAAGGGCAAAGCGTTGACGGGCAGCAGGAATGCTCATGAAATGTTAAATATTAAATATTAAGGTTCTTTGCAAGGATCTCGGTTAGAACAGCAGCGTGCAAAAGCTGGTCAACAGCAAGGTCACCGCCGTCAGGAGCAGGCTAAAGCTCCAAAGCCGCAAAGCGGCAAGCAGCAGGATCCCGATCACCCAAATCAGCAGAGCATTCCAATAGGGTCGGTTGGGGGCTTTGGACACATTAATTTTCTGGAAGAAGGGCAGCAGGATGAACGATACATCCAACAACAGGCGCGGCAGCCGCAAATTGTCCGGCAGCGGCAGATCTCGCACCGCCAAATAAAGCAGCCCCCAGCTCAACAAAAGCGGGATTAGGAGCAGATAGTTGGATTCGGCCAGCAGGGGTCGATCCACCACCAGCGGAAACAGAGGGCTGATCCCCCAGAGCAGATAGAGGTAAAAGTTGAAGTTCAGCAGCGGCTGTAGCAGAGGGGGCACCTTGAGGCGTTGACCTTGGGATCCGATCCCGTTTACCTGAGCTGCGATTTTCTGGCCCAGGGATCCGCCTTTTTGAGGGGCTTGCGCTGCCGGGGCCGCCCGCCAACCGCAGTGGTCGCAGTAGGGAGACTTGAACCGGTAGGCTGGGATCGGCTTGCCACAGGAAGGGCAACGTTGGATCGGACGAGGTTGAGAACTGGAAGCCATGACCACCCCGCGGTACTTCTGCCTTAGCATGCCCCAATGGCTCTCAGTTTACTCCCAGGGCAAACGACAATGTAATACAGGCTGCCCCCAAAGCCGCGCCGGCCATGACCTGAACGGGAGTGTGCCCCAGCAATTCTTTCAGGTAGGGTTCTGGAAAACGGTCGGCGCCCTTTTCTTCAAACCATTCTTCCAGGAGGCGATTCAGCACCCGCGCCTGTTTTCCAGCGGCTTGGCGGATCCCCGCGGCATCGTACATCACCACCAATGCGAAAACCACCGTCGCGGCAAACAGCAGGCTGTCCCAGCCTTCCTGCATCCCCACCCCAACGGACAAAGCCGTCACCAACGCTGCGTGGGAGCTGGGCATTCCCCCGGTTTCCACCAAGACTCGCAGGTTAACCTTGCCTGACCGCACATAGGAAAGGATCAGCTTGATGGCTTGGGCCAACACACTGGCCAGCAAAGCAACCCAGAGGACATGATTGGCCATCAACTGTTGCAGCATACGGCTCTCCAGCACAGGAATGCGAGCAGGGTCTCCAGGGATCCCATCTAACTTGTCCTCTTGTCCTGCCCTAATGCTGACGGCGAGTGATGAAGTCCGCCAGAGCCAGCAGCGGTTCTGCCCGCGGTCCGTAGGGGCGCAACGTTTCCTTGGCCGATTGAATCAGCTCCTCGGCTTTTTGCCGGGAGGCCTCTAGGCCCAACAAGCTGGGATAGGTGGCTTTGGCGGCAGCTTGATCCTTGCCTGCCGTTTTGCCCAGTTGCTCGCTGGTGGCGGTGATGTCCAAAATGTCGTCCACAATCTGAAAGGCCAAGCCAATATCGCGGGCGTAGCGGCTCAGGTGGGCCAGCAGCTCCTCATCTCCCCCCGCCAGGATCCCTCCCGAAACCACCGAGACTTCCAATAGAGCGCCGGTTTTGTGGCTGTGAATGTACTCCAGAGTTTCCAGGGAAATGGCCTTGCCCTCCGACTCCAGATCCACCACCTGTCCCCCCACCAAACCGGTTGCAGCCACAGCATGGCCAATGCGGGCGATCACCTGTAACACCAACTGCGGCGGTACCCCCTGAGTTTGGCTGGCAATGTGCTCAAAGGCAAAGGCCAGCAGGGCATCTCCTGCCAAGATGGCAATGTCTTCGCCGAACACCTTGTGGTTGGTGGGTTTGCCGCGGCGAAAGTCGTCATTGTCCATGGCCGGCAAGTCGTCATGGATGAGCGACATGGTGTGGATCATTTCCAGGGCACAGGCGGTAGGCAGAGCCTGCTCCACAGTGCCGCCGGCCAACTCGCAAGCAGCCAGACAGAGGATGGGCCTGAGGCGCTTCCCCCCTGCCAATAGGCTGTAGCGCATCGCCTCGTAAATGCGCTCCGGATAGGCGGGAACCAAAGCTGCAGAGAGAGCTTCTTCCACCTGTTGCTGACGCTGGCTCAGGTAGGCTTTCAGGTTAAAGGTTTGGGCAACCAAGCGGGGTTTCCTCTCAACTCGGCAATGGGGGGATCCTTGTCGAGCCGTTCTTCAACAGACTTGTCAGGTGTCATTATCTCATGTCCACTTTAATTGGGGATCCCAGCCCAGAGGCCAAAAGGGTAAGAAGTAACAGCAAGTTGCAGCCGATGAAGAAACTGCAGGGATCCTGAGCCGCCAACTTGCGGTTGCTGTCGCCACAATGTCAGGATTCATAAGGATCTTTAGCCGGATTGCCCTCCTATGTCCCACTCGCCTGTTCAGCTCAGCGCCACCTCCTCCACCGCCAGCGGTGCGGAGCACTTGGGTGACCGTTTGCTGCGGGCGGCCCGAGGGGAAGTGCTGGATCGCCCTCCAGTTTGGATGATGCGCCAGGCGGGTCGCTACATGGCGGCCTACCGCGAGCTGCAAAGCAAGTACACCTTTAAGCAGCGTTGCGAGATCCCGGAGCTGGCCGTCGAGATCTCGTTGCAACCGTTTCGGGCCTTTGCCCCTGATGGAGTGATCCTGTTCAGCGATATCCTCACCCCCCTTGAGGGCATGGGCATCCCCTTTGAGCTGGTGGAGCATCAGGGGCCGATCATCGACCCGCCGATTCGTTCGCAAGCCCAAATTGAACGCATCCGCCTCCTGGAACCGGAAGAAAGTCTGCCCTTTATCAAGACCATTCTCAGCACCCTGCGCCGCGAGGTGGAAGGGAAAGCAACGCTGCTGGGGTTTGTCGGCTCCCCCTGGACTCTGGCCTGCTATGCTGTGGAAGGGCGCAGCTCCAAAGATTACGCCCACATCAAGAGCTTGGCCTTCGCGCAGCCGCCATTGCTGCATCAGTTGCTGAGCAAGCTGGCCGACAGCATTGCCCGCTACGTGATCTACCAGATCGAGGGCGGTGCCCAGGTGGTGCAGTTGTTCGATACTTGGGCCGGACAGCTCAGCCCAGTCGATTACGAGTGTTGGGCCTTGCCCTACCAAAAGCAAATTGTGGATCAGGTGAAAGCTCGCTATCCGCAGGTGCCGCTGATCCTCTACATCAACGGCAGCGCCGCTTTGCTGGAGCGGGTGGGCAAAGCCGGCATCGACGTGTTCAGCCTCGATTGGATGAGCGACATGGCAGAGGCCAGGGCTCGCCTGGGATCCCTAGCGGTGCAGGGCAATCTGGATCCGATGGTGTTGCTGGGATCCCCGGAGTTCATCCGGCAGCGCACCCTAGAGGTGATTCGAAAAGCCGGATCCCGTGGGCATATCATGAACCTGGGCCACGGCATTCACCCAAGCACTCCAGAGGCCAATGTCCATTACTTTTTCGAGACGGTGCGCCAGTCGGCAGAGCTGATACATTTACGCTGAACACTGCTGAACATCACTGTTCAACTATGCAGCGATAGCATTCTGTTTGTTTCCATTCGCGTTAGCGGGACGGAGTCCAAACAGAATGGCGGTATCCCGCAAAGCTTTGAGTAGAATACCCAAAGCGCAGTTTCCGTGTCGTCTTACTACCAATTTTCTGCTTTGCTTTGGCTACCATGTTGGCAGACTCGAAAGTAAACAGAAAGATCAACTGGTAGTAATCCGTAATGAACATATTATACATTATTTTCAGTATAGTTGAGCTTATTATTGACTAGAGTCATGCTCCTAAAAGCCCTCTAGCCTAACAGGCAGCGCGAACCCCTCCTCCCTGAAGCGTTTTGCTCAACTTTTGCTCTAAGGTTGCACGGCCATCTCCAGGGATCCCCGGTGTACATCAGCGTCATCATTCCCACCTACAACCGCCGTCCCATTTTGGAGCAGTGTCTGCGGGCCCTGGCGCAGCAGCAGCCCGGCCCCTACGAGGGCTACGAGGTGGTGGTGGTGGACGATGGCTCCACCGATGGCACAGTGGAATGGCTGCAGAACAACCCCGTTGGCTTGCCCCAGTGGAAACTGTTGCAGCAGGAGCACCGCGGCCCCGCCGCTGCCCGCAACCTGGGGTTTCGCCACGCCCAGGGATCCCTCATCGTCTTTATCGACAGCGACCTGGTGGTGGTGGATCACTTCTTGGCCAGCCACGCCCAGATGCTGCGGCGGCACGGCGTTACAGGGGATCCCCGCTCCCCCCACGAGGCCAAGGTCTTCACCTACGGGCGGGTGATCAACACGAGCAATTTTCAGGATCCCCGCTCCGAACCCTTCAAGCCCACCGATTTTTCGGCAGCCTTTTTCGCCACCGGCAACGTGGCCATTGCCCGCCATTGGTTGGAGCTGGCCTGCGAAACCCCCGCCGGCCCCTTTGACGAGCGGTTTCACCTCTACGGCTGGGAAGACCTGGAGCTGGGGGTGCGGCTAAAACGTTTGGGCCTGCGCCTGGTCAAGTGCCCCCAGGCCACCGGCTACCACTGGCATCCGCCCTTTGAGCTGCAGCAGATCCCAGGATTGATTGAGCGGGAACGGCAGCGGGGCCGCATGGGTATTCTCTTTTACCAAAAACACCCCACCTGGGCCGTGCGCCTGATGATCCAACTGACGCCCCTGCACCAATTCCTGTGGGGCCTTTTATCCCTGGGGGGCTGGCTGAACGAGAAGCGGGTGGAACCGCTGCTGCGCTGGTTGATCCGGCATGGCCGCTCGCAGTTGGCCTTGGAGCTGTGCCGGATTTTTTTCCTCAACTGGTACAACGTGCAGGCCGTTTACGAAAGCTACAGAGCGATGAAGGCGCGAAATAAGGGGATCCACTCGGCTTGAGCTGCCACCAGGGCGGGGTAAGTGAGTCGGCCATAATCCTTGCCGGGAATGAGAGGCTGGCCGGGATCCGGATCGGCACAGCTCAGGGGTTCCCAAACGGCGCCGGCCCCCTTGACAATGGCCCACACTGCCGCCACATCCCAGATCTTGGGCGAGCGTTCTACCGCCCCCAAAAGGCTGCCACCGGCCACCGCCAGCAGGTTGTAGGCAGCGCCCCCCAACATCCGCGCTTTGCAAGGGAATTGCGGGCTAATCCAATGGCTGCTGCGGGAACAGAAATTGAACAATTGGTTGGGGCCGGGTGAGGCGGTGCTAGGACGGATTGGCTGGGGACAGGCGGGATCCCGGTCGTGGCGGGTGAGAAAAGCTCCTGCTGCTGCATCCCCAGGAAACCGAGGCCAATAACCGTAAAAAGTCTGGCGGATGGGCGGCAGATGGACACAGCCAAACACCGGCACGCCCCAATGCAGCAAAGCCAAGGAGCTGCCCCAAATGGGGATCCCACGGGCAAAATTGGTGGTGCCATCCAAAGGATCCACTACCCAACACCACTCCTTCTCGGGAAAAATGTGGTTGGATTCCTCGCTCAGATAACCGTGATCGGGGTAGGCAGCGGCAATGGCCCCTTGAAAAGCGCGATCCGCCCACTGGTCAGAAGAGGTTACCAAGCTGCCGTCGGCTTTTAAGGACTCCGTCCCGCTGGCGCGAACCGTAGGGTGGGCCTGGCCAAAGTCTGCCAAGAGCTGGGATCCCACGCTGGCCGTAGCCTGCAAGGCAAACTCGGTAACCTCCAGCCAGAAAGGGGATAGAGCAGCAGTTGCAGAAGGAGCACTCATGCCCCAATCCTAGCGGGATCCCTGGCTTTTGGGGTGGAAAAGGGGTCGCAATGGCAGCGGATCCCTCACAAGCAGGTTCTAGGCCCATAAGCTGAATAGAATCAAATCATAGGTAAACTCCCCAGCTGGCCACCCTCCTCCATGAACCAGCGCCTGATTGGACAACTGATTGGCAACCGCTACCGGCTGACCCGCCACATCAGCGAGGGTGGCTACGGCAATGTGTTCGAGGCGGTGGATACCCAGCTCAATGACGAGCTGGTGGCCGTCAAGTTGTTGCGCCCGCCGCCCCCGGACATGGGCCCAGAGTACTACCAGCAACTGCAGCAACGCTTCATGGATGAGGCCAGGGTCAGCGCTCTGTTGGGCGAGCACCCCAACATCGTGCAGGTGCGCTCTTACGGCCTGTACCAAAACCAGCCCTATCTGGTGATGGAGTACCTGAATGCCAAACCCTACAGCGGCCAGGGGTTGGACTATGTGCTGGCTCGGGAAGGCCCCTTGCACCCAGAGCGAGTGGTGAACTTGGCTCTGCAAATTTGCTCTGCCCTGCACCACGCCCACAACTTTCAGATGGATCTGGGCAAGCACTCCATTCGCGGCGTCATCCACCGCGACATTAAACCCAGCAACATCTTTGTGCAGAAAGGGCCCGATGGGAAAGAGCGGGTCAAGATCCTGGACTTCGGCATTTCCAAGCTCATGGGGGAGACCTCTCGTGGCCTGACGCAGACGGGCTATTTTTTGGGCACGATGGTCTATGCCTCGCCCGAGCAAATGCGCGGAGAAAAGCTGGATGGCCGCTCCGACATCTATTCCCTGGGGGTGGTGCTGTACGAGCTGTTAACTGGTGCGTTGCCCTTCGAGCCGGATACCGACACCTTGCAAGGCTGGTACCACGTCCACAACTTTCAAAAGCCCCGCCCCTTCCAAGACCACAAGCTAGCCCACCCCATCCCCGCTGCCCTGGAGAAGGTTGTCCTCCAGTGCCTAGAGAAAGACCCTGCCCTCCGCCCGGCCAACATGGAAGTGCTCGGCCAGCAGCTACAGGCTGTCTATGGAAACAAGGTTGCCCCTCCTGCCCCGTTCGTCCCCTCAAATTCCTCTCGTTCACCTCAAGGTGTTCGCCCCCCGCGGATCCCGACCGGATTTGGCCAGCCGACTTCCCAACAGCCCCGAACTGCCCCAGTTGAGGAAGAAAAGCTCCAGCAGGCGGTCAGTCTGATCGAGGCAGGCGAGTACAAGATGGCCGTCCATTTGCTCAACGAGCTGATCCAGAGCGCCCCCAACGAAGCCCGCTACTATCTCTACCGCGGCCTGGCCCACCAACGACAGGGGCATTGGGGCCTTGCCCAGATGGACTATCAAGGGGTGCTGCGGCTGGAACCGGGTAACCCTTCAGCGGAACAGGGGCTGCGCGAGGTGGAACAGAAGGTTGGGCAGGAACATATCAACAGCAAGTCCGGCTCTCATCTGTTGGATGCACCCCTGAATGCACCCCGCCTGGGCAAAGGGTCGGCGTTGAGTTGGCTCTTGGCCAATTTGGGGGCGGCTGGGATCGGCTACCTGGGGCTGGGGGCATCAGCGCCTCTGCTGGCGGCTTTGGGATCACTACAAGAAGCGGTGGCTGGAGCCGGCCTTGGCTTCCTGATGGGGCTGCTGCAGTGGCTGGTGTTGCGGCGGCAGGTTTCGGTGGGATGGGTGGCTGCAACTTTGCTGGCCACGGCTTTGGGCTGGGCGGCGGCGGATTTCCTCGCTCCCCAGGTGGGGGTAGCAACCTCTGCTTTTAACCCGACGGATCCCTGGCTCCAAAATGTCTTGCAGGCAATGGGAGATGCGCTGCGCGGTTTGCTGGTGGGGGTCGGCGTTGGTGGGCTGCAATGGGCCTTGTGGTCTCAGCGCTGGAAAGGTAGCCGGGCTTGGATCTTGGCGGCAGTTGCCGAAGGGGCAGGATCGGCTCTGTTGATGGGTTGGCTGCTGGACAATACTACCTTGAACAGTTGGCTGCTGCTGATCGTGGGGCTACTGGCCAACACGCGCCCCCTTAGCGCAATGGTGCTTTTGAATTTGCGCCGGATCCCTACTGTTCAAAATCAACAACAAGCCCCTTAGCCCACAGGGATCCCATCTGAGTTCTCTCTCAAGAAGAGGGAAAGACAGGAATCAAAACCGCTCATTATTTTTCTCACGATTTTTCTCACGGTTACCGGGGAGCGCCGTGAGATCCCCAGCTCAGAGCTACGCGACTGGTTGTAGGGAGTAGGGTCGTTTGAGCTACTGAGAAAAGCCCTATGGCCCTGTGCATGCAACGTTTTGGGTGTGGGCCACTGTCCTGGCCTAAATTTCAAGAGGGCAAGGATGCACGCTATAGAGGAACTTTCTAGCGGAGCTATTGCACCGGCTAGTGTCTCATTGCCATTTGAATTGACTATAAGTGCTGCTGCAAAACCAGGAACCAGAATCCTCGCCCGGCGAGTATGTTATGACTCTGAGCTGGAAGCTGTTTTCGAGTAAAACTCACGCATTTCTGTAAACCACTCCAATCGCGAGGGATCCCAGGTGTAGAACATGTGTCCGCCGCGATAATGACGTAGGGTGAGGTTGGCCTTCAACCGCGGATCCAACTTCATCAAATCCACCAGGTGATTCGAGGCAAAGTAGGGCGTGACCAGGTCGTAAAAGCCATGATGAATGCTCACCCGCATGTGGGGGTTGAGGGCCATGCTGCTGCGCAGCTCGTCCATTGCCCCGATGAATCCTTGCTTAAACTCTCCTTTTGGGGTGAACCGCCAGGACTTGAACACCTCCAGGTTCAGTAGGTGATAGGTCAACTCCGTTTCCACCTGCAAGGTCTCTCGCAAGTGGCTGTTGATGGCTGCCGTGAACAGGCGATCGATCCCATCCAAGGTGGGATCGGATCCCTCGAAGGTAGGCCGATCCGGAAAGGGATCCACCGTGGTTACAGAAGCATCGTAGAGCCCCAGCACCAGTCGCTGCGACCGCAACAGCTCGCGGGCAAAACTGGCGATATCGATCCGCCCGCCTCTGTGGGCTACATATTCTGGAGATAGGCCGATCCCTGCTGCCATTTCCTGATACACCGCTTGCCGTTCTGCCTCTGGCATTGCCTCCCCCATGGCCAAGAGGGGCAGCAGACGTTGTCGGGCAAAGTGTTCTGCTTTGGGCAGCAGGATCTGCAAATCCTCCCCCCAGCCACACCGTCCATGATGGGCTGCTGTGGCCACATAGGAAGGGAAAAGGGCTGCCCAGGTGCTGAGGTTGTAATCGTTGGTCTCCAGCAACCCAAACTCAATCGCAGGCGAGATGAGAATGGCCCCCGACAGGCCCACGCCAAACCTGGACTGCAGCTCCTTGGCCAGCCGCGCCACCCGAAACCCACCGTAACTCTCGCCGGCAATGAAAATGGGGGAGAGCCAGCGTTTGTATCGGGAAAGGAAGCCCTGAATGAACTCGCCCAAGGATTGCAAATCCCGCTCCACATCCCAGAAGGGCGATTCCTTAGGAGGCTCCTCCGCCTTAGCATCCGGCTGAGGGGGCTTGGATGCCGGATCGGATTTCTCCCGGGAATCTTTGGGGTCTTGAGAATCCTTGGGCAGGGCGCGGCTGAACCCTGTCCCCACCGGATCGACAAAGACCAGGTCGGAAAAGGGCAACCAACTTTCGGCATTGTCCACCAGCCGCACCGGGGAGGGGGGCAAACTGCCGTTGGGCCCGAAGCAAATCCGTTTGGGCCCCAGCGCTCCCATGTGCAGGTAGGCAGAAGCTGCCCCAGGCCCACCGTTGAACACAAAAGTGAGAGGGCGGTGCTGAGAGGCGGAGTCTTGCTTCAGATAGGCGACGTGAAAGATCTCGGCCACCGGTTTTTCCCGCTGAAAAAGGGTCTGCCAACCGGCCAGCGCTCTGTAGGTAAAGCTCTCCTCTCCAGCCGTAAACCTGTGCTCGGTGGAGGAGAGGGGGGAAGTGGGCTTAGATTCAGTAGCCATGAAAACAGGGATCCGCAGTCTGATCCCCAGTGAATCACAAGTTGCCGACCCTCAACACTCCCAGAGGAATCTCCAAACGGCACCTCACAAAGTCAGCGGAGCTTCCAAAGTTAGATTGAAAGATTGGCCGGGGCGCAGCACCACCACCTGCGGAGCGGTAACATTGCCCACCACCACTCCGGTCGCGGCACCTCCCAGGACATTGCCCACTGATACTCTGCCCGTGATGGCCCCCAAAATGGCTCCCGCGGCTGCCCCAATGGCTGCATCCTGAGCGATGGCCTCAGCCGAATACTGACGGGGATCCTTTTCGTCGTGGAGGATGTTGGAGGAAGCCCGCAGGCTGTAGGTACGACCGCCGAGAACAATGGAAGTGCCGACAAAGCGGGATCCGCCCGGTGCAGGTTCCATCTGTCCAAAAATGCGGCTACCCGCCGGGATCACCAAGCGCCCCTGGCTGTCAAAAATGTTCTGAGTAACGGCCACTTCCAGGGGATAGACGGTGTCGGGGTAAAAGTATTGCGGCCCTTCGCTACTCAGGCTGCCGACCGGGATAATCGTCCCCTGCTCAAGGCGGTAGGCACCCAATTCAAAAAGCGGCTGAGCCGAACTGGGCAAGGGGGCCAACGCAGGGATCCCGGCCAGGCCAATAAGGGCTGCTGTTAAGATAGCTTTCATGAGTAGAGTCTCCAATGCTTCTCCAAGTTCTGCCGAGTTCTGAGCAGTTGCCTGAAGCTATTCCAAGTCAATTTGCTTCCTTGTCTCAGCTTCTCTCCACTTCTAGGTTATCGAATCCTTCCTAGGGCTTGTTTTCTCCCACAAGTCGATTTGTTTTCAACTGTTGGCAGTTTGGGTGACCATCCTGCAGCACAACGCCTCTTAGAAATGCTGGAAGGCTTGCTGACGACTGAGGGCCTGCCCGTCCTTCAGCCAGACGGTTCCCTGCGGATCCCAGCCTGTCACTTCTCCAATCCAAACGGCCCCCGGCAATCTTTCCAACAGATGCTTGGCCACCGACACCTCGGCACTGAGGAGCAGCTCAAAATCTTCGCCCCCATAAAGCGCCCATTCCAAGGCTTGGGCCGGAAAAGCCTGCCGCAAAGCTTCTGAAATCGGGATCCGCTCCACGGCAATCCTTGCCTCCACCCCACTGGCCTGACACACCTGCACCAGGGCATCTGCCAAACCGTCGCTGGTATCCATGCCGGCAATGCGCAAGGGATCCGGGATCCTTTCCAAGAGGGGCACCAGATCCAGGCGCGGGCGTGGGTATTGGTGAGCCCTGATCAACTGCTCGCGCTCGGCCGCCGTAGCTGAGGATCCCTGTTCAGGATGGAGAAGCAGCTCCAAGCCTGCCCGCGCATCTCCGTGGGGCCCTGTTACCACCAGCCAATCGCCGGGTTGAGCCCGTCTGCGCTGAATGGCCCGCCCCGGCTGCACCGATCCCAGGGCCGTGATTGCCACAAATCGATGCGGCGACCGACACAGATCCCCTCCCACCAGTTGGCATTCCCAGCGGGCGCAACAGTCCCGCATCCCTTGATAAAGCTCCTCCACCCAAGCAACCGGTGTGGAGCCCGGCAAGCCCAAACCCACCACCAACGCCTGCGGACGGGATCCCATCGCGGCCAGATCCGACAGATTGGCGGCCACCGCGCGCCAGCCCACCGCATGGGCCGGGGTCGTCAGATCGCTGAAGTGAACTCCCTCCACCAACACATCGGTTGTCACCACCAACTGCCCCTCCGGAGCAGCCAACACCGCCGCATCGTCTCCCACCACCTGGGCCGGACAGTAGCGCTGCACGATCTGCAGCAGCCCTGCCTCCCCAATTGCCGAGATGGGTAGGGGGGAAGGATTGCCGTTTTGTGGGGAAGCACTGTCAGGAAGACCGGAGAACAAGACAGACCTCTGAGGGTAGCGAGGATAGCAAAGCTGAAAAAGCTGATGGATGATGGGTTCTTGTTGGATATTTCCAAGGATCCCGCCTGCACGCCACAGGCAAGCTGGAGAATTCTACCCCGCCGTCCGCTGTCCAATCAGGGCATAGAAGGGATCCCCGCCTCCGCCTGCCCAAAAGCCCAGCCAACCCATAGGGGCAGGCCGCTGGATCACCTTCACCACCGCAAACCCTGGCACCGACTCAAAATAGCGCCTGACCAACTCCACCCGCCCCGCCTCAGAGTTGTCCCGCCAAGCCTGGATCGCCTTCTGGAAAAACATGCGATTGGAGAAGCTGACGATGAACAGGCCCTGGGGCTTTAGAATGCGATACACCTCGGCAAACACCTGCTCTGGCTGCTGCAGATATTGCACCGAGACCGTGTTTAGCACCGCGTCGAAGGATTGATCAGGGAAGGGCAGACTTGGGTTTTGGTTCAAGTTCTGGATGAAGAAGTGATCCAGCCGGGGGTTGGCCGCCAGTTCCTCCGGGTTCATCCCATGCCCCTCCACATGGGCAAACTCCATCTCAGGCGGCAAATGGGAGACCCAACTGCTCATCAGATCGAGAATCCGGGTCTGGGGCCGCAAATGCTCGCGGTATAGATCGGTGAGCTGGCCGATGAAGCCAGAATCCACATGAGTCACGAAGCGAGGATAGCTGTAAAAGAGGGCATCGTCGCTGGGATCCAACTTGGAGCGCTGCCAATCCTTGAGCACCACCATGGCCAAACGGTTGCAAATCTTAATCAAAGCTAACATTTTGGAAGCTTCGGAAAAGGGGTGGGCGTGATACCTTAGCAGAGCAACAGTGGCCATTTCGCGAAGGACTCTTTGCCGTGATGTCTGTGTCTCACCCCTCTTCAGCGGCTCCTTCTTCTTCTGGGTCTAACTTTGGCCTGCGGGAGTACGTAACCGAACTGCAGCTCCACATGGCTCTGCAGGCTCGCAGCCTTACTCCTTCTCTCAGCGTTTCCCCAGCCCAGGACAGCCCCCTGGCTCTGGTGCAGCGGGCACAGGCAGCTATGGAGAAGTCCGTTTCCCGCCAGTGGCTTTGAGCGGCACAGCCTGGGCAGAGATGCTCAGGCCAAGCTTTTGCGCAACACCCCCTGCACCAGTAGAACCGACACCCCCACAAACCCCGTCAAAAGGCCCAGGGATCCCGCCAGGGTGAGATCGCCCCAGGGAGCCTGCAGCACCACATCGGCCCAGCTCCAATGGCTGCTGCGGTAAACATGGCGGATGGGCTCGATGGCAAAAGTGAGGGGGTTGAGGCTGGCCACCCAACGCAGCCAGGTGGGCATAAAGCTCAGGGGAGCCAAGGCCGTGCTGGAAAAGATCAGGGGCAAGTTCACCAAAAAGATGAAAGCCAGCAATTGCTGGTGCCCCGGCATGGCAAAGGCCAAGCCCAAGCTCAGCGCCGTGAAGCCCAAGACCAACAGGCCCACGATCAGGGCCACCACCGCCAAGCCTGGCCCGTCGGGGATCCCGGCCCCAAGGGCGTAATCTGCCCCCACAATCACCGCCGTCTGCAGCAGCGCCAAGCTGACGATGAACAGGCTAGAAGCAAGAACAATGGAAAAACGAGAGGTGAGGGGAGCCACCAACAACCGGTTCAAAAAGCCAAATTCTCGGTCGAAAATCACCGGCACTCCGGCATTCAAGGCTCCACCAAAAGCCGTAAACACGATGACTCCCGCCCCCAAAAACTGGGTGTAGTTTTGTCCGGCCCCGAAAATGCCGGCAGGAGCATTCTGAAACAAGGCTCCAAATAGAATCAGCCAGAGCAACGGCTGGATAATGCCGGCCAGCAAGGTTGTGGGGCGACGCTGCAGTTGGATAAACAAGCGGCGGGTGAGGGCAAAGGTCTCCTGCCAAAAATCAGCCGTCAGAAGGGGGATCGGGTTAGATTGAACCGGGGAAGAGGCAGAGGTCATACCCAAGCTCCTGTAGAGTTGTGATCAATGAATGTGTGATGAATGAATGCAGTATCTAATCCATCAACCAATACAACCAATAAATATCTCGATATGCCTTTGTACAGGGATCAATGGGGCTCGATCATGAGGTGATGAAGTTACTTTTTCTTTTTGCCCAGATTGGCCTCGGCAGCGGCCAGCTCCGCATCCATGAGGGTTTGCCCGGTTGCCGCCAAATACACATCATCCAAGCTGGGACGAGACTGGGTGCTGCTGAACACCTCTAGCCCATGAGCTTGCAAGTGAGCGCGGATCTGGCTGAGGGGATCCTCCCCATTCCGCTGCACCACCAGGTTCAAGGCGTTGCCCTGGGCGCTGTTGATCACCACCTTCTGGACAAAGGGCAGGGATCCCAGCAGTTGGGCACCCCGTTGGGCCAGTTCCGCCGGGGCAAATTCCTGCAGCTTGACGGTGATGCGCTCGCCGCCGACGCGGGTTTTCAGCTCCTCGGGGGTTCCCTCGGCAATCACCTTGCCCCGGTCGATGATGGCCACCCGATCCGCCAGCAGGTCGATCTCCTCCAGGTAGTGGCTGCTGAGCACCACCGTGATCCCTGTGTTCTTGAGTTGGCGCAAAAAATCCCAGATGGCCAGCCGACTGGGAATGTCCAGGCCCACCGTGGGCTCGTCCAAGACCAGCACCTGGGGTTGATGGAGCAGTCCTGCCGCCAGATCCAAGCGTTTGCGCAGCCCGCCGGAGTAGGTACCGATGCGCTGGTCGGCGCGGTCGGTCAGCCCCAGCAGCTCCAGGACGGCAGCGATTCGCTCTTGAGCCAAGGGGCGCGGCAGGTGGTGGAGGTCGGCCTGCAACTGCAACAATTCTCGCCCGGTCAGCACCTTATCCAAAGCCACCTCTTGGGCAACAAACCCCAGTTTTTCTCGTACCGCTTTGGGGTTTTCGCTGGCTGGGATCCCGTACACCTCTATCCGGCCCGCATCGGGACGAAGCAAGGTGCAGAGGCAATGCAAAGTGGTGGTCTTGCCGGCCCCATTGGGGCCGAGAATGCCGTAGATCTGGCCGGGTTCCACCTGAAATGAGACGTCCGCCACGGCCACTGTGGATCCGTAGCGCTTCTGAAGTTGCTCTACCAAGACCGCAGGAGTATCTGACATGGGTATCCACATCTCGCTTCCTCTAGGCTATCAAGCCTGTTCGGGAGATGAGGCCAGGGATCGCCACCATTTCTTGCTCGTTGCCGCCAGCCCCCTAGGGATGGTGGGAGGTAAACTACCCGGCTCCGACCGCTAAGCGGTACGGAGCGGGCTTTCAGTAGCCCTGAGCCTGTTCTGCTCTACCAGAGAACAAAACAAGCCCGGACCTCTAGGCTGGTTTACGACAGCCCCCAAGAGCGCAATCACATTCGCACCATTCAAATCCGCATCCCCTTCCCATCCACAGTGCCCACACTTGAACGACTTGCCACTGCGGTAGGATTGCGCAGGATCGGGATGGATGTGTAAACACTTGTGGCAGGTCTGCGACGTGTAGGCGGGCGGCACAAGAATCAGAGCAACCCCTGCAACCCTCGCCTTGTACTCCAGAAACTGACGTAGTTGGTAGAACGCCCAACTGTTGGTCCTACGCCGCTCGGCTTTGCTGCGTGGCTGTTGATTGACCCTTTCCCGGATCCCTGTCAGGTCTTCCAGAGCAATAGCGCTGTTGGTAGCTTTTGCCCTAGAGACAATAGCTTTGGAGATGCGATGATTGACCCACGTTTTTGCTACGCAACGCTGACGCGACTGAAAGCGTCTCTCCTTGCCAGACAGCCGTTGCAACAGTTCTCTGCATCTGCGCCGCGAACTGCGTGTGCCCTTACTGGCTTTGCGTTGGAGTGCCGCCCTCAGCTTGGAGTAGTGGTCGCGGACTCGGTTCAACTGCTGTCCATTCCAGTTGTCCCCCTCTGACGTATGGGCGATATCCGTCCTGCCCAAGTCCACCCCGATCACCCTGTCGGTATCTTGTTGCTTGGGCGGGTTTTTCTCTACGCAAATCTGGATGTCGTAGGAGCCGTCTTTCCGCTGGACTAGGGTGGCCGATTTGGGGTTAGAGCCAGCCAGCATTCCCCTCTGGTAGTTACCAATGGCTAGCTCAAAGCGTTCTCTCCCTTCAACCGTGGTCAGCGACACCGTCCAGTCTTTCTCGCGGAATGAGAAGATACGTGCGTCGTAGGTAACGAACCTACGCTTGAACTCTTTAATCGGACGGTTGCGCTGTCTCGCCACTTTGCGAGCGCCTGCCACCCGTCTGCACACCTGTTGAGCCAAGTTACTGGACAAGCCGAACCGGGCTCGAATCTCGTAGTAGCAAAGGGATTGCAGTTTGACCGCGTTGACGATCTTCTCCGGCGTGTTCTGGTTGACCCAGTTCAAGGCTTGGCCAAAAGCCTCCAAAGTCGCGTCCAATTTGGCGGCTTGCGACTGGGACGCCTTGAGCTTACAGGATATGGTCAGGACTTGGCTCATAAGTTCATTGTACTTCATCAAAGCGCATTCCTCCCGGCACTGACCCTACGGGTACAGTGCGGGGCTCCTGCGATTTCTAGCTGAACCGAGGCTCACGGTATAGTGGTTCAGGCGAATCCGATGAGTGCAGAGGGATCCCCGCCCATCCTCAACTCAGTCCGGTTGGGTTTAACCCTCGCCAAGGTGTCTGTTGTGGAGAGGAGATGAATGCTGAAGCCAAAGCATGCCTGCCGGCCCCTGCTGCCGACTTGTGGGAGCTCGGATTCCCCTATCGAAAAAGGATGCTCTGTTGTAGCTTATACAGCCTTGGCCATTTTAGCGCTTGGCTTGGTCGGTTGCGGCGAGGGAACAACTCCTCTGGGCCCACTGGAAAATGTCTTTCTGCGGGCAGATGATTTTGAAATTACAGGGGGATCCCCGGCAGCGGGCGCAGTGGGGCCCTACCTACAGTTCAACATGCGGCGGCAGCGGGATAACCAAATCCTAAATCGCCCCCTTAATGTCTATGTGGACAATGCCGGGCTGGCAGAAAGGCGGAATCCCCTTTTGGATAACCAAAACCGTCCTATTCTCTTACAGCGCTCGGTGGCCTTCTTGGGCAATGGGCTGGATCTGAACAGAGATGGCCAGCCGGATCTGCCCCCCAAAGAACCCCCTAACTTCACCAGTGGCCCGCTGCTGCCCTACACCCCGCCCAATCAGTGGCAAAGCCGGGCTGCCCTTGCCTATGTCCCCGGACAGGCCAATATCCCCGGACGGAGTCCCAGCGACCGCTTTGGCATCTACTTTTCTTCCATCCTGCCCTACACCGGGCAGCTTCGCTTTCGCGCCCGCGACGAGCTGGGCAATGCCTTTGCCCGCACCTTTGAGGTCACCTACCCGCCGGCAGCCAGCCGCGCCACGGTCACGGTTACCTTGGCCAACCTCACCGCCACTGCCCAAGAGCCGGTTCTCATTGCCATTTGTAACCAGTTGGGAGCTGCTGCCGTGGTGGGCCTGCGGAGTGGCACGTTCACCGAGCTGGTGGATCTCCTGCCGGCCCCAGGGCTGCCGGTAGATCCCACCTTGAGCGAGCCCATCCGCTATGTGGCCGAGGCTTATCAATTTAACCGCGATCGAGCCGTCATCCGCGTTTCCCAGAATCCCACGGATCCCAGCCGCATGAGCGTTCCTCTACTGGGATTTGAAGGGACAACCGGTCGGGCAGATCTGACGCTGGTGAACTCCGCAGGGGATCGGCTGACTTGCTTCAACGATCGGCTTTCGGATCTGCGGGATACGTTTTCTGACTTTTTCAGATAGTCAATTCAAATAGCAATGAGACACTGGCCAGTAGAATAGTCCGACTCGCAAAAGCAGGCCTTGTCACTTCATCAACAGAAGTTCCTCCATCTGCATGCATCCTTGCCCTCTTGAAAGCACTGCGGTCGCTTCAAACTAGATTGAGACGCTCCCCAAGCGTTCCGCGCTGCTTTTACCGACTCCCATACCCTTCCCTTCCGCTGTATGACCGGCTTTGTACGTCTGTGGGTCTGCTCCCTTCCTGGACATGCCCTACGACTCTCTCAGTCAAGGCTTCTTTCTGAGGTCTACTGGCATGCCATCCTACCTGTAACGTCATCTCATCCTCAACTGAATTGACCATAGATCTGGAATCGTTTTACTGGTGTGCGAAGCAACTATACTTGCAATGTCGTGAAAGCGGCTCAACCGACAAAACCTCAGGGCAGATGCTGCAAGGCCAGCGCCAACTGTTCGTACTCTGCCAAACGGTTGTAGACCTGGGCCGAGATGCGTACCCAAAGCTGCCCGGCGAAGGGGATGATCGGAACCTCAATGCGGTACTTGTACCAGAGGTAATCGTGAAGCCGACGGGCGCGCTCCTCAAGAGGAAGCTCAGGGATCCACTGCTGCCAAAATGGCGGCAAGGGTAGGGTGGCCATAAAGCCCAACATCTTTTCGGGGGCGGGCGGGATCCCCTCAAGAGCCTCCAAGAGCAACTGCCGCGCCTGCAGCAGCAGAGTGTGGTTGTGCTGACGGATATTGTCCAGTCCCACCCCTTGGATAAACGCCAGGGCTGCTGAAATGGCCAACCAAGCGCTGGGATCCCGTGTGCCCACCCAGTCGAACTCCGCTGTGAACCCTTGCCTATAGCCGTGGGAGATCACCGTAGGATGGGTTTGGGCCTGTCGATAGGGGGCCACCCACAAAAAGGCACAGCCTTTCGGGGCAAACAGCCACTTGTGGGCATTGCCGGTGTACCAATCGGCTCCTAGCTTTTCCAACTCCAAGGGGAGAACTCCGGGGGCATGGGCGCCATCCACCAAAACCGGGATCCCGCGCTCCCGACAGAGGCCGATCAGCTCAGGCAGGGGGTAGATCAGAGCCGTAGGCGAGGTGAGGTGATCCAACACCGCCAGGCGAGTTTGGGGAGTGAGGATGGCCTCGAAGGCCGCGATAACCTGCTCTGGCCCCGCAATGGGGAAAGGGATCTGCGCCTCAACTGGGATGGCTCCCCACTGGGCACAGATGTACTGCAATGCCTGACGAACGGCCCCGTAACCGTGATTGGTGCAGGCGATCTGATCCTCTGGCCGGAACCGCAGCGAGCGCAAAACGGCATTGACCCCGCTGGTGGCATTTTCCACAAACACCAAATTTTCGGGTTCGGCCCCGACGAAATGGGCCAGTTCTGCTGCCGCCGCCCGCAAGGCTCGAGGAAGTTCCTCTCCCATAAACTGCACCGGCTGAGCCTCAAGGCGTTCCCGCCATACACTCTGGGCCTGCAACACCTTTTTCGGGGTCGCGCCGTAGGAGCCGTGATTCAAAAAAACGGCTTGCGGATCCAGTCCCCACAAGGAGCGTTCGCAAAGTGGCGCACAAGCACTGAGGGCAGCGCCAAAGTGGGGAGAATCGGATCCCAGGTTGGAGAAGAAAGGCATGGTTCACTCCCTCTGTCCCTGGACGATGCAGGAAAAAGATGGGGGAATTGCTGCGATCTGTGTGAGGGGTTTGCTCAGAAATCCGAAGATATCAACACCTATCAACACCGCTGATGTGGAGACCAATGGCATCTCGACTGAATGTCAGAACCTAAGGCTCTTTGAGACGGATTCTCTTAGGTTGATCTATTGGCCGTCACCCAATTCTGGGCCGAGATCCGAGATAGGGGCAATTTTGCTGAGCTTGATTTTAGGGTTGCTGGCAGCAAATTGCTGTAAAGTCCACTCGTTCTTAAACAGAAGAACGGGCCTGTCTTGAATGTCTTTAACAACTAGGGTGTTAAACAAGCTGGGAATATTCTCCAGCGCCTTCCAGCCATTCTCGACCCAGCGAGCCAGTGTGTAGGGCAACATCTCCAGTCGGGTTTCGACGTTGTATTCACTTTCAAGGCGATACTGCAAAACCTCAAACTGCAACTGGCCCACCGCTGCCACAATCGGATCCCGTTTGGAATCGTCGATAGAGTACATGATTTGTACAGCCCCTTCTTCCCGCAGTTCCGCTACCCCTTTCTGGAACTGCTTAAACTTGGAAGGATTGGGATTCTTCAAGTAGGCAAACAGCTCAGGAGAAAAGCTAGGGATCCCGGCGTAGCGCAGCTTCGGGCCGGTGTAGATGGTATCCCCAATGGTGAAGATGCCGGGATTATTCAGGCCGATCACATCCCCAGGGTAAGCTTCATCGATGGAGATGCGCTCTTGAGCAAACAACTTCTGGGGATAAGATAGGCGAATGGGACGATTGAGGCGGGCATGGTTGACCACCATATCCTTCTCAAACTTGCCGGAACAGATGCGCACAAAAGCAACGCGATCCCGATGGCGGGGATCCATGTTGGCCTGCAGTTTAAAGACGAAGCCCGTAAACTCAGGATGTTCGGGCGGGATTAGCCCAGCAGTGCTCTCGTGAGGCATTGGCGGTAAGGAATACTCCAAAAATGCATTGAGGAAAAGCTCCACCCCAAAATTGGTCATGGCACTGCCGAAAAAGACCGGGGTTTGTTTGCCAGAATGCACCTGTTTTAGATCCAAGGTGGGCATGAGACCATCCAGCAGTTCCAGCTCTTCCTTGAATTGGTAATACAAGTCCTTGTCGATCAACTCCTCAATTTGCGGATCCCCAAGTTTAATGACGGTATCTTGAACTCTTAGCCGCCCCCCAGATACCCGCTCAAAGAAATGAAACTCCTGAGTTCGGCGGTCAAATAGCGCAGTAAACCGCTCGCCTGAGCCAATTGGCCAGTTGACAGGATAGGGCTTGAGGCCCAGTTCTGTCTCAATTTCATCCATCAGCTCCAAGGGATCCCGACTTGGGCGATCCATCTTGTTGATAAAGGTAAAAATCGGCAGCCCCCGCATCTGACACACTTCAAACAGCTTGCGGGTCTGGGTTTCCAACCCTTTGCCGGCATCTTCCAGCATCACGGCATTGTCAGCCGCTGCTAGGGTGCGATAGGTGTCTTCGCTGAAGTCCTGGTGGCCGGGAGTATCCAGCAGATTGAGACGAATGTTGCGGTAATCAAATTGCAGGACGGTAGAGGTGATGGAAATACCCCGCTGCTTTTCCAGTTCCATCCAGTCGGAAGTGGCCCGCTTTTGCGCCCGACGGGCCTTCACAGCTCCCGCTTCTTGAATGGCCCCCCCGTACAACAGCAGCTTTTCGGTGAGGGTGGTCTTCCCCGCATCGGGATGGGAAATAATGGCAAAGGTGCGCCGTTGCTCTACAGCTTTGGCCAAATCAAGTTCTTTCATCAACTGTTGCCGCTCCACTACAACCTGGTCGCCTTAAAGAAGATTCCGCCGCGATGTTGTCCCCTAAAGGATGGGAGAAATACGGAGAAGGAAAAAATAGAAAATCAGTGGGAAATACGCTTGAGAATAATGAGGTTGGGTTGCCGCCAGGTAGCGAGGGGGAGAGAGCACAGGCCGAAAAGCGCGAAAAGCCAACAGAACCATTTTGACCCTAGCACAGGAACAGGGATCCCTGTTGTCTGGCATACTGGCGGAGATCTTGAGGGGGAATTTCCCAGGCCAACCGGCCAGAACTCAAAGCAGATGCTGCTCGTTGTTGTTGCGCAACGCTGACGTGAAGAGCAGTTGCTCAATCGTGGCAATGGTGAAGTTTTGGCTGATCACCAGCCGCTCGACGCGAATGCGGTGGGCTTGCAGGAGGCAATCTTGCTGCAAGGGCTTGGGCAATTGTTCCCAATGATCCAGCAAGACTTCCAGCAAAATCTCGCCCGGTAGGCCGGTGGCGCTTTCCAGGGATCCCAGCTTTTCTACCCTCTCGGCAGACCATTTGAGGGTAAGCTTTTGCAGGCCCAGTTGTGCATCCAGAGCCTCGCGGGGATCCGACTGGGCACCCTGCCCATTGGGGGTGCCATTGCGGCGAACCCCATTGTCGGTGCAAGCAGTAGCAGGGGGCAAAAGCTCGGCTGGCTTTTCAGTTGGCAGCGAAGTATTGGCCCATTTGGCCAGACTGACCTGGGGTGGGGAGACAACCCTTTCCACCTCGACCGGAGCGGGCGACAAGTTGGACAAGGGATCCGCATCCCGAGAAGGAGCTTCAGGTGTGGAGAGCACACTGGCCAGGAGAGGCATCCGTCCTGCCTCTGGTGGGGTTGTGGCAACCTGGCACAGAGGGGACGAGGCGGCGGCAGATGGATCGGGCTCAACATCTAATGCCGCAGGGTGAGGCAGATCCAGGGAATCCGTCCCCCTGTTGTCCTCTGGACGGTGCGGAGCCTCAACGCCATCGGCAGCCGTAGGCGCAAGTTCCATCGGCTCTGGCTGCTTATTCACCCCCATGCGCGAGAGCAAATCTGCCTTGGTGGGGCCGGTGGGCAATTTTTTTTTGGGAGGCTTCTTGGCGGTAGCCATGTTAGCGGGCCTCCAACACAGCCTTGAGGACCTCACGATAAGGTTGGGCCAGGAGATCTTCCCCCGCCTCCGCCAAGGACCAGCCCATGCTGTTGGTTTGCTGCACCACTGTACTTTGCCGCACCGGCGTGAAAATGGGGATCCCTTGCATCATTTCCGCCAAGGCTTCCACCGCGGCCCGCGACATTTTGGTGCGGTTGTTGCCCACCCACTGTTCCCGTGTGGGGAGCACCCCCAAAAACTTGGGCACATGAAAATCCAGCTCTTCCAATTCTTTCAACAGCACCAGGGTACTTAGGGCCCCCATCACCCCCTTTTGGGTACATTCCGTCGGCACCACCAGCAGATCGGCGCTGAGAATGCTGTTGTAGGTGAGCAACCCTTTCGAGGGGGGGCTGTCGATGACCAAAAAGTCATACTCCGGCAGAATCGGTCGCAAAGCCCGCTTCAAAAACAGCTCCCGCCCCGGCTCCATCACGATCGCATCCATAGCCCGCGAGAGACTGTAATCGCTGGGGGCCAACCACAGCCGCTCCTGGCGATCCTCATTCAACGGCGGACGGATAATCTCCCGAATGTGAACCCGATCCGCCCCCGGCAAAATCGTCTCGGCAATGGTGGCCGACTCCGACAGATCCGTCCAGCCCATCCACTGGCTCAGGTTGCCCTGTGGGTCAAAGTCAACGGCCAGCGTCTTGCCATGCTCGGCCAACATGATGGCCAGGTTGAGGGCGGCTGTGGTCTTTCCGGATCCCCCACTCAAACAGGCAACGGTGATGACAAGCGCCGTTCTGCCAGACATGAGTTATCCCCTCGTAGCCCATCCCCTAACACTATAGCTAGGGTTAAGCAATAGTGTTCACACTTCAGATAGGGATCCCGCCGCTGGGAATGGCCTACAGGGATCCAGCCGCTGGGAGCTGAGCTTCCTCAGTTCTTTTCGATCCTCGGATTGAATTCTCAGAGGGAAGACACAAACCGGTGCAGCCGCTGCAGCCCTTTTTCGAGGGTGGTGCGATCGGCAGCATAGGAAAGGCGAATGTAGGAATCTGCCCCAAAGGCTACCCCCGGCACAGCAGCCACGTGGTGTTCCTTGAGCAGCTGCCGGCAAAACTCCACCGAACTTAACCCGGTTTGGCCGATGTTGACAAACACATAAAATGCACCTTCTGGCTCCGGGCAAGTCGCCCCTGGCAAGGTGCGGATCCCGTCCAGCATCAGATCCCGCCGCTGCCAGAATTCTTGGCGCATTTTTTCCACAGCCGCTGCCGATAGGGGGCTGGTCAGGGCTTCCAGAGCACCGTACTGGGCGAAGGTGCAGACATTGGAGGTGCTGTGGCTTTGCAGGTTGATGGCCGCCTCAATGATGGGCTTGGGCCCGGCCAAGTAGCCCACCCGCCAGCCGGTCATGGCGTAGGCTTTGGCAAAGCCACTGCTGAGAATCAGGCGCGGCATCAAGTCAGGGCAAAGGGATCCCAGGCTGATGTGGCGGGCTTGTCCATAAACCAGCTTTTCGTAGATCTCGTCGCAGATCACGTACAGATGGGGGGCGGAGAGGATCACCTCTGCCAGAGCTGCCAGCTCGTGCTGGTGGTAAACGGCTCCGGTGGGGTTGGCCGGCGAGTTGAGAATCAGCAGCTTGCTACGGGGGGTGAGGGCCTGGCGCAGTTGGGCGGCGGTGAGCTTGAACCCCTGGGCCTCTTCCGTCTGCACCTGCACAACCTTTGCCCCTGCCAAAATGGCAATTTCGGGGTAGCTGACCCAGTAGGGAACAGGCAGGATCACTTCATCGCCGGGATCCAGCAGCACCATGGCCAGGTTAAACAGGGTTTGCTTGCCGCCGTTGCTGATCAGGATTTGGTCGTGGCTGAACTCCAGGCCGTTTTCCTGCCGCAGCTTATCGGCCACTGCTTGGCGAAGGGCGGGGATCCCAGCGGTGGGGCCGTAACGGGTTTTGCCCTCTTCCAGAGCACGGATGGCCGCGGCCCGAATGTGGTCAGGCGTATCGAAATCCGGCTCGCCCGCGCTCAAGCTACACACATCCAGCCCCTCTGCCTGCATGGCTTTAGCCAGAGCCGAAATGGATAGCGTGGGGGAAGGGGATAGATGGGCGACCCGTTGGGACAAGCCGGCAGCAGACACCATCGGTTGGGAAGCTCTTTGGTTTATTTTAAGGTTCTCAAGCAGGGCCAATCTAGATAGCTAGGCTACTGCGGTCAACAGGCGGGTACCATCCACCAACAGCAGTTTGTTGCCCTCTCGCTCTGCCAACAGATCCCAAAACTCGCCCGCCACAGCTCCGGGCAAGAACCCTTCCAAGCGCAATTGCAGAGGAGCAAATTGCTTGGTTCCCTGGGGCTTGCGCCGCACGGTCACCTCAACAAAGCCATCGTGGGGCTCGACAATGCCGCGGATGTTAAAGCCTTCCTCTGTGTCCTCAGGGGCAGGCAAAAACGGTTCTTCTTCCCACTCTGGGTCTTGCTCCTCTTCCGGCAGGGCCAGGATGCGGATGATGCTCAAGCCCAAAGCCCCCCCTGAACGCGGCTGCGGCTGCACGTAGTACCAGTAGGTATGGCCGCTCTTGATGCAGTGCTCGAAGGGGCCGAGAAGCTCGGCGCGTCCGGGGGTAGCCGGATATTCTGCTCCGTCAGAGGCAACCAAGGTTGCCTGCGCATAAGTCTTGGGGATCGATTTCAGGGATCCCTTAATCAGGCCCAAAGCGCGGAACTGGTAGGGGTGGGCGGGAGGAGGCAATGGGTTCATGGCGGCCAGATCTTGGAAAGCCAGGGAAGTAGAGTCCATCATCTTATCCTATGGCGATCCTCAGATTGGAATATCCAGGGCTTTCCTCAGCATCGCCTCCAGCTCATCGCCCTGCCGACTTGCGCACCGCGATCAAGCTGCTGGTGGTGCCCAGAAAAACCCCCATCCCCAACAACATCGACGGCAAGAGCCAAAACTCCAGTTGGCTGCGATCTGCCTGCATCACCTTGAGGAAGGGCAAGACAATCAACTGCTCCAGCAGCTCCTGCAGCAACTGCTGGGATCCCAAGATCAATCCCCAAGCTCCCACTGCGCTGATCACCCCAAACAGGCACCCTTGCAAAATAAAGGGCAAGTAAATCCAGGCTGCCGTCGCCCCCACCAATTGCATCACCTCGATCTCCCGCCGCCGCGCCATGACGATGAGGCGAATGGTGGTGGTGATGACCGCCACCGCTGTCAGGGCCAACACGCCGGTAATGGTCAGGGATCCCAGCCGTAGCATGTCCTGGAGCTGGGCCAGTTGCTCCACAATGCGGTCGCCGTAGTAGACCTCATCCACCCCTTCCAGTTGGCGAATCTGCTCCGCCACTTCCCCCAAGGCTTCGGTGGAATCCGCCTTAACCCGCAGAGCATCCACCAAGGGGTTCTCCCCCAACTGGGTTTCCATGGCCGCCTCGTCTTGGATCCCCATCTCGATCAAGAGGGTGCGCCAAGCTTGGTCTTTGGTGATGACCTTCACCTCGGCCACATGAGGCAGTTGGGCGACCTGAGGTTGCAGCTCCACCCCCTGCCGTTCCGGCTCCAGGTAGACGGAGATCTCCAGTTGTCCTCCCAGCGACTGCACCGTGGCATCCAGGCCCCAGGACAGCTCAACGCCGATCCCCACCAAGAACAGCAACACCAGCAGGGTGCTCACAGCGGCCCAGTTCAGCCAGCCCCCCCGCCGCAACCCCAAAAAAGTCTCCTGTAGGAGATAGCGGATTTTATTGAGAAATCGGGAGAGAGATTGCATGCTGTTCTCCATCCAACAATCAATGGGCTCAGACCCTTGCCCCCTGGAGCTCAACAGAGCCTGTGGAGAGCAAAATAGGGATCCCGGCAGCCCTCAGCGCAGATCATACAGGCGCCCTCCCTCCATGCGCACCACCCGGTGGCCGGCCCGCTCCACCAGATAGGGGTCATGGCTGGTCATGATGACGTAGCGGCTGCAGAGCCGTTCCAGGAGAAAGCGATCATGACTGATGACCAAAAGCCCCATCTGATGTGCCCGCCCATAGGCCAAGACAGCTTGCCAGATCAGGGCTTGGGTATTGGCGTCGAGCATGGCTGTCATCTCATCTGCAATCAAATAGCGAGTTTGTGGGTTGAGAACCCGGGCGATGACAACCCGCTGCAATTCTCCCCCGCTTAGCTCATGGGGATAGCGGTTGAGCCAACTGGGGGAAATGCCTAAGGTGTGGAGAACCTCTGGCTGGGGAGGAGGCCCTTCCCGCAAGACCTGAGCTATGCGCCAGTGGGGGTTAACGGCCTGCTCTGGATGTTGAAAGACAAGCTGCACTGGGCAGTACCCTCGCCGAGGCAAAGGCTGCCCTGTCACACTCACCCGACCTTGGCTGGGGGTAAGGTAGCCCGCCAGCAACTTGGCCAGAGTAGTTTTGCCAAAACCAGAGGGAGCCATCAGCCCTACGACTTCCCCAAGTTCTACTTGAAGGGTCTGATCTTGCACCACCCAAGGCAGATGCCGTCCATAGCGAAACCAGAGATGCTCACCCTTGAGCATGGATACACCTCACCCACCCTCCTCCAACCGCCCGCAGAGGCGGATGCTCAGCTCGACAGATTTCACTTGCCCAGGGGCAGCGATCCCCAAACAAACAACCCGCAGGCAGTGCCTCAGGGTCAGGCTGGTTGCCCGGCAGGGGAGCAAACTCATTTTGGGGCAGGGATCGCCACAGAGCTTGAGTGTAGGGGTGGCGCAAGTTTCCCCTTTCGAAATCCTGAGCCGAGGCCAACTCGACTGTAGTGCCCGCATAGAAGACTGCCACTCGATCTGCCACCGACAACGCCGCCTGAATATCGTGTGTAATCAACATAACGCCTCGGCCCTCCTGGGCCAGTTCCCGCAGATGGGCAAGGGTCTCAGCCACCACCTCCGCGTCCAAGCCTGGCGTGGGCTCGTCGGCTATCACCAGCTTGGCTCTGCTAACTGCCGCCGTCGATACCAGCACCCGCCGTGCCATGCCTCCGGAGAGCTGGAAAGGGTAGAGGCCCTCTGTTCCCGGCGGCAAGCTATAGCGGGCAAAGATGCGGCTCACTGCTCTACGGGCCTCGCCTTGGGAGGCACCGCTGAGCCGAGCTACCCGCTGTACCTGGGATCCTACTTGCATGAGGGGATCCAGGTAGTCCACAGACTGGGGGATGAGAGCAATGGCCTTGCCGCGCAGTTGCCTACACCGCTCAGGGGTCAAGGGCTGCCCCTGAAATAGGAGAGTACCGCGCAGGGTAGCGTTCTCTGGCAAAAGACCCAAGAGGGCATGGGCCAGCAAACTTTTGCCCGATCCGCTGGCCCCCACCACTGCCACCACCTCCCCTGCCTTAACCTCCAGATCCAGATCTGTAATCACCTGAAGGTAGCGGCGGCGCAGCCCCCGCTCGTATCGGCTGAACCTAATGTTTAGGCCGGAGACCACCAACATTTCCCTACTCCTGAGCCGTACGCGGATTGAGAAGGGCCTGCAGGTTTTCTCCCAGCCAGTCAAAAGCCTTGACCGACAGCAGCAGCAGCAGTCCAGGCATAACCCCCAGCCACCAGTAGCCGGTGGAGAGGTGGCGCATGGATTCGGCCAGAATAATGCCGATGGCCGGTAGGTGCGGCGAAATACCTACCCCAATGAATGAGAGGGCTGCTTCGTGCAAAATGGCGTGGGGAAACAGCAGAATAAGTCCCACTAGGAGCTGGGGCAAAATGTGAGGCATCATATGGTAGCGGGCAACCCAGAGGGAAGAGCGGCCCAGTCGGTAAGAACTCTGGGCATAGTCAGAACTGCTGACCTGTAACACCTCGGCCCGCACCAGGCGCGCTAGGCTGGGCCAGTGGGTGAGGGCAACGGCAACAATGACTCCCCGAACTCCGCCGCCGACAGCAAAAGCTATAAGGATCTGCACCACCAGGTGAGGCAGGCTGAAACATAGGTCAATCATCCAGCAGATCGAGGCATCCACCCAGCCTCCCACCGTGCCACTCACCAAACCCAAAACAGCGGCGATCACCACGCTGACGGCGGCAGCCAGCATGCCTACCCACAGACTAAGGGACATCCCGTGCAAGGATCGGGCCAGCATATCCCGCCCCAGCCAGTCGGTGCCGAAGGGATGGGCCAGGGAAGGAGGCTGATTCCGCTGAGTTAGGTTCGGGCTCAGTCCGGTATCGCCGATAAGCCCAGCGCTGCAGAGGATAGACACCAAAAAAAAAGCACACAGTCCAATTGCCCACAGAGTCTGCCGCCTGCGCTCTCCTTTGACAGAGGACTCTGAGAATTTCATCCCCCCATCGGCATCAGCAGCAGCAACACGAGGCGATGCAAAAGGGATCATCCTATCCTCCCGCCAAGGCGAATGCGTGGATCGACAATCTGGTAGGACAGGTCAGCTAGGGTATTGCCGGCATAGACAAACAAGGCGCTGAAAAACACAATGCCCACCAACAGAGGCACATCACTGCGCAAAGCTGCCTGTACCGTTGCTTGTCCCAGTCCTGGATAAGCAAACACCTGTTCCACTAACACTGAGCCACCAAACAGTTCCCCAAAGGAGGCAAATTGCAGCGTCAGCGCAGGCAGCAAGATATTCCGCAAGCCGTGGTACCACAGGATCCCAGCCAGGCTTTCCCCCTGGGCACGAGCAAACAGCACATAGTTGCTGTGCAACACGTCAATGAGCTTCTGACGAGTGTGCAAGGTGATGTTGGCAACGCCGATGAAAGTTAGGGTGAAAGCAGGCAAGAGCAAGTGGTGTAAGCGCTGCCAAAAAGTCACCTCCTCCGCCAACGCGCCAGGTGGCGCGGCGCAACAGATAGGTGTTAGACCCAGCTCTACCGAAAACGCGATCAAGAGTAGCAGCGCCACCCAGAAAGGGGGAGAAGAGGCGAGGGTGTAGGCGTAAAGACGAATACTGCGGTCAACCCAAGCGCCCTGAAACGCTGCGGCCAAAACCCCCAACCCCACTCCCAGGAAACCGGAAAGCAGCCAGGCAATTGCCAGTAAGGGCAGCGATAGCTCAAACCGCTGTTGAATGACCTGCACCACTGGCTGATCGAACACCATTGAGGTGCCCCAGTTGCCTTGAACCATCTGCCCAAGCCAGTTCCCAAAGCGAAGCAGCATGGGCTGATCCAGCCCCCAACGCTGGGCAATCAGGTCTCGTTGGGCTGGGCTGATCTGCAGCATGTCGGCCCCTACATAGGCTTGTACGGGATCAACAGGGGAGAAGCTGAGCAGGGCAAACGTCAGGACTGCCACAGCCGCCAGCAGCAACCCCAGCCGAGTCAGCTTATAAGCCAGAAACAGCAGAACTGACCTCAGTTGCACGTCCATTTCCAACGGGTGATGTTGGCTGTGATTGGCCAACCATGGCCATGAGGCTGTACCTGCGGCTGGCCTATATCCAAGCACTCTTGGACAAAGTAGGTATGATCCAGGTTCACCAACCAAGCCCAGGCTGCATCTCCTTTGGCAGTAAAGCCTTGCTTTCCATCCCACTGGGCTGCCCGCCAGAAGGGGATAGCTTCAGCTTCAGAGGGGGCCTCCATAGCCAGATCCAGCATTCGATCCACAAACGGGTTGGCATAGTAGCCGGCATTGAAAAATCCCCCCTGGGCCGCTTTGCTGTGGTAGAGGTTGTACACCTCAGTTGGGTCATGGCTGCCCCAGCCAAACAGCACCACGTTGCTGTGCATGAGCGGAGTGATGTCATCCCAACTTTTGCCCTCGACATTGACTCGGATGCCCACAGGCCGCAGCATTTCTGCAACAGCTAGGGCCAGGGCTTGGCGAATGCTGTCGTTGGCCGGGTAGAGCACGGTGAACTCAGCCCGCAGCCCGTTTTTTTCCACTACCCCATCCCCATCTTTATCGCTCCAGCCTCCCTCAGCTAGAATCTGACGGGCCAGGTCTGGATTGTTGTCCTCAATCTTGGCGGTCGGCTCTTCCCAGGGCAAACCGCTGACTGGGCCATAGGCAGGGGATCCGTAGCCTTCTAGGACTCCATCCACCAGCGCCTGTCGGTCAATGGCGAAGTTGACCGCCTTGCGAATCGCCAAGTCAGAAGTCACATCGTTGCCGATGGGGTATCCCTTTGGGGTTGTCGCACCGGTTTTAGGGGGAAAGGGGAACATCAGCCCTCGGTTATCCACACTGGGAATGGCGTGAAGCTTCATGCCCTCAACAGTTTGCTTAGCCAAAGACTGAGGCACGCTAACCACGTGTACCTGTCCGGCTCGGGCTGCTGCAAAGGCTGCATCCTCCTCCAGGAAAAGGAAAACCAGCCGCCGAATGCCAGGAGTCTGGCCGTAATATAAGGGATTTGCCTCCACAATCAGTTGTTGCCCCTCATCCCACTGCACCAGTCGGTAGGGGCCAGAGCCAATGGGTTTGCGAGCATAATCAGGCCCGTGGGCATGTTGAGGCACGATACCCAAGGTGATGAGGCGGTTGACAAAAGTACTTTGGGGTTTTTGCAGCCGCAGCTCCACCGTATGAGTGTCGATAGCTACTGCTTCCTTTAGGGCGGTTAGGTCGACCAGACCACCACTCCGAGCTGCTTGGTTAAAGGTGTAAGCCACGTCCGCTGCTGTGACAGGTTTTCCATCGGAGAAGACTGCATCCTTTCGTAGGGTTACCGTCCAGGTTAGGCCATCTTGGCTGACAGTGTAGCCAGTCGCCAGGTCGTTTACAATCTCAAGGTTCTCGTCCCGCCGCAGCAGAGTGCTTTGGAACAAAGGCGAACCGTAACGTCCCCAGCCCAGGGTGGGATCAAATCCTTCTTCCCTTTCCCCTCCAATGGCCAGCACGATTTGATCGCTGGATCCTGCTAGCTTTGGATCGAAAGCTGTCCGCTCAGCAGCATTCTGAGCGCATCCAGCCCACATCTGGCTCAGCAAGAAGAGGCCCACAGACCACACAGTTACTTTTAAGCTTGATGCCATAGAAACCCCGATCTGTCGCTTTTTCAGCAAAAAGGAGCAAACCCCCTTGCCTCCTGGACAAGACTTATGGCAGCTAAGCTATCACTGCCTTATCTTGAGAGCAATGCAGGGGGGGAGGATGCTTAGAGGGTTCCGATGACTTCCTGCAAGACCGCTGGGTGAAAGGTGAGGTCTGGTAGCTCCAAAGGCTGCTGGCTTGGTGATGATTGAAGCACTCTACTCCCGTCTCTGAACTCCGTGATACGATGTAGCTCAGCTATCGGTTCTGACGGGGATCAGCCGCCAGAGGAAACGGGGAAAGAGCAGTGAGAATCTGCCGCTGTCCCGCAGCTGTGATCCGGTTTAGGAGAAGTTCTGCAGCAAATCTCTAGAGTCATTCGCTGCCGATCCAGATCTTGTCCCCCAAAACCGTGTCAGTCAGAATGCCCGCCGATGGTTTTTCTAAACTTCACAACATCTGCGAGGTACAGATGGTAACTGTCTTGGCTTTAGCTCGTTTCTGCTTTCGTTATCCTGAGCATTTTCCCGGCGTTGCTCCCACAAGCTTTCGGTACTCCTCAGCAGTAGAAATAAGTCCAAGAACCCAAGCAAGACTCTGAGCCAGTTGGCCGGGAGAGAGTAAATTTTGGGTGCTGTTGCACCAAGATCTATCAAGATCTACAGCCCGCCTACGCGAAGGAAAGAGTGAGATGTCAGGCTTCCTGACTTCAATTGGTAGGCTGGCAAGTAGCCACTGCGATCGCTGGCTGCGTTGAGTATCTTTTTTGCGCAAAAGGCAGTGTTTTGTTGGGGTTCCAGAGGCAAGAGAGGAACAGCCGGTTTCTTCCTTGGCGGGCGGGATCCCAGTTGAGGGCGAATTGAACGCAGGAAAATTAGAAAACTCAGTATTTGGGATGGCACACAACATGACTGCACAAACCATGACATTGGGGTATGCCCGCATGGGCAAGCGCCGCGAGCTCAAAAAAGCTTTGGAAGGCTTTTGGAGTGGTGCCCTAGGGTCAGAGGCTCTGCTGGCTACCTTTTGGGATTTGGAGACTCAAGCCTGGCAGACTCAGCTACAAGCTGGGATTGATCACATTGCGGTAGGGGATCAGACTCTCTACGACCATGTACTGGACTGGGCCACCTGGCTGGGGCTGATCCCCTCTCGGTTCCGAGGTCTGTCGGGTTTAGACCGCTACTTTGCCATGGCGCGGGGGCGGGAGGGCCTGCCGGCTTTGGAAATGACCAAGTGGTTTGACACCAACTACCACTACTTGGTACCCGAAATTGAGCCGGAAGCCGATCCCAGTCCTAACTTTGGGGATTTTTTGGAAAGAGTTCGGCGGGCCCAAGGGATCCTAGGGGAGCGCACCAGCCCCGTTGTCCTCAGTCCAGTGACTTTGCTCTGCCTTAGCCAGCGATCTGGGGATCTGCGGGCGGACTTGGAAAAGCTCCTTCCTCTGTACCGGGATCTCCTCCAGGAGTTAAAACAGCTGGGGATCCCAGAAGTCCAGATTCACGATCCCATTTTGGTTACCAGCCAGGGAAGTGGCCTGCGGGAAGCTGTGGAAATGAGCTACCGCCAGTTGGCAACCGCCGGGATCCCTGTCCACTTGGTCACCTACTTCGATGACCTGGGGGAGACTTACCCCTGGGTGGTGCAACTGCCGGTGGCCGGCATTAGCCTTGACTTTACCCGTGGCCACACCCTGGATCTGGTAAGAACCTATGGCTTTCCGGCTGACCAGATCCTAGGTGCTGGCGTAGTGGACGCTCGGAATGTCTGGAAGGTTCAGCCTGAGACCGTCTTGGCCAGCCTGCGGGAGCTGCAGGGGGTAGCTCCCAACCTACGGGTGCAGCCTTCCGCTTCGTTGCAATTTGTGCCCCACGACGCTGCTCTGGAAGCCCAGTTGCCGGAACCCCTCAGAAATGTCCTCAGCTTTGCCGAACAGAAGCTGGCCGAAGTAGCTCTCCTGGCGCGAGCCCTCAACGGCGAAGACACTGCTGCCCAGCAGGCGGAAATCCAGCAGCAATGGCAGAGCTTTGCGCAGTTTAGCCCCCCCAACCCCCAAGTGCGCCAGGCTTTGGCCAACCTCAAGCTCCAGGACTTCGAGCGATTCCTGCCCTACGAGCAGCGCCTAAGTCGGCAGGTTCAGCTACCACCTTTGCCCACCACCACCATTGGCTCCTTCCCCCAAACTCCAGAGGTGCGGCAGTGGCGAGCTAAGTACAAAAGAGGGGAGGTTTCGCAGGCGGAGTACGAAGCAGCCATTGACGCTGAGATTGCCAAGTGCATCCGCATTCAAGAAGAGATTGGCCTGGATGTGTTGGTGCATGGGGAATTTGAGCGCACCGACATGGTGGAGTACTTTGCCCAGAAGCTGGAAGGCTTTGCCTTCACTGAACACGGCTGGGTGCAGAGTTACGGCAGCCGCTGCGTGCGCCCTCCCATTCTCTACGGCGACGTGGTTCGCCCCCAACCCATGACAGTGCGGGAATTCCAAGTAGCCCAGTCCCACACCCAAAAGCCGGTGAAAGGCATGCTCACGGGGCCAGTGACTATGCTCAACTGGTCCTTTCCCCGTGTTGATATTCCCCGGCGGGAGCAGGCTTTGCAGATTGCCCTGGCCTTGAGAGCCGAAGTGGCAGATCTGGAAGCGGCTGGAGCGGTGATGGTGCAAGTGGATGAGCCGGCACTGCGGGAGGGGCTACCTCTGAAAAAAGAACGCTGGCCAGAATACCTCAGCTGGGCAGTGGATGCCTTTCGCCTAGCTACCGGCGGGGCCAAGCCGGAAACCCAGATTCACACCCACATGTGCTACTCAGAGTTTGGGGACATCATCGAGCACATTGAGCGGCTGGATGCCGACGTGCTTTCCATTGAAAACAGCCGCAGCAACAACAAAACCCTGCTGCAAATTGCCCAGGCTGGGTATCGTCACCAGGTGGGCAACGGCGTTTACGATGTCCACAGCCCTGCGGTGCCGAGCGTTGAGCAAATCCTGCAGCAGCTGCGCACAGGACTGGCCCACTTGCCTGTGGAGCAAACTTGGGTTAATCCCGATTGTGGCCTCAAGACCCGCCGCTGGGAGGAGGTGATCCCCGCACTGAAAAATATGGTGGCTGCCGCTCATCAGCTAGGGGAGGAGCTTCTGGAAACCCAACCTGAGGGTCTGCGCGAGTAAGGCCCACGACCCGCTGATGTAACTGGTCGGGCTGGCTTGACAAGTCGCCGCGGGCGGTGCCGCTGTTGTGCTGATGCGGCTGGCTTAGGGCCTACGGTCTGCTGATGCAACCGGCAAAGCTGCTCTCCGGGATCTCAAAAAGCTTGTGAAGAGCAAAGTAGGGATCCCGGTAGCCCCTCAGCGCAGATCATACAGGCGCCCTCCCTCCATGCGCACCACCCGGTGGCCGGCCCGCTCCACCAGATAGGGGTCATGGCTGGTCATGATGACGGTCACCCCAAAGGAATTGAGCCGCTCCAAAATCTGGAGAACCAAGAGCGAGTTTTCCGGATCCAGATTCCCCGTCGGCTCGTCCGCCAGCAGCAGCACCGGCATGTTGACAATGGCCCGGGCCAGGCTAAGGCGCTGCTGTTCCCCCCCCGAAAGCTCATGGGGAAAGTGATCTCGCTTTTCGGTCAGCCCCACCATCTTTAGGGTCGGCCCGATGCGACGGCGGATTTCTGCGGGGGACAGCCCTTGGGCGCGCAGCACGAAGGCCACATTTTCTGCCAGAGTGCGGTTGGCCAGAAGGCGATAATCTTGGAAAACCACCCCCAAGCGCCGCCGCAACATGGCCAGCGGACGCGGTGGGATGCGGTAGGGTCGCCGCCGCCCTTCAGAAGAAAAGAGACAGACTTGATCGACGATGACCGTGCCCTCGGTGGCCTGTTCCGCCCCGTAGAGTAGCCGCAGCAGGGTGGACTTGCCCGCCCCGGAGACCCCAGTTACGAACACAAACTCGCCGCGGCGCACCTCCAAGTTCACATCCTGAAAAATTAAGTTGCCGTTGGGAAAGACCTTGCTCACGCCCCGCAAGGACACCATGCTGGCCGGGGCTTGCAGGGATCCGGATTGGGTGCTGCTGTAAAAGCCCAGGGTGGCCTCTGGATGGGCTGGGGCAGGGGGATGAGGGGTCGGAGCCGTACCCGCCCAACGGTGTAAGCGAGGAGGATAGCCGATGTGCTGACCGATCACCATAGTAAGCGCCTAGACAGAGGAGGGAGAGAGCGCCGGCAGACTAGGGGCGCAAACGAGAAGAGGGATCCCACAGCACTCGCCAGACAAAGCTGGGCAGAGCTAACATGCGTCGCCAGCGCCAGGGTTCCTGATAGAGACGATACAACCATTCCAGGTGATGGTCACGCCACCAACGGGGCGCTCGCCGTTTTTGGCCGGCCCAAATGTCCAAGCTGCCCCCCACCCCCATCCAGATGGCTTGGGGCAAAAGGGGACGCCACTTTTGGATCCACAGCTCCTGCCGCGGGGATCCCAGCCCCACCCACACCAGTTGCGGTCGAAATTCCTGGAGAGCTTGCAGAAGCTCTTTTTCTTCCTCGCTAGAGAAGTAGCCGTGGTAGCCCCAGAGGGCCAAAGCAGGACACTGGGCTTGCCAATATCGAATTGCTGCCCGGTTGACTTCCGGCCTTCCCCCCACCAGGGCCAAGCGCCACCCCCGTTCTGCCGCCAACGGGATCAGGGTTTCTGCCAGCTCGATCCCCGGCACCCGCTGGACGCGGATCCCCTGCCGTCGCAAAGCCCACACCACCCCGATGCCGTCGGGGATCACCAGCTCTGCTGCCTGCAGCACCTGGGCAAAGGCCAGATCCCGCTGCGCCTGCATGATCATTTCCGGGTTGCAGGTAACCACCTGAGCGCCCTGACCCTCCCGAATACGCGCCTCAATCCAGGTGGCGTAGCTCTGTAGGCTGGCCTCCGGCAGAGCAAGGTGCAGGTTCACGCCCAGAATCGCATGGATGGATAACGACACTACCGACCGAATGCTGGCCCCCACTGGAGCCGTTGGACACGCTTTTAAGATAGCCCGGACCTTCTCCCAGAGGGAGAGGGGAGTTCGAGGAGGCATTTCATGGCTATTTGACCACGAAAATCTCTTCCCTCAGGCATCCGCGGCGGCATCCACGGCGTATCTCCATCAGACCAGGCCAGAGGGAATTGCCCGACCCAGAGCAAGCCCCTGAAGGTTGGTTGCCATCTTTCGAGACAGGAGACTTGAGATGAAGACTGCAAAGACTCCCTTCGCTCTGCCTCAATTGGCCGCCGAATGGGATCCCAGCCCTGCAACTTCCCGCCGCAGCTTGTTGTTGGCTGGTTTGCTGGCGGGCGTAGGTGGAGCAATTGGATTGCGCACCCTGCCCGGTGCCGCCCAGTCCAACACTGCCGACATCGCCATCCTCAACGCGGCCATTGACTTGGAACAGCAGGCGATCTGGGCCTACAAAACCGCTGCCGGCAAGTTGAGCAATACTGAGGTGGGCAAGATCGTGTTGGAAGTGGCCACCAAGAACCTGAAGGATCACGAACAGCACCGGGATCTGCTGGCGGGCGCCGTGCGCCAACTGGGAGGGATACCCTCTCGGGCCCGGGATAGCTACGACCTTTCCACCTACATCGACAACAAAGAAGGCAATCTCGACTCCGATGCCAACATCGCCAAGCTGGCCCTGGCTCTGGAGTTCGATGCGGCCCTAGCCTACAACGATGCCTTTGTCCAGCTTTCCAACAAAGACCTGGTGGCTGCCGCCAGCACCATTGGCCCCAACGAAGTTGCCCATGCCACTGCAATCCGGGCCGTGTTCCACAGCCTTGATCCCAGCATTCTGGTGGTGCCTGCCCCCTTTGTCAGCGCCGAGACTCGGGAGCGCTGGATCCTGAAGGTGTAAAGCCCCTGCCGGCGATGACTTCCAGCTAAAGCCGCCAACCCCCGGCGACAGCAAGGTGTAGAACCCCCACCGGCGCTGATCTCCAAAGCCTTCCAACGTCCTCTGTAGGATCTTGGGGTTTGGAGATCTTTGGAGGTTCTTTGGAGGTCAAGGTGTTCCACACCGCTGTCGCAATCGCCTTCTTCTGAACGCCTCAGCTTTTTTTCGCTTCCTAACCTGTGTGGAGAAAGCCCTATGCCAATGACGCGGCGGTTGCTGTTGCTCAGTGGGCTGGGATCCCTGCTCAATGTGGGGGCCATCTTGGCCGTGGATCGGTGGCGACAAGCCAGCTCCGTTGCGGAGCGGGATCCCGTCGAAGCAACGGCGGCAGCAGAGGTAATCATTCGGGGGTTTCAATACCTGCCCTCGGAGGTTACCCTCAAGCGGGGGGGCAAGGTGACCTTCACCAACCTGGATTCCACCCCCCACACGGCTACTCCTGTGGAGGGAGCGCAGTTTCAAGGGACGGGACGGCTAAGTCGCAACGAGAGCAAAGCGGTGGTGTTCGAAGTAGCTGGGATCCAGGACTATTTCTGCGATATCCACCCCAGCATGGTGGGCCGCATTGTCGTCGTCGATTAGGTGGAGGCCATGCAAACCCCTCTTCCCTTCTGGAACATTTGTCGGCGGGTGTACCTGGTTTGGGCCGTCCTTTTGGGGATTGGGTTTGCTGCCACCCAGTTTCACCAAGAGGCCAACATCAACTGGCTGTGGCTGGTGATTTCCCTGATTGGGTTGGGCTACATGGTGCGGCAGACTAGCTTGCCGGAGTTTCGAACAGCCGGACTGGCCCACCTCTACTTTGTGGGTTTGGTGTGGACGTTGGTGATCGCCCAGGGCATGATCCTCTCGGTGCTGCCCTTTGTCGGGCGTACCCCTTTGGCAGCTTTGAGCCCATACCTGGGGGTGTTTTGGCTGTGGCAAATGGGGCTGGGCCACTGGCTCAACGGCTTGGTGGATCCGCCGCGCCTCCCCTACTGGATCACCGGTGGGATCCAGATCCTGGCCGGAGTTGCCTGCCTGCTGTGGGGGCTGGAATGGCAGTTTGCGGTGGCAGGGGGAATCGGGGCCTTGGCCATGCTTCTTTTGATCCGGTTGCACTGACCCGTTCACTGATCTGACTTTGGGGTCTTATCCAGGCGCACTCGCCAAACTCCACCTCCCACGGCCACCTCATCTCCTGAGCGCAGCTTGCGTCCCCGCCGGGTTTCCACCTCGCCATTCACCCGCACTTGCCCCGCTTGGATGAGCTGCTTGGCCTGCCCACCGGTGGGAGCAACCCCCGCCAGCTTGAGGAACTGATCCAGCTTGATCACGGGATCCGTCGCCGGCTGGGGATCCCTTTGAGGAGTCTCCGCCATCACTTCACCCAAATGGTTTTGACATTTACAAATTCCAGGATCCCTTCCCGGCTCAGTTCCCGTCCATACCCTGAGCGTTTGATGCCGCCGAAGGGAAGGCGCGGGTCGGACTTGACCATGCCATTGATGAACACGGATCCCGCCTCCAGCTCCTCCAGCAGGCGCTCTTGTTCCTCTGGATCGGTTGTCCAGGCGCTGGCACCCAGGCCAAAGGGCGTGCCGTTGGCCAGCTCGATGGCTGCCGACACATCCGGGACGGTGAACAACAGCGCCACCGGCCCGAACACCTCCTGGTGGGCCACCGGATGATCCGGGGGGATGTCGCTCAGGATTGTGGGCGGGTAAAAATTCCCTCCCCAGGGGGAGCCACCGATGTGAACTTTGGCCCCCGCCTGCACCAAAGCCTGCACCTGTCCATCCACCTCTTGCAGAATGCTGGCAGTAGCCAGAGGCCCCACGTCCGTTTGCGGATCCAAGGGATCCCCTACCTTGAGCCGGCGAAATCGCTCCGTCATGGCAGCCGTGAAAGGTTCGGCGATAGCCCTGTGTAGGATAAATCGTTTGGCGGCAATGCAGGACTGGCCGTTGTTGATCAGACGGGCCGTGACCGCTGTGGCGACTGCTGCCTCCAGATCGGCGCTGGGCAGCACGATGAAGGGATCGCTCCCTCCCAGTTCCAGCACTGTTTTTTTCAGATATTGACCGGCCAAACGGGCCAGGCTGGAGCCGGCGGCTTCGCTCCCGGTGAGGGCGGCCCCCCGCACCCGTTCATCCGCCACCACCTCTGCCACCTGGGCTGCTGTGATCAGCAGGGTTTGAAAGACCCCTGGCGGAAATCCCCCCTCCCGAAAGATCTGCTCTAGGGTCAAAGCCGATTGGGGCACGTTGGAAGCATGTTTCAGCAAGAGGGTGTTGCCCGCCATCAGGGCCGGGGCTGCACAGCGAAACACCTGCCAAAAGGGAAAGTTCCAGGGCATCACCGCCAAAATCACCCCCAGCGGCTGGTAGCGGATCCCGCTGCGGCTGGCATCGCTGGCGTTCGCGTAAGCGTTGCGTAGCAATATGGAGCGCTCGGCCAAGAATCCCTCTGCCTCCTCGGCATAGTAGCGACAAACCCAAGCGGATTTTTCCACTTCCGCAACGGCAGAGGCCAAGGTTTTGCCCATCTCCAGGCTGATTAGGCGGCCAAACTCCGCTTTGCGCTCCTCCAGGATCCCTGCCACCCGCTTCAGCCAGGCGGATCGTTGAGCAAACGGGATCCGACGATAGCTCTGAAACCGCTCGTGGGCTTGGGCGATACAGCTTTGGATCTGCCCAGCGTCGAAAACGGGGTAGCGAGCCAATTCCTCTCCGGTGGCGGGGTTGATGCTGACCAGGTGCCCCATCTTTTTCCCTCAACGCCTGTTTCTCCACTCTGGCATTTGCGCTCTGCCTGGAATAGTGCTCCGCACTGCTACTGCGTTCGCGTAAGCGTTGCGTAGCAATATGGAAAGATTTGTGGAGTGGAAGACTTAGCGTTCCAGGCTGCCCATGGAGTCCTTGGCCGTTGGATCCTCGGGAGCAGACCAGAACTCGTAGGCTGCTTGCGACAGGCTGGCGATCAGCCCTTCGGCTCTGGGGTCGTTGGGGGTTTCTCGCTTCACCCACACCGCCGCCACATAGCGCCGCCCGTTGGGCAAATCCAGGATCCCGGCATCTCCCACCACGGAGCCCAGGGTTCCCGTTTTGTGGGCAATGCGCACCTCTTGGCCCAGATTGGGCCGGAAGTAGGAGAGCCGTTGGGTGCGCCAGAGAATATCCAAAAAGCGGTCGCGGCTGCGGCGGTTCAACATGCGCCCCTGTTCCACCTGGCTGAGCAACCAAACCATGTCGCGCGGGCTGCTGGTGTTGGTGCCCTCCAGATCCGGTAGCCACCAAGAAATTTGCGTGTGTTGTAGTCCCCACTGGCGAAATTTTTGGTTGAGAGTCTCCTGTCCACCCAGGCGATCGATGATCAGATTGGTGGCGAAGTTGTCGCTGAGGGTGATCATCAGGGTGGCCGCTTCCAAAGCAGAAACCTGGGATCCGAGGGGTCGGGTTTGCAACACACCAGCTCCCCCTCCCTTGAGATCTTCCCGCAGAGTGAGCTGTTCATCCAGCCGCACCTGTCCGGTTTCCACAGCCTGGAAAAAAGCCAAGAGAATGGGGATCTTAATCACACTGGCGGCAGGAAAAGCCTGATCCGGCCTAACCCCGGCAAAGGCGCCAGTTTCCACCTCCCAGAACAGAGCCCCTGCCGTCAAGCCCGGTTGGTCGGCCAAAGCGGCCAAGCGCTCCTGCAAAGCCGGGATCGCTTCTCCCGGCAGAATGTTACTCGGGAATGCCGACGGGGGAGGATCCCCAAGCTGCGTCGTGGACTGTTCTGTCCGGCCAGCGGTGGTCGATTGCAGCAGTTGCGAGAGGCCCGCCATCGTCAGGCCCAGGATAAGACTTAAGCTTAGTCCCCTGAGCAACACTTGCCCGAGAGATGGAGAACGTCTCAAGCGGCGAGGCCGGGCAGCCCGTTGGCGCAGACGAGCAATGGCTTTTTGGCGGGCAAGACGCAGCGGTTGAGGACGGGAAACCAATAGGGATCCCCTAGGGGCAGGAAGCAGGCGACCAGAACCTGTTTGCGGCTTTGACCCCTCTGGAGGCGGGACGGCGTTCTTGGCAGGTTGTGGAGGGCGGCGGGGATCCCGCGACTTCTCTGGCAAAGGCCTACGGCCCGCTAGCGCGGATGGATCGGTGCCTTTCCTCTCCCTTGCTCTGGTCATAAGAACGATTGCCTTAACACCATACTTCTGACAGACACTGCTGGCAGTTTCACCGACTCCACTCCGGTGAGCTTGGCTTAATTAAACCCACATTAAACCCACAAATTGGCCAACCTGCCCTGACCTAGATTGCAAAACGCCCATCAAACCGTCCTCGCGACACGAAGCCTAGCAACAACCCCGCCAAAGGCAGGATGAGTCCCTGTTGCCAGAGCATCCACTCGGAGTCGTTTTAAAAACTTAGGTTGATCCGTGACCCCCCTTTCCCTCTGGAAGAGGGGCTGGGAATAGTCGCGGAAGCGGCGCGGAGCGCTTTTGCCAAGTCCAGGAAAACCGTCAGATCTGTTCTCTCTGAGGGGGCTCACACCCATGGGGAGCCAGCTCCCGGCTAGCGCTTGCAGAGCCGATACACGGGCAAAGTGAAATGAAAGCTGCTGCCTTTGCCCAAGGAAGACTCCACCCAAATCTGGCCGTAGTGAGCGCGCACGATCCGTCGGCAGAGGGAAAGGCCGATGCCATAGCCCTCCTGCTGTTGATCCCGGGACAGACGGACGGAATCGGAGAAGATGCTCTCTTGGTCGGCTTCCGGGATCCCAGGGCCAGTATCGCTGACGGTCACCTGCACCTTTTGGCTGGTGCGATGGAGGACATCGAGGCGGATGGATCCCCCGGCGGGGGTGTACTTGATGGCGTTGTCCAGCAGGTTGAACAGAACTTGGCGGATCTTGTCGGGATCCACGTGAACAGAGGGCAGATCCACGGGAATATCCGCTTGAAACTGCAGCCGCTTGCCTTGAATGCGCGGCCATAGCTCCTCGATCACCGCCTGACACAAGCCGGGCAACTGGGTTTCTACGGCTCGAATCCTCAGCTCCGAGGCAGCGCCACGGGCCGACTCCAGGATATCGGTGATCATGCTGTCCATCTTGCGCAGTTGCTGGCGGGCATGGTCGAACAACTGCCGCTCTAGCGCTTTGTCCAGGGATCCCTCGCGCCCCTGCTGCAGGGTTTCGACCGCCAGAGCCGTGGCCGTCAGGGGACTGCGCAAATCATGCACCAGCATGGCCAGAACGCGATCTTTGAAGTCCAACTGCTCCCGCAATTGGGCCCGCTCCTGCCGCAGCAAAAACACCTCTTCCGACATTTGCAACAGTGCCTCGGTGGTCGGAGGGGAGGCGGGATCCCGTCCTGCTCCTTCTTGATGGGCGGCCAAAGCCGCTTGGCCTTGCCAACGAGGCCACCACACTTCCAACTGCGTCGCCAAGTCTGCGCCCGCCAAAACTTGAGCGGGCAAGGGCTCAGCCTTGACCAGAGCCGGAGTGGCCACCAGCTTGTAATGCTCTGCCAGGTAGGGGTGCTCCTCCAGCGGCACCACTTCCAGTTGGGCAGGGTATTGGCCGGGCAACCCCTGGATGTGCTGGCGCAGATGCTCCTCAAGCTCGGCAACAACAGCTCGACTCTTGGCGAACAGCAGCAGGCGAATGACAGAACGAGCGGAGGTGAGGTCTGGCGAAGTTTGCATAGGCCAAAGTCCAGTCGCGTTAGCGCTCGCGATAGCGGTGCGTAGCACATTGCGTAGCATTAAAGCCAAAGGTTGGCGTTTCAGCAGCCGGGATTGCCGTGCGCTCGTTCGCGGAAGCGGACCGTAGGTCTAACCGTAGGAGCCATTGCTGCTTGTTCCTTCCTAACACTAACCTTGGGAAAAGCTTAAAAAGGGACATGGAGTGTAACAAGAAAGACCCCTCAGCGTGTATCTTTCCCGGCCGAGGAACAGCCGCAGGAGAGTATGGCCAGAACCCGCCCACGGAACTTAACAGAACTTAGTGAAACAGGTAGGCCAGCCCCACCAGCAGGGCCACCAACCCCACCGCCGTCAGGGTGAAGTGCAGCAGGGAGGTCTTGCCTTTGCGCACCATGTTGCGCATGGCCAGGCGGGTATAGCTGGGGGAGGATCCCTGTTGCTCCGCAACGCTTGCGCGAACGCCAACCGACGGAGAATCTGTAGAAGAGGGCTGCGCCATTGGGATAACCAGAGCGATAATTTACCCTACCTTCAGGCTAGCTTAATCTGCTCCTCCGGATAGAGGTGTTTCCCAAGCTTCGACCTTCCCGCTGAAGAAGGGCCATAGCTGTCGCGCGGGGATCTTCCGGTGCCAAAATAACGACAGCATCCCCCTCTTTTGCCCCCCATGTTGCAAGTTCAGCATCTTTCCTACCATCCGGCAGGCGTTTCCCAGCCCATTCTCAACGATCTTTCCTTTGAGTTGGGCCTGAACCAGTTGGGGCTGATCGTGGGCAAAAGTGGGGCGGGCAAGAGCACCCTGCTGGAGATTTTGGCTGGCTTGGCGCGGCCCACCCAAGGACGGATTACCTGGGGAGGGGCAGAACTTTCCCCCAACCGCTTGCGCAGCATGGCGGGGTTGGTGTTTCAGTTTCCAGAGCGCCACTTTTGCGGCTTGACGGTGCTGGAGGAAATGCGCTTTGGTTATCCAGAGCTACAGAGAAAAGAGATCGAAAACGCCCTCAGACAGGTGGGATTGGAAGGGATCCCTCTACATACCTCCCCAAACCGCCTCAGCGGCGGGCAACAGCGGCGCTTGGCCCTGGCCGTCCAGTTGATCCGTGGCCCGTTTTTGCTGTTGCTGGATGAGCCGACGGCAGGATTGGATTGGTCGGTGCGACGGCAGTTGATCGAGCTGTTGGCTCGGCTAAAGTCCACCTGGACGGTGTTGGTGGTTTCCCACGACCCGGAGGAGCTGTCCTCCATTGCCGATGTGCGGTGGACATTGCAGGCGGGATCCCTGAAGCTGTTGCCGACGGAGGCTTTGCTTCACAGGTAGCGGCGGGGATCCACCGGTTGGCCATTGACGCGCACTTCAAAGTGAACATGGGGCCCGGTGGAGAGGCCGGTGGAGCCGGAAGCAGCAATTGCTTGCCCCCGCTGTACCTGCTGGCCTACCCCAACGGCAACGCGGCTGTTGTGGGCGTACAGGGTGGTGATGCCGCCCCCGTGATTCACAATCACCGTGTAGCCATAGCCGCCGTACCAGCCGGCGTAGATGACGGTGCCCCGGTCGGAGGCTCTCACCGCAGTGCCGGTGGGCACACCAAAATCGATCCCCGCATGAAAGCGGCGACTGCGGTAGATGGGGTGAACCCGCCAGCCAAAGCCGCTGGTGATCGGCCCGCGCACCGGAGCAATGAATCGGCCTGTCCCTTGAACGGGATCCCTGCCCCCCTGCTGTTGGGCCTGCTGGGCGATCAGTTGCTGGATGAGGAGAGTCAACTGTTGGGAATCGGCTTCCAGCCGCCGTTGGGCTGCTTCATAGGCCGCGCGTTCGTTGGCCAAGCGGCTCAACAGCTGCTCTTGGGCGACCGCCTGCTGCTGCAGTTGGTTCTTCTGGGCGGCCAGCTCCTGCAAAATCAAAGAGATCTCGTTGCGCTGCATCTCCAGGGCAATGCGCTGTTGATCCACCTCCTTGGCCATTGCTTGCAGCTCTTGGATCAACTGCCGATCCGCCTCGATCAACAGTTGCAGTTGGTGGCGGCGGTCGAAAAACTCGTTCAAGTCACGGCTGGTGAGCAGCAGAGCCCACCAATGTTCAGCCCCCTGCCGCTGCATGTAGCGCAAACGGGCCGCCGTGCCCTGTTGCTGCCGTCTCAGGCGGTCTTCCAGCTCCTGTAGCTCCTTTTGAGCTTGCTCCAGGGCTTTCTGGGCTTGTTCCAGACGATACTGATTGTCGCGAAGGCTGGATTCGGTCTGTCGAAGGTTTTGCCGCAGGGATCCCATGCGGCGGCGGGCTTCTTCTTCTGCTTGGCGCAGTTCTCCCAAGCGGCGCTGAGTGCTCTGGATTTGGTGCTGGATCTGCTGCTGCCGCTGTTGCAATTGGTTGACATTCTGCGCCTGAGACGGGGCAACCCCCCCCAGTCCCCCCAACAGCAAGAGGGTGAGCAATCCGAGCGCTATCCACCCTTTTAGCCTGTGTGCCCCACGACTGAGACTCGTCATTCCTCACACCCTCTGCGACTGACCCATCGACCCTAAGGATACAAAGATCCCCACGGATCTGAATCGGGCCTGAGCTGGCTATTTAGGGCTACTCCGAACAGCAACAGAAGAGCCAGACAGTAGCGACTCCACCTCCGGATCCCACAGGCCTGACGGCATGCAACTCAAGCGGCAGCAACCTCAACGGACTAGAAAAACTAGGAAATGACGATAAACTGGCCGCTCACCTGCTGGCAAACCTCACGCTTAGAAGGCCAACCAAAAAGTTGCCTCATACAGACGGGATACCTTGCGGCACCTTTGGTTTGAGGAATCTTCCTCCTCTTCTCTGCTGAGTTCAGCACCGGTTAGGGAGACAACAAGGCCAGAGCAGGAACCAGCAACGCCGTGAAAAGCTGGGAAAAGCAAACACTCTGGCAAAGGCCACGAACGCGCAAACAGTTGCCCCTATAAAACACCGGCTTTGCTTGTTCCTGAGTCATCTGCTAGGCTTTCCCTTGAAAGAAAAGACGTTTAGGCTTTATGGTTTGTCATTATTTCATTGGCAGGCTGACTTTTTCGTTTTTGGATTGCAATTAAACTTAAGCTAAACCCAAGCAACTGCAAAACACTGAGCGGGTATTTTCCTACAGATGGCATTCGAGGATGCTGAGTGCAGTTTCAGAAAAGGGTCACAGCACCCCTGGTTACTCCATCTGTGGCAGCAGCCGCTGATTGCCGTGATCCGCCTCTGGGCCAGCCCAGCCCAAGCTCTCGAGGGAGCCATGCTGGCCATCCGAGCCGGGATCCGCCACATTGAAATCACCACGCAAGTTCCCCAATATTTGGAGCTGATTGCCCAACTGCGACAAGACCACCCGCAGTGTTGGATAGGGGTGGGCACTGTTCTCGATCGGCAGGTGGCGGAGCAGGCTTGGCAGGCAGGAGCCCAGTTTTGCGTTTGCCCCTTCACCGATGAGCAAGTTATCCGCTGGGGTCGGGAGGTGGGGCTGCCCATCGTGCCCGGTGCCCTCACCCCCAGCGAGATCTGGAGGGCGTGGCAGGCGGGGGCAACGGCAGTGAAGGTGTTTCCGGTGGAGAGCATGGGGGGATCCCGCTACCTGCGCCATCTACAATCGGTGCTGGGATCCCTGCCGTTGATCCCCACCGGGGGAGTCACCTTGGCCAAGGCAGCGGAATACCTGCAAGCAGGGGCCTGGGCAGTGGGCATTGCCGGGGATCTGTTCCCGCCAGAGGATTTGCATTCGGGCTGCCATGAGCTGGAGAATCGACTACGACAGGCGCTGAAACAGCTGGCAGAGCAAAGAAGCAAAACCTGGCCCAATCTGGGCAAACCAGTAGAATAAGGGGCGTGGTGTGAGTGAGGCCCGCATGGATGGATTTTTAGATCTCTATCTGCAATTCAACATCCCAAGCCCGATTGAAGAAGCCACTTGGCGTCATTGGTTCGAGATCTGGCTGAAAGAGCTGGGAGTCCAGGAGCCATGCGAGCTCAGCCTTTGCCTCACTTCCGATGAACACATCCGCCAGCTCAACCGCGAGTTTCGCCATCTCGACGAGCCCACCGATGTGTTGGCCTTTGCCGCACAGGAGATGCTTGCCCCCTTTGGGATCCAAGACATAACGGGGGTACGCCTACTGGGGGATATTGTGATTTCGGTGCCCACCGCCCGCGCACAGGCCAAGGCGCAGGGGCATCGTCTTTCGCAAGAGTTGGCCTGGTTGGCCAGCCACGGGTTGCTCCATCTGCTGGGGTGGGATCACCCGGATGAACTGTCCCTACAGCGCATGTTGCAGCAACAGCGACAGTTGCTCGCAGCCATCCAACTGGATGGGGAGGTGGCCCATGGCCAACAGCCCTAGTCGGTTGCCGGAGCGTTCTCGCCTGGCGGTGTTCCGGCGGCGCGTCCATTCCAGAGACCCAGCGCAGCCATCTGAGGCGGATCGGGCAGCCAGTGCCGAGCCTTTGGGAAGGGATCCCTGGCGACGCCCCCCCTCTTGGCAAGTGGCCGACAACTTGGGCAAAAGTTTCTACTACGCGGGCAAGGGCTTGGTCTATGCCATCCGCACCCAGCGCAACTTGCGCATCCACATGGCGGTGGCGGTGATAGCCTTTGGCCTTGGGCTGGGCCTGCGGCTGAGCGCTGTGGAAATGGCCCTGATCAGCCTGACCAGCGGTTTGGTGATGGCGCTGGAGCTGGTGAATACCGCTCTGGAAGCAGTGGTGGATCTCACCCTGGGCAGCAAGTACCATCTCCTGGCCGAGATCGCCAAAGATTGCGCGGCGGCAGCGGTGTTGATGGCGGCAGTGGCGTCCTTGATGGTGGCGGCTTGGCTATTTCTTCCGCCCTTGGTGTTGCTGCTGCAAGATGGCTTCCCGGCAGCAGGGTAGCTCCCCGATTGGACAGGAAGTTTCCTATCCAGACGGCTGGGAGTGGATCACCACCCGTCCTCCCTGCCGGTCCAGGTTGAGCAGTTTGGCCTCCGCTTCAATATCCAACTGCGCCCAAGCGCTGACCATCGCGGATCCCACCCGTTCCCGATTCTCGGGAGCACAGAGGGCCAGAAGAGTGGGGCCGGCTCCGCTGATCACCACTCCATAGGCTCCGGCAGCCATGGCTGCAGCTTGAACCGTTTTGAACCCGGTGATCAGCTCCATACGCGCCGGCTGGTGCAGCCGATCCTGCAGGGCCACCTTCAGCCAGTCCACCCGCCCCGACTGCAGGCTGCGGATGAGTAGGCCCAGATGGCTGCTGGAAAAAACTGCATCCGCCAAGCTGACGGATTTGGGCAGGATCTCGCGGGCCGCTTGGGTGGAAAGCTTAAAGTTGGGCACTACGGCCAGGATGCCAATGCTCTCATGCCACTCCACCGGACAGAACACCCATTGCCCCTGCTGTCCCTGCACACAAAGCTGACAACTGCCCTGCAGGGCGGGCACCACATTGTCTGGGTGGCCCTCCAAGGCAATAGCCAGTTGTAGAAGGGTTTCGGGAGCTAAGTTGAGTGCTCCAATGGCATTGGCCCCCAGCAAGCCGCCGACAATGGCGGTGGCAGAACTGCCCAACCCCCGCGCCAGGGGCACGTTGAGGGTAATTTCGATTTCTACCCCCGGCACAGGCTTACTCAGCAACTCAAAGGCGCGGCAAAAAGCCCGGTACACCAGGTTGTCCTTGCTTTGGCTGATGTGGTCGCTGCCGCGGTAGTGGATGCTGAGGCCAGAAGGGATCTCGCGAAAATAGAAGTGATTGTAGAGCTCTAGGGCTGCACCGATGCAGTCGAACCCTGGCCCCAAGTTGGCGGTGGTGGCCGGGACGATCACCTCTACGCGTTCTTTGACCAAGGGGACAACTCCTCAGTGAACGGTGGGTAACTCAATGTTTGCGGGTTAGTGCCTGCGGGCTCCCATTATCCTACGAACGATGGCCAGACCTTGGATATTCTCGCCACCTCTGCTCGGTCTGCAGCTCGCCGAGGCAAACGCGCTGATCCAGCGGAGCTTTTGGACTATCCCGAAAGGTTTCTGACCATGATTGGTTCTTGTGACTTATTTGTGACTTCATTGAGTATCGGGAATGTTGGGCCTGTTTCAACTCCAGCCTTTGCCATTGGCTGAACCCATCAGGGATCCTGAAAGAAGTGCGGGAGGGATCGGGGGGTGCAGGGGCTGTCTTGGTTGGTGTTGGGTTTGAGCTATGTCGGGTTGGGACTGGGATCCCTGCCTAGGTTGCGTATGAACCGGGCCACCATCGCCCTGGTGGGATCCGCCCTGTTGATTGGCTTGGGGACCTTGTCGCTACGGCAGGCTTGGGAAGCCATTGACCCGACCACGATTGTGTTTCTCCTGAGCATGATGGTGGTAAATGCCAGCTTGTCCTATGGGGGGGCTTTTCAGTTGGCTTTGCTGGGCTTGATTCGGGTGAGCCGCAGCCCCTTTGGTCTGTTGATCATGCTGGTGTTCGGCAGCGGGCTGCTCTCGGCTTTCCTGCTCAACGACACGCTGGCGCTGGTATTCACCCCCCTAACTTTGCAAGTCACAACGGTGTTGGGGTTAAACCCGATCCCCTACCTGCTGGGCTTGGCGGCAGCCACCAACCTGGGATCCGTCGCCACCCTGAGCGGCAACCCGCAGAATATCCTGATCGGCTCCTTCTCTGGGATCGGCTACCTGGAGTTTGCTGCCCAGATGACCCCCATTGCCGTGGTGGGGCTGCTGCTGGAAGTGGGGTTGCTGTGGCTGTACTACCCTGAGGTGCGCTCGTTGAAACCCTTTGCTCGGGTGCCTTGGCTGCCGCTGCGGCTCTACCCGCCCCTGTTGCGCAAGAGCGTGGTGATTACGGGGGGGCTGTTTGTGGCCTTTGTAGCCGGACTTCCCTTGGCAGAATCGGCCTTGGTGGCGGCAGCCCTGTTGTTGATTACCCGCAGGCTGAAGCCGGAGCGATTTTTGGGGCAGGTGGACTGGAATCTGCTGGTGATGTTTTCCGGGCTATTTATCCTGACGCGGGCAACGGGAGAGCTGGTAACTGTTTGGGGGATGAGCTTGGGATCCTTGGCAGAGAGTCTGGCGGGATCCCCTCTTGCCCTGCTGAGTAGTGTGGCCGTTTTATCCAACCTCATCTCCAATGTGCCGGCGGTGCTGTTGCTGCAATCGTTCCTGCCTCGGCAGGAGACCACCGCTTGGCTGTTGCTGGCTGCCGGCTCCACTTTGGCGGGCAATTTGACTCTATTTGGGGCGGTGGCCAATCTGATCACGGTTGAGGCAGCGGCCAAAAAAGGCTACGTGCTCTCGTTTGGGGAACATCTGCGCTTTGGCCTGCCCCTCACTCTCCTAACCCTGGGGTTCAGTGGGTTGTGGCTGTGCCAGCCTTTCCTGTCTTCTCCACCGCTCAGATGACCTCTGTCGAGGGATCCAGTGGGGCTGTGACTGGCTTGTCGGGATCCCTGTGTATGATGGGAAAAAGAGTTTAAGAAACGTAACGTGTCTTCTCCGCTATCGCAGGCAGTTATTTTGATCACAGGGGCAACAGGGGGTATCGGCAGCGTCCTGGTGCCCATGCTGGCTCAGGCCGGATCCCATCTGGTGTTGGCCGCTCGGCGAGAAGAGCCCCTGCGAGCTCTGGTGGAGAAATCAGCCTCTTTGGGGGCTGCCTCTGGATTGGGGATCCCTACTGATGTGACGGACTATGCCCAGGTAGAGGCCCTGGTCAACCAAACGGTGCAAAAGCATGGGCGCATTGACGTGCTGATTAACCTGGCCGGGGCCGGGATCCTGAAGCCTGCTCCCCAGCTAACCCCCGCAGACCTGGAGCGAATGCTGGCGGTCAACCTGAAGGGCAGCTTCTACACCAGCCAACTGGCTGCCAACCCCATGCGGGAGCAAAAATCCGGCCACATCCTCAATTTTCCCGGCGTCCTTGGACGTTATCCCATGGCGATGGCCTCTGCTTACTGTGCGGCCAAGTTTGGGGTGGTCGGGTTTAGCAAGTGCATGGCCGATGAGCTGAAGCGCTTTGGGGTCAGATTTACGCTGTTTTACTTCGGGGGCATCGACTCACCCTTCTGGGATCCCATCAGCCTGAAGGTGCAACGAGACAAGATGCTCAGCCCTGCCACGGCTGCGGAAGCCATCTGCTTTGCCCTTACAGCGCCCGCTGGTGCTGTACCGAGCGAGATAGTGTTGCAGCCGGAAAGCCACCAATTCCTTTGACCAAGTGTTTTGCCGTCCTTTTGCTGGGGTTGAGGCGGCAGCAGCTTGTCTTTTGGTGAAACAAGCGCTCGAGTTTCTCTCTTGGGCTCCCCCCGTCTCAATCTTGCTCTCTGCAGCCCAAAGCGCCAGCAGGGATCCTCATTTCTTGGCGGCAACGTTGGATCAGATCTCCCGACACCCCCACCAACCGTCCTAGCCATTCGTCCGGCACAGAAGCAAGCAACGCCGGCCCAAACTGCTGATGAAGATGCTGCCAGAGAAGGGCAGCCCGCCGCGGCTGGGGTAAGCCTCTGTCAACTTTTGCAGGATCTCGGTGCTGCGAGCGCGACGACGATAGCCCCACTGACGCTCCAAAAAAGTGGCAGGGGCCTGCAGATACACTTGGCCAAAAGGACTCCGTCCCGCTTACGCGATCGGCAAAACCGCTCGGCAATCGCGATCGATGGCCAGGCCAACGGCTGCACCAAACTCCAGCAGCTCGACAATATGAGCTTTCTCCAGCAACAGCCCATGGGATCCCATTCCCTTAACCAGCCAAACCTGACCGCTGCGTACCTGCTCCAGAAGGGTAGAGGGATCCCGAAGCCTAGCCCAGAGTGGCGGTTCAACCTGCTTTCCAGGGCACGTCTGACCCGTACAGCCCAGTGAGTCAGAGCCGTTGATGGGTGTGGGGGTGCTGTTTGATGTTGTCGGCATCCTTCACCTCCACAACCGCGTTGAGGATCCGTCGGGGCTCAACGCTGTGATTGAGCTTAAACACCCCCCGCTCTGGAGTGCAGGTTTGGTGCAGGGGGATATGGCGAAACTGGGGCTTGTTGCGATAGGTGCGGGCCGCTGCCTGCACCCGTTCCACGAAGTCTTCTCCCAACAACACCCCTGGCGGGAAAACATCGGCAGGCAAAGTTGGGATCCCGTTGTTCACGATCTCGGCATAGGTTGTGGCGTAGAGGAGAAGATAGGAAGTGCTGCGGCGTTCTTGGGCCAGGCAGTCCAAATCGGCAGCAGGCACCGGCTCGGCCACCAAAACCTCTACCAGGCGACCTTCCTGATCCTGCTGGAAGCAAGTGGCCACTCCCAGCACCACGTACTGCAGTCCTTGCACTGGGCTGGAGCCAAGGTGAGTTTGAGCAGTATCCGACATCGGTGCCGATCTCCAAGCGGGGGAGCGAACTTTCACGGCTCCGGCAAGCGCCAAGATCCCTCAAGCCGGGCGCAGTTCTCACCATAGCAACAATTTTTGCGTCGGGCAGCGGGAGCTGTTGCAAGATAGAAGGCGGATCCCAGCCCAGCTCTCTGTAAAGGATGGCAAGGGCGGCACTTGGCTGCAGGGATCCAAACTTTGCTTTACCCAAAAACTGGGCCCTCAAGGCTCACGGCTCGCTGACGCAGTCGCGACAGCTTGCGGAGCAGTAGGGAGCGGCTTTGTGCTATGCTGCCGGCAGCGGCAGGGTAGTCAACCGCTGCAGAAGCCCAACGGTTTAACGACTGGGTCAAACCCAAACAAATAATAAATAAATAGTTTTGTAATAGTTTTTTGTTGTCTGCAACAACACCCTAGGGCAGGGGGAAGCCGCCTTGAAAAAGAAAACCACTGGGGAGACAAGCGCCGCTGTCGTAGAGGGGAAACCTTCTTGCGAAAGCGAGACGGAGTCCTTTACGGTAAGTGCTGTCACGGAACCAGTAACTGGAATCCTCGCCCTCTAGAGCAGGGAGCATGTCAATGGGGCAAAGCGGGGTCAGTACTGCCCGAGGGGAGCAAGGGGTTGGGTTCCAGGCACCTTTGGCAACCCTTGATTCATCATTATCTAGGAAATACTTGCTCTAAGGATCCGACCATGGCGGATGGCGAATACAGACCAGGCTTGGAAGGCGTTCCGGCCACACGCTCCAACATTAGTTTTGTGGATGGCCAGGCGGGGATCCTGGAATATCGGGGCATCCCCATCGAGGAATTGACCGCCCACAGTACCTTTCTGGAGACAGCCTACTTGCTGATCTTTGGAAAGCTGCCGACCCAATCGGAGCTGGACAACTTTGATCAGGCAATCCGCAGTCATCGACGGGTGAAATACCGCATCCGCGACATGATCAAGTCGTTTCCGGAGTCGGGCCACCCGATGGATGCTCTGCAAACCTGTGTGGCGGGCTTGGGGCTGTTTTACCCGCTGCGGGAGATGGATCCCGACTATGTGTTCGGCACCGTCACCCGCTTGCTCTCCAAGCTGCCGACCATGGTGGCCATGTTCCACCAGATGCGACAGGGCAATGATCCCATTCCCCCGGACGACAACCTGGATCATGCTGCCAATTTCCTATACATGCTCTCGGGCAAGAAGCCGGATCCCTGGTTGGCCCGCATTTTTGACATCTGCCTGATCCTGCACGCCGAGCACACGGTCAATGCCTCTACGTTTGCCCTTCTGGTGAGCGCTTCCACGCTGGCTAACCCCTACAGCAGCCTGGCCACGGCGGTGGGTACCCTTTCGGGGCTGTTGCACGGGGGGGCCAACCAACAGGTGATGATGCTGCTGCGGCAAATCGGCTCGGTGGAAAATGTGCGCTCGTTTATCGAGGAGAAGCTGGCCAAAAAACAGCGCATCATGGGCATGGGCCACCGAGTCTACAAGGTGAAGGATCCGCGGGCCACCATCCTGCAGCGGCTGGCCGAAGAGCTATTTGAGCGCTACGGCCACGACAAGTACTACGACATTGCCCTGGAGGTGGAGCGGGTGTGTGAGGAGTTGTTAGGGCCGAAGGGGATCTACCCGAATGTGGACTTCTACTCAGGGTTGGTCTACGCCAAGTTGGGGATCCCAGAAGATTTGTTTACACCGGTGTTTGCCATTGCCCGAGCGGCGGGTTGGCTGGCCCATTGGCGGGAGCAGTTGTCCGATAATCGGCTTTTCCGACCCACCCAGGTGTACACAGGTGAACGCCAGCAACGCTACATCCCTATAGAAGAGCGGGGTTGAGAGCCGTTTGACAGGGCGCTGGGCCGGGATCCAAACTCAGTAAGGCCCAAGTCGTGCGTGAGGTGGTGTGTTGAGCCTCTTGGACTCTCCCCTTTGGCGAGACGGGTTCACCCTGTTTCTGAGCCTTGTGGTGCAGGCCATGCCATTTTTGCTGCTAGGGGTGTTTCTATCGGGGCTGCTGGCGGTGTTTGTCGAGGGATCCCAGTTGGCCCGTTTCCTGCCCAAAGGCAAAATCGGCAGCGCGGTGGCCGGTGGCGCTTTAGGATTCTTTTTCCCGGTGTGCGAGTGCGGCAACCTGCCGGTGGCCCGTCAACTGGTGATCAAAGGGATCCCACCCCACGTGGCGGTGGCCTTTCTGTTGGCGGCGCCGGTGTTTAACCCGGTGGTGATCTTTTCCACTTGGATTGCCTTTCGCTCCATGCCGGAGCTGGTGATCTACCGAGTTCTCTTTTCCTTTGGCATTGCGGTTGTCGTCGGCTTGATCTTCAGCCTGCAAAAGGATTTCCAGCCTCTGTTGCAGCCGTCAGTCTGGCGGGAGCTGCAGCGCAATTGCTCCCAAGAAGCTGATCCGAAGAACATCTCCCGCTCGCCGTTGTTGCAGGGGGGCACCTTCTGGATTGGATCCCAGGGCTATGCCCAAGGGGCCTCTGGCCGATCCCTGGCCACTTTACAAACGGCTGAAGATGTGTATCGCTCTGCTCTGGCCGCTGCGCCTTCTCCCTCCAGGCGACAAAAAGGAGTTCTCCTGCTGCAGACCTGGGCCAGGGAGATCCGCGAATTGGGATCCGTGCTCATCTTGGGCTCGGCGATGGCGGCCCTGATTCAAACGGTGATCCCGCGTTCGTTTGTGCTGGATTATGGCCAAGATGCATTGCTCTCAATCCTGATCATGATGGCCCTGGCCGGGATCATCTCCATCTGCTCGACAGTGGATGCCTTTTTCGCCCTCTCCTTTGCCGCCACCTTCACGCCGGGATCCCTGTTGGCTTTTATGGTGTTTGGGCCGATAGTAGACTTGAAAGCCATAGGCTTGATGCTCACTCTGTTCAAGCCCCGCGCCATTTTCTACTTCGTGATCTTGGTCTTTCAGCTTACTCTGGTGGGAGCTTTAGCCATCAACTACTATGGCAGTTAAAGCGTTTGTTTGAACCTTTCTCCACAGGGACACCCTCTCCATCCACTCTCCGTCAAATATTCGTCAAATATAGTTGCTTCAGTTTAGGGTAAGACGCCTGGGCTTCTGATCGCGCCAGCGGGACGGAGTCCTTGAAAAGCCTTCCGGCTCGGTGCACTTTAAGTGTGGGTGCAGTGTCCTGCTTTAAATCGAAATGACTATAGAAAGAGTTGCCTGGATAAGGTTTGTCACCAGAGGACTCTGCTCCCAGACGGTTGAGAACTCAGGTGTTACAGGTTTTATTGTAGTAAACTCAAGAAGGACGTAGTCTGGATTTCATAATTATCGCGACCCTATTTTTCAGCAGGACAAAGCTATGAGCAATCTATACTCGACAGACTTTAACTTGTGGATTGACCGAACAACCCGGCTATTGCGGGAAAGGCGCTGGCATGAAATTGACCTAACACACTTAATTGAAGAGGTTGAGAATTTGGGTAAGAGCGAACGACGAGGGATTACCAGTCAATTAACTCGCCTTCTGCTGCATCTGCTCAAGTGGCAATATCAACCTCAGCGCCGTTCAGATAGCTGGCTAGATTCCATTACAGATGCGCGAACCCAAATCGGATTGGCCATAGAAGATAGCCCTAGCCTAAAAGGTTATCTGGTAGAGCAACTTGAAGAGAGTTATCAACGGGCGCGCCGCCAAGCAGCCAGGCAAACGGGGATAGAAATCTCGACATTTCCAGATGTCTGTCCCTACTCTCCAGAGTTGGTGCTGGCAGAAGATTGGCTGCCGGAAGTTTGACAGTCCACACCACAAAGCATTTAACGGTGGACAGCATTCCCACAGTACTGACTGTAGAGCTTTGGACTGGTGTTGTCCTGCCCAGACAATCCATCAGGGATTAAACATGGGCAATACAGATAGACCAAGGCCAATTGCTGTGCTACTGTTGCTATTCCTCAAGCAGAGGCGCGCTCCTGCCAGGTGCGCATCTTGCCCGGATTGAGCAGGCCATAGGGATCCACTTCTTCTTTAAAACGAATCTGGCGCGGATCCATCACTTTGCGCCCGCCGTCTTCGATGATGAAAGTGTGGGGGTTGGCAATAAATACTCCCTGCTCTTCGTGGTAGCGCATGATCTCGTTCAGGCGCTCTTCGGTGGTAAAGCGGACAATTTGCAGGCCGACGGGGGTAGCTTGCCCGTTGATGCGAATCCACTCCAGGTGCATCAGCACTTCGTCGCCAAAATACTCGTACATGTGCTGCACCAGCTTCAGCTCCCGATCGGCAGGAAAAGCCGATTGTAAATAAGTCAGGCTGGGATCCACGCTGCGGCAGTGCAAAGTGGTGTGGTTCCAAGAAAATTCCCCCAGCGAGATCCCCTTGCTGGCCTCCTGGGCCGTTTTGTTGTAAACCACTTGGCCCCCATGTTCCCGGACAAGCTCCAACAGCGGCTCCAGGCTGCATTCGGCCACCATCAACAGGGCCACAGCGGATCCTTCTGGCAAATGACCCCGCAGCGGTGCAAAGTAGCTGGGGATCGGCCAAGCGTGCAGGCTGATCATCTTCTTGATGATCCCATCCGCATCGCCCAGGGCCTGGCCAAAATGGGCACAGGGCATAAACCCTCCTGCGGGGGGAAAAGCCACCACCAGCTCTGCCCAAGGGTAAGCAGGCGCCAGCGGGATCTCCACCTCGGTGATGATCCCATTGAGGCCCCAGGCATGGCTCACTTGGAACACCTCGTCTCCCCGCAGCTCCAGCACCCGCGGCTCTTCCTCCAGGGTGACCACCCGCAAACCCAAGATGTTGCCGCGATCCCGCAGTTGGCCGTAGGTCACAGAGCCAATGCCGCCGCTGCCGCCGGCAATGAACCCCCCGATGGTGGCCGTGCGATAGGTGGAAGGAGCCATGCGGATCTCCCAGCCCATCTCCCGGGTGTGTTTGTCGATGGCCATCAACTTGGCCCCCGCCTGCACCCGCGCCAAGCCCGGCTTTGCCCAAAGCACCTGGTTGAGCTTGCCCATGTCCAGGATCACACCCCCGGCCAGCGGGATACATTGGCCGTAATTACCGGTACCGGCACCGCGCACCGTAACCGGGATCCGCAGCCTGGCACAGGCCGCTGCCACCCGCATCACCTCGGCCTCATCGGCGGGGCGCACCACCAAATCTCCCCGCTTGTCGCTCAGTTGTCGGCTCAGCACGGGGCTGTAGTGGTAAAAATCCAACGACAACTTGGCCACCTGAGCCGGATCAGTGATGATCTCAATACCCTCTAAGTCAGAAGGCAAAGCCTGCAGCTTGTCAGGAGCGGCAACGATCATAGGTATCCGTATTTGGGTGCAACGGTTCTTCAGACTCCATCATCGGCAGAAATTGCCTGCAAAAGGGTTTGCCGAGAACAGTATGGGAAGGATCCCTGTCCGGCCAGGTCGATTAGCCGAAGCGGCCCTCCACATAATCTCTTGTGGCTTGCTTGGTGGGGCTGTTGAAGATGACTTCAGTTCTGTCAAATTCAATCAGCTCGCCCACACGGTTGGATCCCACCAGCTCCACGCTGAAGAAAGCCGTCATATCCGAGACGCGGCTGGCCTGCTGCATGTTGTGGGTGACGATGATGATGGTATATTCCTCCTCCAGCTCCTTCATCAGCTCTTCGATACGGCGGGTGGAAATGGGATCCAGTGCCGAACAGGGCTCATCCATCAAAATCACATCCGGCTGTACCGCCAGAGCGCGGGCAATACACAAGCGCTGCTGCTGCCCTCCCGACAGCGACTGACCATTTTCTTTCAACTTGTCTTTGACTTCATCCCAGAGGGCAGCCCGTTTCAGCGAGGTTTCCACCACCTCGTCCAAGTCTACCTTCATCCCCAGCACCCGCGGGCCGTAGGCCACGTTGTCGTAAATGCTTTTGGGGAAGGGATTGGGTCTTTGGAAGACCATGCCGATACGCCGCCGCACCGCCACCGGATCGACCTCTTTGGCGTAGAGATCCTTGCCGTGGTAGGTGAGCTTGCCCTCTACACGAGCACCGGGGATCAAATCGTTGGTGCGGTTGAAGCAACGTAGGATCGTGCTTTTGCCACAGCCGGAAGGGCCGATAAACGCAGTAATCTGTCGGGCTGGGATGTCCAGAGTAACATTTTTTACCGCCAGATTGGAGCCATAGTAGACATTCAGGTTCTCGGTCCTGAAAACGTAAGAGGTCTGGTTAAGAGATTGAGTTTGCATGGCAGCACTCACAAAAAGAGCTAGAGTTCGACGAAGAGTTCGATTCAAGACTTTGTTGAGAATCCTCAGGCTATTTCCTGGTCTTGTACACCAAAAAGCGAGCGGTCAAGCTGGCCGCCAAAACAATGGCTAACAAAACCAAAGCGCCCGCCCAAGCCAGCTCCTGCTGCACCCTGTAGGGAATGATGGAGAAAAAGTAGACCATCACCGGCAAGGTAGCCACCGGGCCAAAGAGATTAGTAGACCAGAAATTGTTGTTGAAGGCGGTAAAGAGCAGAGGTGCAGCCTCGCCTGCCGCTCGGGCCAAAGCCAGGATTAGCCCGGTTACGATGGCCGGTGCCGCTGCCGGCAAAACAACGCGCATTGTGGTCTGAAAGCGATTTGAGCCCAGGCCAAGGGAAGCCAAGCGCATGTCGGGCGAAACCAGCAGCAACGCCTCCTCGGTGGAGCGGATGACAATCGGCAGCATCAGCACGCCAAAAGCCACCCCTCCCGAGAAAGCCGAAAAGCCGGATCCCCTCACCACCACAGCATAGGCAAACAGGCCGCAGAGAATGGCCGGTACCCCCGTGAGCACATTGCAGGAAAACTTAACCAGATAAGCCAAGCGGGTGCCGCGACCGAATTCAGACAAGTACACTGCCGCCAAGATGCCGAAGGGAAAGCTCAAAGCCGCCCCCGTAGCCAGCACCATTAAATTGCCGACAATTGCGTGACCAAAGCCCCCTTCCGCCAGGCCAGGGGCAGGGTAGCGGGTCTGGGTGAGGACATCCCAATTTATCCGCTGGATGCCTTCCTTGCCCACATCCCACAGCACCCAAGATAGGGAAGCTATGATCACCGCCACAAAGAGGCCACTCAGCAGGGTTAGGACAATGCCTGTGTAATTGCGGACAGGGGCAATGGCGGCACGAGTAATGTCGATGTCAACCTTCTCAGGGGCAAGCTGTGCTGAGTCGGACATGATAACAGTGCTCCTTCATCTTCTTTCTGCTTCCCAAGTTACTGCTCCAAGTTTTGAAACTTGCGGATGATGATCTCGGCAACAATGTTGACCAATAACGTCAGCACCATCAGCACCACGCCGGCATACATGAGAGCCGAAACCTGCAAGCGTCCTGCCTCGCCAAACTGAGAGGCAATCAAGCCAGTAATGGTGGATCCCGGCTGCATTAGGGAGATATTGATGCGGTTGGCGTTGCCGGAAAGCATGGCCGCCACCATGGTCTCTCCCAGGGCCCGTCCCAGCGCCAGCATGATCGAGCTGACAATGCCCGACAGGCCGGCAGGGATCATCACCGTTAAGAGGGTCTCCCAGCGGGTTGCCCCCAGAGCCAAAGCGCCCTCTTTTAGGCTGCGTGGTAGAGATTCAAAGGTACTGCGGGTAATGGAGATGATGATGGGAGAGATCATGATCCCCAGCACCATAGCCACTATCAACAAGCTGGGCCCCCGCGGAGCCGGGCCACCCAAGAAAGGGATCCAACCCAGCGTCTGGTTAATGGCTCGAAAGATGGGCCGCACTGCTGGAATCAGCACAAAGATCCCCCATAGCCCCAGCACCACACTGGGAGTGGCCACGATCAGCTCAATGGCAAAGCCAATCGGCTCCGTTACCCACTTGGGGGCAAAACCTTCCGTCAGGAAGATGGCAGTGCCAATGCCCAGAGGGATGGCAAAAATCAAAGCCACCAGAGAGGTTACCAAACTGCCATAAATCTGTGGTAGCACCCCGTAGATGTTTTCCACCGGGTTCCAGCGGGCAGTAACCAGGAAGCCCAAGCCAAACTGCTGAATCGCCAGCAGAGCCGCTTCGGTGGTTTGAAGAATCACCCAGATGAGGATAATGCCGGCAAACCCTGCCAAGGCCAGCGTCAGGCGGACAAAGCCCACATCAACAGCCCGAGACAGGCTCGCCTTTTTCTCAATGTCAACATCGATATCCGGGTTTGGTGGTGAACCATAACCCGTAGCCGCTGAAGTCATAGCCTCTCTCCCATGATCATCTTCGGTTCAAAATCTTTCCTAAAAATCCCACCGTGCAAGGTAACCCCAGCAGCCGACCGAGAAAGCCTCACCTGCCTCCTCAGCCGGCCACCAGCTCCACTCTAGTGGAGTTCAGGCTGCAACCCAGTCATCGCACCGCATTGGGGTTAACGGTGATGGCATCCAGCTCTGCAAAGATCCGCTGGATAGCCGCCTCAGGCATAGGGATGTAGTCCAGCTCCTTGGTGATGGCTTGACCCTCTGGCCCCTGGGTCCACTTCAGAGCCTCCACCAGCTTGGTCAGCTTCTGCTGATCGGGATACTCGCGGTACAGCATCACCCAGAACAAGCCCACGATTGGGTAGTCATTTGGCCCTTCAGGGTCGGGCACCAACAGCGCAAAGTTATCAGGAATGGGAGCATCCAGCGCCGAGGTAGCTGCCTCAGTCGAGAACTCAACAATGTTGCCCGCTTTGTTTTCCAAGCGAGCAGTGGCCATCTTTTCCAGCTTGGCATAGGACTGGTTCACGTAGCCAATTGCCCCTGGCTCCTGCTTGATGGTGGCGGCTACGCCCTCATTCCCTTGGGCTCCAATGCCAACAGGCCACTCGACAGAAGTACCAGCACCGGCTGTCCAATTAGGGCAGACAGTTCTGATGTGGTTGGTGAACACAAAGGTAGTCCCAGAACCATCAGAGCGGTGTACCCAGGTGATGTCCAGGGGTGGCAGCTTGTTTGCTATGCGTGGGTTCTCGGCCTTGATGCGAATGTCGTCCCAGCGAGTGATCTCGCCGGTCACGATGCCGCAGTAGGTTTTCCGCTTCAGGATGAGCTCTCCGTCTTCAATGCCGGGCAGGTTATAGGCAAACTCGATGGACCCTCCCGCCATAGGCAACTGTAGGGGCTCATAGCGGTATTTAGCTCGGAAGCTTTCCAGGCGAGCACCGGAGAAAGGCGCCTCGGAAGCGCCGAAGTCCACAGTGCCATTGATCACCTGCTCTAGGCCAGCACCACTACCGACAGACTGATAGCTGACTTGCACAGTGGGGTCTACGGTGCGGTTGTAGGCGTCAAACCAACGTTGCAGCAAAGGAGCCGCAAAGGTCGCGCCCGCCCCGGAGATTTGCACGGTTTGGGCTTGAGCCGAGGTCGCTGTTAGAAATCCTACTGTTAGAGCGGTGAGGGAGAAAGCAGAAAGCAGGGTTCGCATAGGTAATATCTGTGGCGAATCAACATTTTCAACCCTATAACCTCAAAGTTAACAGAGGGATATCTAAAGGTTAACTTTGGGTTAAGTCAAGAGAAAAAATCGATATTTTTGAGTGTGCTGGCTCGTTTCCAAACCTTGATTTTCCATCTGGTGGTTTTGGCCAGTTTGGATTTCAGCAAAATCAGGATCCTGGAGCCCAGGATCCGCGAAAAGGTCTAGCTGCTGAACTTCTATCTCATTTGACAACCAATCAAACGGACACAACTTGAATAAGAGCTAAGCTGGGACGGCTGCAAAAAAACTCGATCCAGATCCAAGATGTGTAAAATTTGAGACAAAGATGTTGCTCACCTCTCGGCAAGCTTGGACATGATTTCAGCAGGGCGGGAAAAGCTCTGGCCAGAGCTTCTTCCGACTTTTGACAGTTTTGACAGAGAGAATTAGCTAGGAGATGGACTTCAACACTCCAGACGTGGGGCAGCTCTACATGTTCCCCGAGCAGAGAAAGATCTGGGCTCTAAGCTGGGATCCGCCCGCCCCCCATGAGGTACAGCAGGGCCATGCGCACCGCCACGCCGTGGGTGACCTGCTGCTCAATCAGGTTCAAGCCGGGATCCTCCATCACCTCGGAGCTGAGTTCCACACCGCGATTGACCGGGCCGGGGTGTAAAACCCTCACCTCTGGGTGGCACAGGCGCAGCCGCTGCCGCGTGAGGCCGAAGAAGTGATGGTACTCCTGCAAGCTGGGGAGAAGGAACTCGCCCATGCGCTCCTGTTGCAGGCGCAAGGTGATAACAAAACGCGCCCCTTCTAGGGCAGGCTCCAGCTGCCAATGGATAGGGAGCGTGTGGCCGGGTACAAACTGGGCAAAATCTTTGGGCAATAGGGTGGGAGGGCCGGCTAAGTGAACCTCAGCTCCGGCGGCCACCAAGGCATAGATATCGGAGCGGGCCACCCGCGAGTGGAGAATATCGCCGACAATGGCGATTTTGATCCCTTGCAGCAACTCCAGACGGGGACGCCGGGGATCCAGATGGCTGCAGAGGGTAAACAAATCCAGCAAACCTTGGGTGGGATGTTCGTGCAGTCCATCCCCGGCATTGAGAACGCCCACAGGGGATCCGCGGCGGTCGATCTCGGCAGCTAATTGTTGGGGCACTCCTGCCTGGGCATGGCGAACGATTAAGAGATCGGATCCCATGGCCAGAAAGGTGCGGGCCGTATCCAAAAGCGTCTCCCCTTTGCTCAAGGAAGAGGTGCCTGGGGAAAAGTTGAGCACATCTGCCGAAAGGCGCTTGGCCGCCAGCTCAAAACTGGTACGGGTGCGGGTGGAAGGCTCGAAGAACAGCGTCACCACCACCTTCCCCTGCAAGGTGGGCACCTTGGGCAACCGCCGCGTCAACACCTCCTGGAAACTGGCGCTGGTCTGCAAAACCATCTGGTATTCTTCGGGAGTAAAATCCGCCAAGCCCAAGACGTGCTGCCGCTGCCAAACCATAGGGGATCCTCAAATGCCCAAGCGGGCAAAGATCTCGTCCAAATGGGTTAGGTGGCGCCGCGGATCAAAACAAGCCTGCAGTTCCGCCTCGCTGAGGTGGGCCATCACTCGGGGATCCGCCAGCAGATTGGCGCGGAAATCCCCGCCGGGCTGGTTCCAGGCGCGGTGAGCATTTTCCTGCACCAGGCGGTAGGCTTCCTCGCGGCTAAGGCCCTTCTCCACCAAAGCCAGCAGCACCTGCTGGCTGAAGATGACGCCGCCGTAGAGGTTGAGATTGCGCTCCATGTTGCGAGCGTGAACCTGCAGCTGGCCCACCAGCTCCGCCATGTTGACCAACAGATAGTGGCAGAGGATGGAGGCATCCGGCAGGATGACCCGCTCTACGGAGCTGTGGGAGATGTCCCGCTCATGCCAAAGAGGAATGTTTTCCAGAGCCGGAAGGGCATACCCCCGCAGGAGGCGGGAAATCCCGGTTAGCTGTTCAGATTTGATGGGGTTGCGCTTGTGGGGCATAGCAGAGGATCCCTTTTGGCCGGGGGCAAAGTACTCCTCAGCCTCCAGTACCTCTGTTCGCTGCAGGTGGCGGATTTCAGTAGCAAAGCGCTCTAGGGAAGAGCCAATCAGAGCCAAGGTTTGCACGTATTCAGCGTGGCGATCCCGCGAGATTACCTGTGTCGAGGCTGTATCGGGCTTCAGGCCCAGGCGAGCGCAGGCCAACTGCTCCACCTGGGGAGGCACGTTGGCGTAGGTGCCCACGGCGCCAGAGATCTTGCCCACCGCCACCACTTCCCGCAGGCGAGCTAGGCGCTCTTGGTGGCGCAGGCACTCGGCCAGCCACCCTGCCAGCTTAAAGCCAAAGGTAATCGGCTCGGCGTGAACACCGTGGGTGCGGCCGATCATGAGGGTGTAGCGGTGCTGCCGAGCTTGGTCGCGGATAGCAGCGATGAGGTCGGCCAGGCGGGCTTGCAAGATCTCCACCGAGGCCACAAGCTGCAGGGCCAGGGCCGTATCCAACACATCCGAGCTGGTCAGGCCCAGGTGGATGTAGCGCCCTGCCTCGCCCACGTGCTCGTTGAGGTTGGTTAAGAAGGCAATAACATCGTGCTTCACTTCCGCCTCAATTTCCAAAACCCGCGCCGGGTCAAAGGCGGCTTTGGCTCTGATCTCCTGCAGGGCTTCTTGCGGGATCCGCCCCAGCTCCGCTTGCGCTTCACAGACAGCCAGCTCCACCTGCAGCCAGGTCTGGAGCTTGTGGGCAGTGGACCAAATCTGGCCCATTTCGGGCAGAGTGTAGCGCTCGATCAAGGTGCCTTTTCCGTCGGTACAGTAGGATGAGCTAGGCTATTTTAGCCTTTGGCGTCCCCCCTCGAGGAAAAGCCGCTGGGGGATCCCTGCGGGCTTGGCTTGCGGTGTCGAAGGAGCAGCAAGGAGTTTGCAGATGACCGTCGGAGCTGTGCCAACTCAGGGAAAAAGAGCTTGGACAGCCGAAGAATTCATGGCGTTGTCCAGGGAGGGACATCGCTACGAGATTGTTGATGGGAAGCCAATTGATATGGGAAGCGCGGGGGCACTCCATGGTTATGTCTGCAGCCTCCTATTGGCAGCTTTGACCCCCTACGTTTTGTCCAACAAGCTGGGGATCGTTTTAGATTCCAGCACTGCTTTTAAGATGAAGAGTGGAAATTGGCGCTCCCCTGACATCTCTTTTTTTGCTAAAGAACGCTTGCAGGGCATGGCTGAACTGCCCACAGGATTTTTGGAAGGCGCTCCAGATCTGGCTGTTGAAGTGCTTTCCCCCCGCAATACGGTTGAAGAAATTCATGACAAGCTGGTGGAGTACTTTGAAAATGGCAGCCGCCTGGTTTGGCTGGTTCACCCCAGCGAGCACTACGTCCTGGTGTATCGCAGCTCTCAAGAGCCTGACCGCCTCCTGAAATCGGTTGATCTTCTAGAAGGTGAAGAGGTTATTCCAGGATTTGCCCTGCCGGTGGCTCATCTATTCCAGAAGCTTTCCTTGTAACATCCCCCCGCCCTCACTCTAGCCAATAGAGCTTGGGCCTCCCAACCTTGCCATTGGGCATTCCTGCCCCGCGTCACAGAACGACTTGGCAGAGGAGTCGGTATCTCGACCCTGACTTTCCCGCCAGAGCGCGGAACTTGTAGCTCCCCGCACCCCTTGCAAGTTAAGTGCAGGGGGTTGCCCCTCTCGCCGACGGTCTATATTGAACTAGTTCGGGATCCGAAGAGCATGACTCTAGTCAATAATAAGCTCAACTATACTGAAAATAATGTATAATATGTTCAGTACGGATTACTACCAGTTGATCTTTCTGTTTACTTTCGAGTCTGCCAACATGGTAGCCAAAGCAAAGCAGAAAATTGGTAGTAAGACGACACGGAAACTGCGCTTTGGGTATTCTACTCAAAGCTTTGCGGGATACCGCCATTCTGTTTGGAAACAAACAGAATGCTATCGCTGCATAGTTGAACAGTGATGTTCAGCAGTGTTCAGCGTAAATGTATCAGGACGTCATTAGCGGTGCGGAGCACAATCAAGTGTCGATGGGGAAGGATAGCTCTGATAGGTTTCTTGGCAGCATTCCTCGCTCCTGCCCCTGCCATCTCTTTGCCTGCCTTCCCACCTCCTCCTGAGAAGACCTCGGCCCCAAACACCGCTTCCGAGTTCAACTGGCAGGGATCCCTCAAGTTGCTGCGGGGGGATCCCGTGGCTGCCCTGTCGGATCTGGATCGGGCGGTGCAGTTGGATCCCAGCTATGCGCCGGCCTATGTGAACCGCAGCTACGTCTACAACCAGTTGCGCCAGCCGGAAGAAGCTCTGGCCGATGCGGAGCGGGCCATTCAGTTGAATGCAGGGATCCCAGAAGCCTACTTTAGCCGCGGGGTGGCCTATCTTCAGTTGGGGGATCGAGAAGCGGCGATGGCCGACTTTCGCCAGGCGTTGGCTCTCTTCTCCAAGAGTGGCAACTTTGCCAACCAGGCCATCCTGCAGCAACTGCTGCGCCAGTTGGGGGTGGAGTAGCCGCCCTTGGATTAAACCTAGGGCCACCTCGAAGTTGGGTAACCTGTCTGGTCTTTCCCCTCACTTGCGCTTAGGCGTCTGAGCGGTTGATTCTCCCAGCAACTTGTCAGAAAGCCGAGGCTCTCCCAACCACTCGGCCAGGGAAACTGCCTGAGCCTGCAGCCCAAAGACCTGACAGAACGACTCCACCAGCACCGGAGCTACGGCAGCCATCGTTACCTCCGGACAAAAGTGCACCAGGGATCCCACCGGGCGATCAGGGATCCCACAGGGCACGATGGCCTCGAAGGCAGCTAGATCCGGGCAGACGTTGAGGGCAAAGCCGTGGTAGGTCACCCAGCGGGAGACCTTGATGCCGATGGCCGCCACTTTGCGGCCCTGCACCCAAACTCCTGTCAAGCCAGGGATCCGCTCCCCCTGTAGGCCGAAGTGGGCCAAGGTCTGGATGACCACCTCTTCTAGCTGGCGTAGGTACTCGTGGAGATCTGGGCGGTGGCGCTTTAGGTTCAGCATCGCATAGCCCACCCACTGCCCCGGCCCATGGTAGGTCACTTCGCCGCCGCGCTCCACCCGTAGGATTTCCGGCTCTTGTTCAGAAGGAGATTCCGGGTGGATAGCCGGGGATCCTATCGGCTGAGAAAGGCTCTTGAGAAACTTGGGATCGGCTCCTGCCCCCAAGGTGTAAACCGCAGGATGGGTGAGCAGCAGTAATCCGTCCGGCAACTGGGGATCCCGGATCATATGGGCCAGTCTTGCCTGCTGCCAAGCCCAGGCAGTGCGGTAGGGCACTTCACCCGGCAGGTGAACCTGCAGAAGCGGCAGTTGCACGGGGGATCCAGAAAAGTTCACCTAGCTTACAGGTTTAGTTAACCTGCGCCCGCAACCGCTCCAACAGGGCCCGCGGCTGCAACAGCCCCTCAATGCGGTCAATCGGCTTCCCATCTTTGAAGAGGATCAGCGTTGGCACCGCTTGAATGCCCCAGCGAGCAGCGATGGTTGGGTACTTTTCGGTGTCAACCTTCACAAAAGTAACCGCATCCCCCACCTGAGGTTTTACCTGCTCCAACACTTGCGCCATAACCTGACAAGGGCCGCACCAGGAAGCATAAAAATCCACCAGGATCGGGGTTTTGGATCCCTGAATCATGTCGGCAAAACTTTTGAATTGCTGTTTGTGCGCCATAGGAAACTCCCAGAGTGTTCTGAAAAGCCTGAAATGAAATCTATTTGTAAGCTAACTGTTTGAGACTAAAAATTAGGTAGGGATCCCGCTACGGCCTGCTTCGGTTTCCCGGTAGGATGGCTAGGGTTCAGGAGAAGAGCTAGAGCGTACCCGTAGTCTAGGGTGTTGTGGTGGACAAAGGGGCAGACTTTAGCAGGGTTTAAGGACTTGGAGGAGTGGGATCCCAATGGCAACAAGTAGCAGCATGGTGAATCGTGGCGTATTGGCCACAGTGCTGGCCGGGGTAGGACTCAGCCTATGGGGGGCTTGGCGTTGGCTGTGGGATCCCTGGGGCTGGGCTCAGGTAGTGGCCGGGTTGCTGCTGAGTTTGGGCAGCTTGCTCTACTGGCTCAAGACCCGCCCCGCTGACCAGCTGGTGGTGGAACCCAAGGGCTGGGGCATAGGCCGCCACACCCCCGAGCACTGGGTCATTCAAGCGGAGTTTGTGGCTCGCAACCTCAACCCCCTCTTTGAGGTCACCTTGGCCCAGGTGGAGCCGCGACTGCATTTGCTCAGCGCCGGATCCCTAGAAGGCATTGACACCCGCCTACGCCTGCGCTCTCGCCATCCGGATCTTCCCCCCCGGCAAGACAACTACTGGCAGGCTTATATCCTCACCCCCCAGAGCCAGACTGGCCTAGAAGTCGAGATCGAGCTGAAGGGGAAAGGGCTAGCGGATCTGCGCTCGGCCTGGCTCCAGCTGGACTACATTCAGTACGGGCGGCAGCGGCGCACCCTCAAGACCAGCCACCTCATCCTGCCGTTGCAAGAGGTGGATCCCTTGCCGGAGCTGAACTGGCAGCAGCAGGGATCCCTCCTTTGGGCCGCCGTTCCCACCCATCTGCTGACCCCCAGCGATGACTTGGCCGAGGTGCTACGGCGGTATGTAGGCCCTCACATCCAGCCCGGCGATATGGTGGCCATCTCGGAAAGCGCCGTGGCTATTGTCCAGGGCAACTTCCGCCATCCCCTGCAGGTGCAGCCCGGCTGGCTGGCCCGCACCCTGTGCTACTTCTTCCCCTCCAAGACCAGTCTTTCAAGCTGCTACGGGATGCAGACTTTGATCGACTGCTCCGGGGCCTGGCGGGTGGTGTGGGCTTTTGTGGTGGGATCCCTGGCCAAACTGCTGGGGATCCCGGGGGTCTTTTATGCCCTGGCGGGGGAGCAGGCCGATCTCATCGACGACGTTACTGGCACCCTGCCTCCCTATGACCAGTTCATCGTGCTGGGGCCGCGGGATCCGGCCAAGTTGGTGGGGGATCTGCATCGGCAGACGGGCTACGAAGTGGCCATCGTGGATGCCAACGATCTGGGGCAGGTCAAGATCCTGGCAGCCAGCCCCGGCGTAGAGCGGGAGCTGGTGGAGCAAGCCCTGGGCAAGAACCCCGCCGGCAATGCCGCTGAACAAACCCCCCTTGTGCTGATCAGGAAGATGACACCTGACTGAGGCTCTGCTGGGATCCGAGGGCTTGCATCGCCTGGTGAGTGGAGAGGAAGAAGCGCTCAGCGCCCACTTTCTCCACAAACCCAGCCTTTTGGAGGCGATCCATTACCGGCCCCTTCACCTCGGCCATGGCAAAGCCCACCCCTGCCTGCTGCAAACGTTCCACCAACTGGGTCAGCACTTCCAAAGCGCTGCCGTCGATGAAGTTGATGGCGCTGGCAACGAGCAGCACCTGCTCCACTGTGGGTCGCGCCGCCACCTCTCGCAGCAGATACTCCTGCAAGTAGGCTGCGTTGGCAAAAAACAGGCTCTCGTCCACCCGCACTGCCAAGATACGGGGATCGGTAATCACCTCATGGCGCTGCACGTTGCGGTAGTGCTCCGTACCGGGCACCTGACCCACGATGGCAATGTGAGGACGGCTAGCCCGCCAAAGAAAGAGCAGGATGGAGACTAACACCCCTATTCCGATCCCCTGCTCCACTCCGATCCCCAGCACACTGGCAAAGGTTACCAACCAAACCAGGGCATCGCCGCGGTCGTAGCGCCAGCTTTGCAGCAGGGGGTGAAAATCCACCAGGGCCAGCACCGCCACCAGAACGATGGCCGCCAGGGTGGTCTGGGGCAAGAAGGTGAACAGTGGCATCAGCCAGATGACCGTCAAAGCCACCAACAGGCCGGTGATTAGGGAGGCCAGGCCACTGTTGGCGCCTGCTTGAAAGTTCACCACCGACCGGCTGATGCCTCCCGTTACCGGATAGCCGCCACTGCAAGCTGCTGCCAAGTTGGCTGCCCCCAAAGCCACCAGATCTTGGTTGGGATCCACCTTCTGCCGCCGCTGGCTGGCCAAGGACTGCCCCACAGCATAGCTTTCCGTGAAGCCCACCAAGCTGATGGCCAAGGCGGTGGGCAGAAGCGCTGTCCACTGTCCCCAGCTCAACGAGGGAAAGCCCAAGGGGGGCAACCCGGAAGGAATGGAGCCAACAACGGATACCCCTGCCCTCTCCGAGAGGTTTAGGCCCCAGACCAACAGGCTGGTCACGAGCACAGCCGCTAGCGGTGCCCCCTTGGTCAAAATCAAGGCCCAACCTGGAGGCACACCCCAACGCCGCAGTTGGTGGGGCAACTTTCGCTGAGCGTACACCAGCAGGGATACGGCCAGCAGCCCTAGGCCAAAGGTTGCCCAGTTCACCTTGTCCAGGCTTTGCCACAGCCGCTGCACCAACAGCAAGAAGGACTCCGTATTGGCGATCTTGACCCCCAGGAGGTGGCGGAGCTGGCTGAAGCCGATGATCAAGGCCGCCGCGCTGCCAAAGGCAGTCACCACCGTGTGGCTTAAGAAATTGGCCAAAAACCCCAGCCGCAACAACCCCATGGCCCCCTGGACCAGACCCACCTCCAAGGCCAGCCCCAAAGCCAACTGTCCATACTCCGGGCTGCCCGGCAAGGACTCCGTCCCGCTGACGCGACCGGCCAGCGGCTCTAACCCTGCCGCCACCAAGAGGGAGATGATGGCCACTGGCCCTACCGCCAAGGCGCGGCTGGATCCCAGTAGTCCATAGACGATCACCGGCAAAATACTGGCGTACAGGCCCACTTGGGGGGGCAACCCGGCCAACAGGGCATAGGCCATGCTCTGGGGCACCAACAGAATGGCCACCACAAGGCCGGCGATCAGATCTCCCGGCAAATCTGATCGTTGATAGTGGAAGACCCAAAGGGACTCCTTAGCAAAGGGCAGGTACCGCGCCAGGATCCCTTGCCCCCCAGAGGAAGTAGAAGGGATCCCACTCATAGCGCCTGACCTCGGTTCCAGGGCATGCGAGCCAAGAGCAGAGCCATGCCACAGGTGTTGGTTACACCCGCAAACACCAGCCCGGCGCCCACAAAGCCACTCAGCAGCAGCCACCAGGGGTTGACAAAGGCCCCCAGAAGGGTTCCGGTGAGCACCAGGGATCCCGCTGCAATCTGCACCTGCCGCATGATGGAGATGGGCGCATTTTGGGTGCGGGTAACGGGCAGCTTGGCCGCTTTCCAAGCCTCGATCCCTCCCTTGAGGCTAATGACCTCCGGCCAGCCGCGGTCTAGCAACTGACAACCGGCGCGGATGGAGCGGCTGCCCATGCGGCAGTGCAACACCACCGGCTTCTCTGGCGTGGAAGCAGGCACTTTGGCCGGGTCAAAGGTAGATAGGGGCATGTTGATGGCCCCCGGGATCCGCTCATCGGCATATTCTCCCGGCTCCCGCACATCAATGAGCTGGACTCGCCCCTGATCCAGCCACTGTCTTATGGTCAGGGCATCGATCTCCTTGAGACGGGGATCCCGTTCCTGCTGAGCGGAAGGCGTAGGATTTTGTCGGGCTACAGTCATTGGTTTCCTCCTCGGGTAACTAACCTTCTTCCTCAAGCAACCTGCTGGGCTCGCCAGGGTAAAACTGGCTATCCAGGATTTGCTCGGGAGCGTAAGGACACGTCTTGGGAAAAGTCTTTCTGGGCAGCTTGGTCTCTTCCAGGGCTAGCTGGAGCGCCCTCAGGTAAGACTTGGCGATGGCCTCCGGCAAATAGGGCCTCAGTCTTGGGCTTTCCTCCAGCAGATCCAGAACTTCCTGCCGCTGCACCTGTAGGGTGAGAAGCCAGCTTACAGATCTAGCCTGCGGCTGATACTCCCATTTCAGGAGGTGCCCCACCAAAACCCCCAGCCGGTTGCGCAGCTCTTGCCGCTGTTGCCTGCCCAACGATTCCATCTCCTCAATCAAATGGGGCAGGTCTAGCTTCTCCCAAGCCCGCTCCCGCAGAAATTGAGCTTGTTGCTGAGTCCAAGCATAGAAATCCTTCTCATAGAGGCTTTCTGGATCCACTCTCAACCCTCCCCCTTCTGACCCGCCAGCTCAGAGAAGTCTAGCTAGCCCCGCAGGCTTTACAGCCAGGCTCTCCCACCCAAGAGGGTTTGCCCCACTAAACCGCGGCTGCCACTTGGCCGCACTGCTCGTTGGCCGGCACCGCTTCCTGGATCTTCTTCGGCTGGGGCAGGTTGAGGCTGTTCATGAGGGCAATGAAGCTCTCACGGGAACGCAGGTTGCCCGTTTCCGGATCCACAAAGCGCGGGTTCCAGCGCTTCTCCTCGCCAATGGTGGAGACGGTGTGCCCGCGATAGTCGTGGCCAGGATAGACCAGCGTCTCATCGGGCAGCGTAAACAAGTGCTGGGTAACATGGTCGTACATCAGGCCGGGATCCCCGCTTTGGAAATCCGTGCGCCCACAGCCGCGGATCAGCAGGGCATCTCCGGTAAGGACGCGATCCCCATTCACGCGGTAGGTCATGTGGCTGTCGGTGTGGCCCAGGGTAGCGATGGCTTCAATGACGACGGATCCCACTTGCAGCGTTTCCCCATGACCGATGAAACGATCTGCACACTGAGCCTTAGCCTGTACCGGCACCACCCCTTGGCAACCGGTCAGTTCCCGCAGCTTCCCGGTTCCCGTGATGTGATCCGCGTGAACGTGGGTTTCCAGGCAGTACTTCAAGGTTAGACCCAATTCCCGAATCAACTTCAAATCCCGCTCCACCTGCTCCAGTACCGGATCCACCAGGGCGGCCTCGCGGGTTGCCGGATCCGCGATTAAATAGGTGTAGGTGCTTGTTTCTGCGTCGAACAGTTGGCGAAATAGCATAGTGCCCTCCTGTCTGGTATCGAAAGCCCGACGTGAACTTGGGCTTTCTAGGAACACTATATAACTATCTAGTGTTAAAATTAAAATCAAGTTGACGAACGGCGCAAGCAGGTTTGTTGATTGGGGAAAAGCCGGTGAGCAGAGCGGATGTGAATAAGTGTCGCACGATCCTGACGCCGCAGGTTCTCGACAGCGTGGCAGAGTACTTCAAGGTTTTGGCGGAACCCAGCCGCCTGCAGATCCTGTGTCAGTTGCGCTCGGGGCCCAAGAACGTCACCCAAATCTTGGAAGCTACGGGTATGGGCCAGGCCAATGTTTCCAAGCACCTCAAGATCCTGACCCAGGCAGGGATCGTCAGCCGTCAGCCCAAGGGGGTGAGTGTTTATTACCAAATTGCGGATCCCATGTGCTTTGAGCTGTGTGAAGTGGTATGTCGGCAGTTGGTGAGTCGGCTACAACAGCAAGCCCGCCAACTGGAGCCGCTGGCAGCCATTCACCCAGGTCAATCGAGCTGAGGCGAAAATGGTTCTCAAACGGGTTGGGGTTGTCGGGAGCACCTGATGATTAGTCCAGCCCCAGCCGCTGACGAAAGTAAGGGATGGTCTGTTGCAGCCCAACCTGCAAAGGGATCCGAGGTTCCCACCCCAAGAGGGCGCGGGCTTTGCCAATATCCGGCTGCCGTTGTCTGGGATCGTCCGTCGGCAGAGGCCGGTAAACGATGGGAGAAGGGCTGCCGGTGAGGGCGAGCACCTGCTGGGCCAGCTCCAGGATGGTGAACTCCTCTGGGTTGCCCAAGTTAAAGGGTCCGGGGTAGGGGCTGTTCATCAGCCGGATCAAGCCTTCCACCAGGTCGGAGATGTAGCAAAAGCTGCGGGTCTGGGATCCATCCCCATAGACCGTCAGGGGATCCCCGCGCAGGGCCTGGACGATAAAGTTGCTCACCACGCGGCCATCGTCCTCCCGCATGGCAGGGCCGTAGGTGTTGAAGATGCGGGCCACCCGGATCTCCGTCTGGTATTGCCGCTGCCAGTCGAAGGTGAGGGTTTCCGCCAAGCGCTTGGATTCGTCGTAGCAGGCCCGCGGGCCGATGGGGTTGACGTGGCCCCAGTAGTCTTCCGGTTGGGGATGCACTTGGGGATCCCCGTACACTTCTGAAGTCGAGGCCAGCAGGAACCTCGCTCCCGTTTTCTGGGCCAGTTGCAGCAGGTGGTAGGTGCCCCAGAGGCTGGTGCGGATGGTGCGGATGGGATCCGCTTGGTAGTGGGGGGGAGAAGCGGGGCAGGCCAGGTGGTAGATCTGCTGGATCCCAGCCTCTGCCAAAGCGGGCGGCAAGGGATCCGCCACGTCGTGCCAGATGAGCTGAAAGGCGGGGTTGTCCAGATGGGCCTGGACATTGAGCTGCCGGCCCGTGTAGCCGTTATCCAGACAAATGACCCAGTGGCCTTCTTGCAGAAGGCGGGTTACCAAGTGGGATCCAATAAATCCCAGGCCACCTGTAACCAGGATCTTCATGATTTCCCCTGATTTCCCCAGCGCCTACCAGCCCACTCCGATGAGGGTTATGCCCGCCTGCCGCACTGCCTCCCGATCCAGACAGTTACGGCCATCGATGAGCAAGGGCCGCCGCATCAGCTCTGCAATCCGTCGGTAATCCAGCGACAAAAACTCCGGCCACTCCGTCACCAGCACCAGGGCATCGCAATCTTGGGCCAGGCGAAACACATCCGTTTCCACCACCACATGGGCTAGCCCCTCCCGCATCCCCGAGGCGGACACAACGGGATCATACGCCTTCACCTTTGCCCCAAGGCGGTGGAGCTGCTCGATTAAGGTCAGGGAAGGGGCATCCCGCAGGTCGTCGGTGTGGGGTTTAAACGTCAGACCCAGTAGGCCAACGGTTTTTCCCTTGAGCACCTTGAGGGCCTGCTGCAGCTTTTCCACCAGGCGCTGCCGCTGTTCTCGGTTAACCTCCACCGTGGCCTGCAACAGCTTGGCCTCATAGCCGTAGTCAGCAGCGGTTTGGATAAGAGCCGCCAGATCTTTGGGGAAGCAGCTTCCGCCCCACCCTATGCCGGCGTTGAGAAAGGCGCGGCCAATGCGCCTATCTAGGCCGATCCCTTCTGCCACCTGGGTGATGTCGGCGCCGGTGCGCTCACAGATGTTGGCCATTTCGTTGATGAAGCTAATCTTGGTGGCCAGGAAGGCGTTGGCGGCATACTTGATCATTTCGGCAGAAGCCAGGTCGGTCACCAGCAAAGGCACGGGATCCCCTTGCAGGCCCTGCTGGCGGTTGAGGATGGGTTCATACAGCTGCCGCATGATTTCAATGGCGCGGGGGCTGTTGGAGCCAATCACAATGCGATCCGGGTAGAAGGTATCTTGGATGGCACTGCCCTCCCGCAGAAACTCGGGGTTGCTCACCACGTCAAACTGCGGCGTCCAAGGGGAGAGCTCTAAGGTGAGAGATCTGGCCTCAGGATCCCTCCCCACTTCTCGGCTGCTCAGCCGCTGCTTGGCGGCTTCGGCGGCCCCGTCCAAAATGAGCATGCGCACCCAGTCCCCAGAGCCAATGGGCACAGTGGATTTGTTGACAATGACTCGATAGTGCTCGTCCAGATGCTGGCCAATTTCCCGCGCCACTGCTTCCACGTAGCGCAGATCGGGATCCCCGCTGGGCAGGGCCGGGGTGCCCACGGCAATAAACACCACCTCGCTGGCCTGGATCCCAAGGCCCAGATCGGTGGTAAAGTGCAGCCGACCCGCCGCAGTTCCCTCCCGCACCAGCTCTTCCAGGCCGGGCTCGTAGATGGGCAGGCAACCCCGCTGCAGCCCTTCAATCTTGGCGGGGTTGTTGTCCACACAGATAACGCTATTTCCTAGGTGAGCCAGGCAAGCCCCTGTTACCAGGCCCACATAGCCAGCGCCTACCACAGCAACGTGCATACTCAGAGTTCGCTCCCCAATCGGCGGCCACTTGACTAAGCCTTAGCAGCTTGCTTTTAGGGTACCCTCCCTTACCCCTATTGAGGTCGGTGACAGAATAAAGCGGGATATCTGTGGATCCCCGCCCGAGCTGCAGTGAGCTTTCTGGATTCTGCTGCCATAGCCAGCCGCCGTCAGCGCCAAGTGCAGAGGGTGCTGTACGTCACGCTAGGGCTAAATGTCCTGGTGTTTCTGATCAAGTTAATCCTGGGGCTGACGACGGGATCCCTAAGCCTAATTGCCGATGCCCTGCACAGCTCCACCGACAGCGCCAGCAACATTTTGGGCTTGGTGGCCGTGCGCTTTTCTTCGCCAGAGCCCGATGACGACCATCCCTACGGCCATCGCAAGTTTGAAGCCATTGGAGCGCTGGGGATCGCCGCCTTTTTGGGGATGGCCAGCCTGGAGATCCTGCGCACAGCCGTGGAGCGGTTTTGGGAGCCCCAGCCCCACCTGCAGATCGATGAGCTGACCTTGGGGATGATGGTGGGCGTGCTGGGCATTAATGTCTTTGTCACCCTCTACGAGCACCGCTGGGGCAAAGCTCTGTCCAGCTCGCTGCTGTTGGCCGATGCGCGCCATACCCTCAGCGACGTTGGGGTGACGCTGACGGTGTTGCTGGGGTTGGCCGGCATGCATTATTGGGGGATCCCTTGGTTGGATCAAGCCCTGGCTTTGCCGGTGGCGCTGCTGGTGCTCCGAAGCGGCTGGGAAGTGCTGCAGGAGAATCTTCCCTACCTCACAGATCGGGTGGCGATCCCTGCCGAGGCCCTGCGGGATCTGATCCTGAGCGTGCCAGGCGTGCTCGACTGCCATGACATCACTTCCCGCGGCATCCCAGGGGAAATGGTCTTTATCGAGATGCACCTGGTGGTGGAGCCACAGGACATTGAGTCCGCCCACCGCCTCACTGAGGAAGTCGAACACCTCCTGCAAGGGCGCTACGGGCCGGCGCGGATCCTCATCCACCTGGAGCCTCGCTCCCATATCGAGCAACCCTAGCAGGAGCTCGCCACCTGCCAACAGATAGCCTAGCCAAACCTCAGGGATCCTGATGTTTCCAAAAGAACACCAAAACGGTATCAACGCCTCTGCGAGCGTCCCTCAAAATCTCGGAAAAGCCTATTCTTTCGTCGGATCCCTCGACGCCTTGTGCCACAAGGCTTTCCGGCCCCAAAACCCCCTCGCCGAAACTCTTTTTGCCCCCTTTTTTCCGGATCCCTCGCAAACGGGTCTTGCATCCCTTGCCCTGCTTGGCTTTAATAGGGGTGGAGTTCCCCCTTCGGGGGGATCCCTAGAAATTGGAAACGCAATTGCAGGGGTAGAACACCCCCGCATCGTGGATGTTCCCCCTTCGGGGGGATCCCTAGAAATTGGAAACTTGTTCTTTGGTATACTTGGCGTCTAAGTCACTGAGGTGTTCCCCCTTCGGGGGGATCCCTAGAAATTGGAAACAGTCTTACCCTCCACCGACTGGTGGTTCTGCTCGCCGAAGTTCCCCCTTCGGGGGGATCCCTAGAAATTGGAAACATCCTGGACCCGGAATACGACGACGAGCCCGTCATTTTTGGTTCCCCCTTCGGGGGGATCCCTAGAAATTGGAAACGTAAATCTTTGGGCTCCAAAGTGCCCCCATTACCCACCCGTTCCCCCTTCGGGGGGATCCCTAGAAATTGGAAACGTAGAGCTATTAAAGTAACAGCTACAACCTCTCCTGGAAGTTCCCCCTTCGGGGGGATCCCTAGAAATTGGAAACCCTTGATTACGGCCTCGATTTGGCTAACCCAACGACGTGCAGTTCCCCCTTCGGGGGGATCCCTAGAAATTGGAAACAAAATATAGGTATGTCAATATAGATACAACCATTTGAAGTTCCCCCTTCGGGGGGATCCCTAGAAATTGGAAACATGAGGTGTATAGGCCAAACTCGTTCGATCTATCCTCGCGGGGTTCCCCCTTCGGGGGGATCCCTAGAAATTGGAAACTACCACAAGGTGTATACCAATGAAGTAGAGTACCTCGAGCGTTCCCCCTTCGGGGGGATCCCTAGAAATTGGAAACACAAGACATGACTAGCCTCCAAAGGAGTAGATTTTCAAGTTCCCCCTTCGGGGGGATCCCTAGAAATTGGAAACACTTTTAAAACTTTTTTAAAAGATCATCTTAGCTGACCCTTGTTCCCCCTTCGGGGGGATCCCTAGAAATTGGAAACCTCTAAGTGCAACCAACTTGCTATATTCCCGTTGTAGGTCTGTTCCCCCTTCGGGGGGATCCCTAGAAATTGGAAACACTGTTCCAAATCAGGAACGTAAAACGAGACGGAAATGTATCCGTTCCCCCTTCGGGGGGATCCCTAGAAATTGGAAACTCACCGAGGTTTGAAGATTGGTGTCTCGGTTATTCAGACAGGTTCCCCCTTCGGGGGGATCCCTAGAAATTGGAAACTCATCGGTCTCACGCAGACTATTGGTAACCAGCCGTGTTCCCCCTTCGGGGGGATCCCTAGAAATTGGAAACCTCAAGGGCGGCTTTATAGCCGTTTCTTTCTACATCCGTTCCCCCTTCGGGGGGATCCCTAGAAATTGGAAACAGCCAGCTCTTAGCCAACTGAATTTGTTTGTCATTGAGTTGTTCCCCCTTCGGGGGGATCCCTAGAAATTGGAAACCATTGCACAAAGCCCCCGGCGGAGAAGATTTGCATCGCGTTCCCCCTTCGGGGGGATCCCTAGAAATTGGAAACTAGATTAGCTGGACCATCCGGAGAGCTTCCCGGATGGTGTTCCCCCTTCGGGGGGATCCCTAGAAATTGGAAACAGGATGACTTTGGAGAAATAGCTCAGCTATTTCCATGTTCCCCCTTCGGGGGGATCCCTAGAAATTGGAAACTGTACTACAGTCCTGACAAAGGGCTGTACGAAGGGCCAACGGTGTTCCCCCTTCGGGGGGATCCCTAGAAATTGGAAACTTTTTGAAGGAACAGCCAAACCTACAGTGAATTTGCAGTTCCCCCTTCGGGGGGATCCCTAGAAATTGGAAACGACGGATCCCTCGTCTCTATATTCTTCCAGCTCTTCTAAGTTCCCCCTTCGGGGGGATCCCTAGAAATTGGAAACTTGTTGTCTTGGTTGATCTGGAAAAGTAAGAGGGTGTTCCCCCTTCGGGGGGATCCCTAGAAATTGGAAACGTTAGTCCCTGAATAAGGGAGGAGGATGGCATGAATGCAGCTCTAGTTCCCCCTTCGGGGGGATCCCTAGAAATTGGAAACTAACGTGTTGAAAGCCGGATGAATCTCCTTCTTCAACAGTTCCCCCTTCGGGGGGATCCCTAGAAATTGGAAACACGAGTACGATACGTTCCATAACAAACCTCCCTTTCGTTCCCCCTTCGGGGGGATCCCTAGAAATTGGAAACGATCAAGTCTAACCCAATTCGGGTAGACCGACTGTGTTGCAAGGTTCCCCCTTCGGGGGGATCCCTAGAAATTGGAAACTTGGGGATTAGGATCTTCCCTTCCAGGAAGACTTTTTTGTTCCCCCTTCGGGGGGATCCTTAGAAATTGGAAAAGAGAAAATCGAAATCAAACGAAACTGGGCCTGGTTATCAGGCGGGCAGCGAAAGCAACGGCTGAAACGCTCCAGAAATCGGCCTGCTGGCTGGGGAAAGTCTGGGAAAGTGAGGTCTGGATCCCCGGCAGCCACCGCTGCCCAAAAGTAGCGCAATTGTGGGGCCAAGGCTTGTGCCTGTTCCAAAGGCAAATTCAGCGGTGCGGAGGTTAAAAACTTAACCACCGCTGGTTCACTGCGCTGGGCCATCCATTCTCGCGAGAACGCCTGCAAATCGGGCCAATCCGGCAGGGATCCCACCCGGTAGCTCTGGATATGGACTTGGATTCCGGTCTCTCGATCCGACCGGATCTCGACAAGGCGGTAGGGGTGGGGAAAGCTGACCAAAGAGCCGGTGGTAATGTCGTAAACCCCCCCTCGTCGGGCGATGTGCTGGATGTGCAGATGTCCGGTGAACACCAGTTGCACCCCATAAGCTTGCAGCAGCCGCCGCAACTGAGAGGCATTCTCCAGCATGTAGCGACGCCCCCAGGGATGGAGAGACTGGCCGCGCAGATGCTCGACCACATTATGGTGCACCATCAGCAGCACCAGCTCTTCCTCGGCTGCCGCCAATTCTTTCTCCAGCCAGGTCAGTTGTTCTGGGGTTAGACACCCCACCAATTGACCCTGAGCATCAAAATGGTTGGAATTGAGGCCGATCAAACGGATCCCTGGCCGCAGAACCCGGCTGTAATCCAAAGACTGCCCATCCTCGTAGCCAAAAGCTCGGTAGTAGCGGGGAAAATCCGCCAAACCAATAGAGCGCCCGCTGGCCTCGGGCTGGGGCACATCGTGGTTGCCGGGCACCACAAAAGCCGGAAAGGGCAGTCGAGCCAGCCGCTCTGCCAGCCATGCATGGTTTTCCGGCTCCCCATGCTGGGTCAGATCCCCCGGCAACAGCAGAAAATCCAGAGGCAACTGCACCAGATGCTGCAAAACCTGTTCCAGAGCCGGGATGCTCACCTCTACCAGGTGAAATCGGCTGGGGTGATCCCAAAGGGTGGAAGGGAGGGTGACGTGGGGATCGCTCACCACAGCAAAGCGGATCTGCACGGATTACTCCCCTTGACAACAGCAAGCAGACAAAGCCTTCGGCCCACCGGGGGGGCAAGCGCTTCTGCTATTCTGACATCCATCACGGGATCCCGATTATCTCAGGAGCACAGCATGGTGGCCCAGGTGATTACCATCGATCACCCTCTGGTGCAGCACAAGCTCAGCCTCATGCGCCGTGTTGAAACTACAACCGCCGACTTCCGAGCGCTGATGCGGGAGATCAGCCTCTTGATGGCCTACGAGGTGACCCGCGATCTGCCCCTCAAGCTACAGCCCATTCAAACCCCGATGGCCCCAATGTTGGCGCCGATGTTGGCGGCAGAGAAAAAGTTGGTGCTTGTCTCCATCCTGCGGGCCGGCCAAGGGCTCCTCGACGGCATGCTGGAGCTGATCCCATCAGCACGGGTGGGGCATATCGGCCTATATCGGGATCCCCATACCCTGATCCCCATCGAGTACTACTTCAAGGTGCCCACCGATATCGAAGATCGTGAGGTGCTGGTGGTGGATCCAATGTTGGCCACCGGCCATTCGGCAGCAGCGGCTGTAGCGCGCCTACGCCAAACCCGACCCCAGTCGATCCGCTTCATCTGCCTGGTGGCCGCCCCAGAAGGGATCCGATATTTCCACAAACAGAACCCGGATGTGCCGATTTATACCGCTGCTGTAGACGATGGCCTAGACGAGCACGGCTACATCCTCCCCGGCCTAGGAGATGCAGGGGATCGCCTGTTCGGCACCCGCTGATACAAGAGTGCCATGCCTACAGCACCCTATGTTGCTGCGCCACACTGAACGGGAACCGCACCGCTGTCGCGATTAGGAAGTTGGGTTGGGCGCCAACAACTGTTCCCCCCTCAACATGCGGGCAGCAGCGCTGAGCAGCTCCTCTTCCAGATAGGGCTTGGTGAAGTAGGCAGTTGCTCCCAGCTCCCGTGCTGTTTGCCGGTGCCGTTCTGCCCCCCGCGAGGTGAGCATGGCAACCGGGAGATGCTTGAAGTTGCTGTCTTCCCGCAGGCGGGTGAGCAGTTCTAGGCCGTCCATCCGCGGCATCTCGATGTCGCAGAAGATGAGGTCGCAGGGCAGGCCGCCGCGCAGCTTTTCCCAGGCATCCTGGCCATCCCGCGCCTGTTCCACCCGGTAGCCCACCTTCTGGAAAGACATCGAGAGCAGCTCCCGAACGGTGATCGAGTCGTCCACGATCAGCACCGTGGTCTGACGCACCTCTTCCGGGGTCGGCTCCTCATCCCGGTGATCCAGCCAGAAGCGGTTGAGATCCCGACGGCGACCGTGGGCTATGTCCACCAGCTCGATGATGTCGGCAATCGGCAGCACCCGCCCGTTCCCCAACACCGTTGCCCCAGAAATGCCCGGCGGCTTGGGCACAGGCCCGCGCAGTTGCTTGATCACGATTTCCTGCTCTTCCACGAAGCTGTCCACCTGCAGGGCAACATACTGGCCGGCACTTTGCAGGATGACAATGGGAATGATGCCCTCATCCTGAGTGATGCTGTACACCTCAGAACGGCTGCGGCTGTGGCTGCGGCTGTAGGCCAGCAGATTCGAGAGGGGCTGGAAGGGAAGGCGCTGATCCCGCCAGAGAATCGAGGGCCGCCCCTGCTCATCCGGCTGAACTTCGTCGGCAGGAACATCCAGCATCTCCTCCACGCCATCCAGGGGGAAGGCGATCAGGGCTTTGTCGCTGACACACACCATGGCCTTGGAGATGCTCAGGGTGAGGGGGAGGCGGATGGTGAAGGTGGTTCCTTTGCCCCGCACAGAATCCACTTGGATACTGCCGCGCAGATCGGTGATGTTGCGGCGCACCACATCCAAGCCAACCCCCCGCCCGGCCAGATCGTCCACCTCGCTGGCCTCGCGAACGCTGAAGCCGGGGTGGAAGAGAACGTTGAACACTTCGTCTTCGTCGGCTTGCTCCGACAGCAGCCCCAGCCTTTGGGCCTTGGCCTTGACCTTCTCCACCGGGATCCCGGCGCCATCGTCCGAGACGATGATGATGGTTTGGTTGCCCTGATAGAAGGCCTTGACGGTGATCTTGCCCTCAGGGGGCTTGCCCGCCCGCCGCCGCTCCTCAGGGGTCTCGATCCCGTGTACCAGGGCGTTGTTCACCAAGTGGGTCATGGGGTCATAGAGCTCCTCCAGGATGGCCTTGTCGATGAGCGTGTCACGGCCTTCCACCACCAGGCTGGCCTGCTTGCCCGTTTTGATGGAGAGATCCCGAATGGCGCGGGGCAACCGATCGGCAACTTGCGAGAAGGGCACCATGCGCGCCCGGTTCAGGCCCTCTTGCAGTTGGGTGGTTACCTGCCGGAATTGGCGGGTGATCTGCTCGGCCTCATCCACGGCAAACTCGATGTCGGAGGAGGACTCGCGCACCCGCACGATGAGCTCAATGATCTCCTGGGCCAGAGCGTGGAAGGCCGTAAACTGATCCATCTCCAGCTTGTCGAACTCTTGGCCGGAGGAATGACTCCGCCTTCCTCGGCTGGACCCCTCCCCATTTCGACCGAAGCCCACCGTTACCGTGCCGCCATAGGCTGAGCTGCTGCGGCTGGAGAACAAAGCCGATTCCAGCAAGGAGCGGTCATACTGATCCCGCATGCGCTGGCCCAGATCCCCTAGCTGTTGCACACGGCCCAACAGGCCATCCAGAAACTGGCGCAGACGGGTTTGGTTTTGCTCCATGCTGTTGCGGATGACCACCAACTCTCCCACCAGGTTGTTGATGGAGTCGAGGTGGCGCACCTCCACCCGCATCACAGGGTTGCTGAGGGCAGCAGTTCGCCGTGAAGTCGGCCCAGTTGCCGCCGGAGCGGGAGCAGCAACAGATGGTGAAGGTGTAGGAGCAGCGGCAGGTGCTTGGGCAGGAACCTCGAGATCGCCCAGGAGCGATTCCAGCTGGGCTGCAAAGTCGTCAGCAGCCTCGCCGCTCGCGGCTGCAGGGGATCCCACAAGGGGGGCGATAGCCTTTTCTAGCTCAGGGGTTACCGCCGGCTCGGCAGCGTCGAAGAGGGCGGCCAAATCGTCCAAACGGGGAGCCGGAGCAGCTTCCAGCGCCTCTTCCTCTGGGGTCTCGGCCTCGCCAACAGGAACGGCTAAGGATTCATCCTCTGCAAACAGGCTGGCCAACTGGCTTTCCAGATCGTCCTCCGCAGGCTGGAGGGCATTTTCTTCCTCCAGTGCGGCAACCGGCGGCTCTGGCTCAGACACGGGCACTTCCGCCAGGCTGCTCGCTTGCAAAGCTTCTGTGTCCTCCAGGAAGGTGGCAAGATCCAAGGGGGGTTCTTCTTGGGGCGCTTCCCCTTCTGCAAAGAACTGGCTCAACTCATCCAGATCCACCTGGCTGTCGCTATCCATGGCCGAGAGGGATCCCCTGGCCCCCAGGCTCAGTTCTTCTGGGTCGGATTCCTGGGTGAATAGGGCATCGAGACGGTCGAAGGAGAGCTCGGGGGAAGGGGCGACTGCCTCCTCAGCCGTGGGTTGCAGGTCTGCGAAAGACTCCTCCTGGACCGGGAACAGATCCTCCAGAAGCGCCCACTCCTGGGCTTCTGCTGTGTCCCCGGCTGCTGATTGGGTCAGGGGGATGGAGTCCCCATCGGACGCCTCCTCGAGGGTCTCGCCGGCGAAGAGATCCCCTAGGCTCAGCTCGGCTCCGAAGTCTGGAATTGGCGATTCCCTCGGCTCATTGGCCATGTCGGGCGACGTGGGGAAGGGTTCGCCGATAAAGAGATCCCCCAGTTGCTCAGCTTCGGCAGCATCAGCCTCAGCGATGTCCAGGGATGGGCCAAAAGAGGGATCCAAAAATACGGAAGGTTCACTTGCTTCCGGCATCGACCAAGCCGGATCGGCTTCTGCCGCAGGGGTGGAAAAAAAGCTCTCCAGGCTGTCTTCGGCAGTATCGAAGGCAGCAGAGCCGGCGAACTCTGAGGATCCCACCTCGTCGGATCCCGACTCTGCCAGATAATCTGCTGGGATGGAAAAATCCTCCGGCTGGATATCCGCGGAAAATTCAGCCCAGAGATCTGCTGCGATTTCCCCATCCTCAAGGGCTTCCTGAAGGGGTGGGGACGGTTCAGCCGCCCAAGGATCGGCCTCCGGCTCACCAGCGGGAACGGCCTCCAAGTCCGGAAGCTGAGACCCTTCCTGCCGGAAAGCACTCTCTACGGGAAGTTCCTCCAGCTCAAATAGGGCCTCTACCCCGGCACTTGCGGCTTCGTCTGGGACAAAGCCGGATCCCTCGCCCATTTCCGCAGCAACGCTCTGGGCAGTCGGCTCCTGTTCAGCATCCCAGGCAGGCTCAGCAGAGACAAACCCCTCTGCCCCTTCACCCACCACTTCGGCAAACAGCTCCGCCAGATCGGCCTCAGCTCTCTCCTCATCCAACCTTGGGCTCAGATCCTCAAAGGTCTGCAAGAGGGGCTCAGGAGAGGAGGGGATCAGCTCCGTTGGGAACTCTTCGATATCGGATAGCGCTTCTGCGTTGGCAAACAGCTCGTCAAAGGCTGAGGTGGCTTCTTCCTCCAGATCCAAGGGAGTGGCATAGAGCTCCGCTCCGCTAACGCGACCGAAGTCGTCCGCAACAGAGGCCAAGTCAGCTCCCTGCCCGTCCTCTTCTGGGCTTTCTGCCGGCACGGCAGCTGTCCTCCAGTCTTCCTCCCAAGCCGCTTCGGCTCGGATCCCTGGCCAACTCAGATCCAGATCCCCCTCTTCCGCGGGAGCAGATCGGTGCTCTGAATCTGTTCCCGCCAGCGGGACGGAGTCCTCAGCAGTGCCCACTTCCCATAGGGATGAGGGCTGTTCCGCCGCCAGATCTCCGCTTGCCTCTGCGCTCTCCTGCTCCGGCGACAGGGCAGCTCCGGGCTCATCCTCTTGAAAGGATGTCTCGGCGAGGGCTACCGCTTCCCAGCTCAGATCGGGGGTAGCGCCTTCCTCCGCAGGGATCCCAGCAGCCACAGCCCAATCCTCCGAGGCACCCTCCTCGGGTTGGGGGAACAGCGGCTCTGCCTCAGACTCCCAAGCCAGACCAAGCTCGAAGGGCTCAGGGACTTCTGGCTCTTCAGGGGCTGCCGGAACAGGGCGGAAAGCCAGCAGCTCAGCCGAGGGCTGAATGGTGTTTGCCGCTCCATTGGCCAGAGCCTGGTGGGCTTGCTTCAGATCTCGCAGCACCGGCAGGGCCAACTGCCGCAAATCCTGGCTGGGATCCGCCAAAATCTCGCCCACCAAGCGGGTCAAGTCTGTCCAGCCTCCCAGTTCCAGAGCCGAAGATTGCCCCAAATCCTGCAAAGATTGGGCCAGAGCTTGCAGAGCCGGTCGAGTGGCCGGGTCGTCAGGACGTTTGAACAGCTCCAGCATCTGGCGCAGCAGGGCCGGGATCTGCTGATGCACCACCACCTCAAGGGGATCCGGCGGGGCAGGAGGGGCGGCAGGGCGAGCCAATTGTTGCAGTTCTGAAGAAGGGGCAACCTGTTCGGCCTTGCCGTCTAGGATGAGCTGCTGTCCCTGCTTCAAATCCCGCAAGGCAACCAAAGCCAAAGTTCGCAGGTCGGCATCGGGGTTGCCCAGGGCTTGCTCGAAGGTTTCCGTCAACTGTTGCCAGCCCGCCAGATGATGGACTTGCCCGATCTCCTTGAGAACGGCGTTCGCCGCCACCAAACGCTCTCGGACATCTGCCTGATCCCGTTGTTTAAACAGCTCCAGCATCTGGCGCAACTGCTGCGGCACCACCTCCGCCATGTCCTGCTGCAGGGTGCGAACCGCCGGCGGCGAGACGGGAGCTGAGACAGGGCCCTCGCCGAGAAGATTTTGAATGTGCCTTTCGGTCTCTTGAAAAACCGGCTCCAATTCCGCCAGGGTGGTGTTGCTGACTTCCTGGGTGAGGCCGCGGGGGCTCTGCAGCTCCTCCAACAACATCGAAAGCCCATCAAAAGCCCGCAGCAGCAGGGTTTCCAGGTGCTGATCGACAGGCACTCCGCCTGGACGGGAGCGAAAGATGTTGAAAAAATCTTCCATGCGGTGGGCCGTCCGTTGGATGCTGGTGAGGCCCAGCATGGCAGCTCCCCCCTTGATGGAGTGAGCAGCTCGAAACAGCTCGTTGATCAGCTCGGGATCGCTCATACTGTCCCGCAAGCTGAGGAGCACTTGTTCAATCGTTGCCAAGTGGTCGCGGGCTTCTTCGATGAAATAACTGAGGATCCGCTTTTGTGCTTCTTCATTCATGGCAGGAGGCCCTTCCTACAGCCCACAGGTATGCATCAGTAATAGCAGACCGGACAGATTGAGGCTCGCCTGAGCGAAGAGTCCGGCCAAAAGTCGGAACAGGGGGATCCCAGTGGCATTTGCTAAGGATCGATAACGTCTCCTGCATGGGGATCCTTGTCCCTAGAATGCCCTCAAAACAGCAGATTTGCTCATTCATCCCCAACCCGGAAGCGACCGACAGAAGTTTGCAACTCGCGGGCGATGCTCACCAACTGTTGGAGCGAAGTTGCCACCTTCTGCGCCTCTTTAGAAGTCTCGTTGGCGGTCAACTCCACCGATTGCATCACCTGCGCCACAGAGCGAGAGGTTTCCGTTTGTTGCACGGTGGCCTGAGAGATCGCCCGCACCAACTCGTCGATCCGGCGACTGACCTCGATAATCTCGTCCAGGCTGTTCTTGGCCTGCTCGGCCCGCCGCGTCCCCTCGATCACCAGTTGGGTGCCTTCTTCCATAGCCGTCATCACGTTGCCGGTTTCCGATTGAATCTGCAACACGATCTGCTCGATCTCCTTCGAGGCTTTGGCGGCTCGGTCGGCCAGTTGTCGCACTTCGTCGGCCACAATGGCAAAACCCCGTCCCGATTCCCCGGCTCGGGCCGCCTCGATACTGGCGTTCAGGGCAAGCAGGTTGGTGCGCGAGGCAATTTGAGAGATCAAAGCCACAATTTTGGAAATTTCCTGCGAGGATTCCGCCAATCGCTTCACTTTGCGGGTGGTTTCTGCCACGGTTTCGCGAATTTCCAGGATGCCACTTACCGTGCGATCCACAGCTTCTCCACCCCGAGCGGCTGCTTCTGTGGCCTGGGCGGTCACGTTGGCCGCTTCGCGGGCGTTGCTGGCCACCTGTTGAATGGAGTCCGTCATCTCCTGAATGGAGTTGAGGGAGTTGGAGATCTCCTCCGCCTGGCGCAAAGCATCGGCAGAGAGGCTGCGGGCAAAGTCCTCGTTCTGCAAGGCGGCATCGTTCACGGCGGCAGCAGCCCGCTTCACCTGGCTGACAATGTCTCGCAGACTGCGAATGGTCAGGTTAAAGGAGTCGGCCACAGCCCCCAGCACGTCGGCAGTCACCTCTGCCCGCACCGTCAGGTCTCCACGGGCAGCCCCTTCCACGTCGTCCAGCAGGCGAATCACCTGGCGCTGTAGGTCTTCCTTAGCTTGCCCTTGCTCGGCAGCCCGCTGGCTCAGTTCGGCGAAGTTGGCTTCAAGGGCAGCCGCCATCTGGTTAAAGCTGTCGGCCAAGCGCCCCAGCTCATCGTGGGTGTTGACTGTGGCTCGTACTGAATAATTCCCCTGAGCCAAGGCGGCAAAATGACTGGCCAGCTCTTGGGCGGTGGAGCGAATTTGTTTGGCACTGCTGGCCCCGAGGATAACCCCTGCTCCTGTGCCGATCAGCCCGCCTCCAATCACCCCGGCAATCAAGCGAGCTCCCCCATTGGCCGGGATCCCAAGGCCAATCGCCAAGCCGGCAGCCAAACTCACAGCTCCTTGGATAAGCGCTATGGCCAATTGCCGATCCCCAATCGGTCGGTTGGCGATCCCAGCAGAGGTTCTTGCCCCTTGTTCACCTACACTGGAAATAGGGAGGGAGGCCGTGGGCAGCAGAACTTGGGCCGCTCCGCTGCCGGTCTCCGCCATTGGGCTCATCCCCCCAATCGCCCCCTCATCTGGGCGGAAGGCCCCCACTGGCTCGCCGCCATCCATGCCGGCAAGTTCGCGATCCAGGCTGTCTAGCTCGTCAAGCTCGAAGAGGGCAGAGCCGGGACTGGCAGTATCTTCGTCGGGAGCAGGGATCGGCTCACTCATGGGGGCAGCCAATTCGGTCGGCAGGCTTTCTTCCAGGGATCCCCCTTCCTCTTCCTCAAAACCAGGCAGGGAGAAGCCCATCTCATTGGGAAAATCGGCATCGCCGGCCAACTGCGTAATGGAGTCGAAGTTGTCTTCTAGGGCTTCCAGATGCTCTCGATCGAACTCGTTGAGGAAGGCAAAGTCATCTTCGACCACCGGATCGGTTTGAGGCCCGCCCTCTTCCGAGCCTACCCGTCGCGAGGTGGCCGGTGGTGTTACCCGAGAATGGGTCGGCATCGGGTGAGATGAACCCAATGGATCAGCTCCCGGCATTTGCAGGCCGGTCTCCAAGGGATCCCTGAATCTCTCTTCCCCCATGAAATCGCTGCCAAGGCTGTCTGCCTCCAGTGGAAAGGGATTCTGAGCAAAGGGATCCGCCTCCTCTTCCCCCATCTCCTCGAACTGCAAGAAGGGATCGGGAGCAGAGAAAGCCTCTTCCGAAAAGGCATCCGACCCAGGTGCAAACTCATCTGGAGGGCGAAACTCGTCCGCTTCTGGGGAATCGGGAAGATCCGCCAGCTCCGGTGCCATTTGCAACAGCTCTTCTAGACCCTTCCGGGCCGACTCCAGCTCATCGGGATCACTGGCTGTTTGTAAAATGATGTTGTAGGTTTGGCGAGCTTCCAACAACTGCCCAGCTTGTTTTTGTGCCAAAGCCAGCAGCAGCTTGACAGCAGTATCTTGCGGTTCAGCAGCGGCCACTTGGTTGAACAACCGCACCGCCCGGACGTAGTCTCCCTGCCAAAAGGCGGCCATCGCATCGGTGTAGTCTCTCTGACTGTTCGCGCTCGGAACCATGGATCCTCCCTTCACTGCTTGCCTACCTCTGTTCACGCGTCAACACAGATGCAAACGGAACGCCCCCAACACCTCAAAACCCCATGGATGCAGGCTATCCCCCCTTTTCCACATTCAGTCAAGCAAGAGTGGGCCTTTCTGCCGCCGTCTCAGGGCTTACCCTCAACAGCCTCGACACGCATCGGTAGGGGATAGATTTGGTCCAACTTTCCCCATTGTGGCTGGAGTTAGCTTGGATCTTTGATAGGAACTATACACTTTCCTCTCGCCGAACTCACAGGGGGCCGCTTGTCAACCCCAACGATTGGATCGCAGGATGGCCGACTGATCCAGCAATGGCAAGCGCGATCCCGTTCCGGGCACCACCCATTCCCCTCGCAAAAAAGGAGCCATGGACTCAGGAGCCGTGAGGGCAGGCCGCACCAATTCAGTCTTCAGCCACTCCATGCCTACAATTAAATCCACAGCCAAGCCCATGAGCAAATCCTGTTGATCCATCACGGCCACCACAGGAATCTCGGCTCGGTCGATGTTCAGGGGCGGGCTGATCCCCAAAAATTGCCCCAGGTCTGCAACCCAGATGATCTCGCCCCGCAAATTCAGCGTGCCCAGCAAAACTGGGGCCACATTGGGCATGGGGGTGATTTTCTCTGGGCCAATGCTCATCACCTCCACAACCGATACCGCTGGCAGCGCAAATTCCTCCCCGGTGGCAATCTTGAACTTTAGGAATAGCTCACCTTCGGGAGCCTCCATCTCCCGCAACTCTTGGGTCTCATCCCCCATCAATAAATCCAGATCCCCCAGCATGATGCTCCCCCGCATGGATAGTCTTGTGGACTGTTGATCCCGCCCCCCTCCCTGCTTAAAACGCAGAGTCGTTCTCAGGACCTACCGAAAGGCGTGGAAGCAGAAGGGGCAGCTCTCAGCCTCTCAGTAATTGCTTAATCGTACCCACCAGTTCCTGGGGCTGGAAAGGCTTGGCAATGTAGGCATCCGCTCCCTGGCGGATCCCCCAGTAGCGGTCAAATTCTTCGCCCTTGGAAGAACACATGACGATGGGCGTTTTTTGGGTGAGAGGGTCGGCCTTGAGAAGACGGCACACCTCATAGCCGTTCATGCGCGGCATGACGATGTCCAGCACGATCAGGTCGGGTTTGTTTTGCTTCACCGCCTCTACGGCCTCCACCCCGTCTTCCACAGTCATCACCTCGAAGCCGTTTTCCTGCAGCAGCTTGCTGATCATCTCCCGCTGGGATTGGCTATCTTCCACCACCAAAACGCGACTCATTTCCGATTCATCTCCCGCAATTGATGTTTGATGGTCGCCAGGAGCTCTTGGGGCTTAAAGGGCTTGGTTACATAGGCATCCGCCTGGTTGCGCCTGGCCCACTCGATATCAAAGGTCTGGTCTTTGGTGGAACACATGACGATGCGAATGTGTTTGGTACTTTCATCCCCCTTCACTTCCCGGCATACCTCGTAGCCGTTCATGCGCGGCATGACAATATCCAGCACCACCACATCAGGCTTCTGCTGGCGAATGCACTCCATTGCCTCTACGCCGTCTGTTGCTGTGGAGACTTCCAAACCGTTCTCGGAAAGCAAGCTGGAAATGGTCTCCAGGTAGGTACGGCTGTCATCCACCACCAGCACTTTGCTCATCGCCGTCTTGCTCCTTTTGCACTCCCGCGCAACCGTCGGGCTGCTTTGACTGAGATTTCGCCTTCTAACCTCACCCGGCTCCATGGCTCCAAGTCAGCCATGCTACCCCTATTGTTTCGGTGAGGCCACTCTTCTGTCCAGTACCCCGCCCACAGTCTTCTGTGCCAACATTTTGGCTACCCCAACGCCTATTCGCCACCGCCCCGTTTGGGGGGAGGGCCCACGTAGGATTCGACAATGGTCAACAACTCCTTTTCCGCAAAGGGTTTGCTCAAAAATTCGTTCGCTCCGGCCATGCGGGCCTTAATCCGATCGGTGAAGCCATCCTTGCCGGTCAGCATGATCATGGGGGTTTCGCGAAACTGGCTGGATTTGCGCAACATGGCGCACAGCTCATACCCATCCAATTTGGGCATGGCCACATCACAGAGGATCATATCTGGGTTGAGGAGAAACACCTGTCCCAAGGCTTTGAGAGGATTGCCGATGGTGGTGACCTGGTAGCCCTCGTTTTGCAGGATGAACTCTACGGTTTTTTGGATGGCCATGGAGTCGTCGATGCAAAGGATGTGGCTGGGCTTATCGCTGGGTTTGAGGGGACGGCTGGGCTTGGGCTCCGCGATCAAGACGGGCTCGGACAGTTGAATGGCCCCTTGGCGGACGTAGGGATAGATGGCCTTGGCCACTGTGAGGGTGTCTCGACCCAGGTAGCGACCCATCTGGCGAATGCTGGTTTTGCCGTCTGACCACTCGCTCAGGGCTTTGAAGACGGGGGCGGGCAGGTTTTGCTGGAGCGGCAGGGGGTTGACAATGGTGGGAGCTTGGTTGGGAGCTTGGATGTAGGGGTGCAGCTTTTTCCACTCCTGCACTTGGGCTACGATCTCGGTGAGCAGGGGGGTAACGGGGAAGGTGGTCAACTGGGGGGCCAGGGGGGATCCGGCCTCAAAAATGAAGGAGCCGTGGTGGAGGCTAAGCAGGTCGAAGAGGACTTCCCGCACCATGCCCAGCAGGATTTGCTTGCCTTGGTTGGGGTTGAGCTTGTGGCTTTCCAGCAAAGACCAGAGGCGGTTGTATTCGGGGGCGTTGACCGCGGCTTTGTGGGGAATTTGAATTTCCTCCAGGGCGGCTTCCAGCTTGAAGCGGTGCAGATAGTCTCTGAGGCGGGCAATGTTCCCTTCGGTTTCAGAGGCGTAGATAATCCGCCCATTCAGGAAGAAGACAAACCAGTAGACAGAGGGGCTGGCCTCTACAAAAAGCTCACCGGTGCGCTGGCCCAGCTCGATGAGCTGAAGGATGCTGCGGATATCGATCTCTTGTAGTTTTCCTTGCATGGGATCCCTGCCTGCAGTCCAGCAAGATACGTCCATTATGACGCTAGTCTTTAACTGTTGCTGCCCCGCCGGTAAGGCCATTTTCGGGAAGAGGGTTAAAGTTTAAAAAAGTTGGGGTTTGACTTGGGCCGAGCGCCTGCATTCCCCGAGGTATCTCTGGACTCCAGCAGACCCTCCCAATTAGAGCAGAATGGAGAGAACTGCCACCAGTAAACCTGTTCTTTGAGTAACCTATGCTGCCAATTCTCACCTCTTGGGTGCTTGGCCCACTGTTGGCGCTCTACACCCTCCTGTTTGTGCTGCGCATCTTTCTGTCGTGGTATCCACAACTGGATACTTCCCGGTTGCCCTACTCGCTGGTGGTCGGCCTGACGGAGTTTCTGTTACGCCCGACCCGTCGCCTGATCCCGCCTCTGGGAGGTGTGGACATGGCCCCTGTGGTTTGGGTGGGCCTGGTTACCCTGTTGCGGGAGGTGTTGCTGGGGCAGCAGGGGCTGCTGACAATGGCCCTGCACTGAGAGCGTTTTTGCCAACCATCTCTCATCGACTCTGCAAAATTGGGATCCGCTCGCCGAGGCTCTGGAAAGGCTGGCCCTCGGCGCCTTCTCGGAGCTCCTCCTGTCTCTGTCGCAGTTGCCGGATCAGCTCCGGCACCACCTGGTAGAGATCCCCGACAATGCCGTAGTGGGCAAATTTGAAGATAGGAGCGGCGCTGTCTTTGTTGATGGCAATGATCGTCTGAGATTTGTCCATGCCCACGCGATGTTGAATGGCCCCAGAAATGCCGCAGGCGATGTAGAGCTGGGGGCGGACGGTCTTGCCGGTTTGGCCCACCTGGTGGGCATAGGGGATCCACCCAGAATCCACGGCCTTGCGGGAGGAGCCGACAGCGCTGTTGGGAAAACAAGCGGCCAACTCCTTCAACAGCTCAAATCCCTCTGGGGATCCCAGCCCGTAGCCGCCGGAAACGATCACCTTGGCGCGGGTGAGATCTACCGCCTGGGACAGGTTGCGCACCGTTTCCACAATCTGCAGGCGCAGATCGCCGGGATCCAAGTTGACCGGCACCGGGATCACTTCCCCCTGGCGGGATCTGTCCCAGGGCAGGGGCACCATCACCCCTGGGCGCACCGTGGCCATTTGCGGGTTTTTCCACGGGCCAAGGATGCGAGCCTTGAGAGATTCGCCGAAGCTGGGCCGGATGGCATAAAGGCAGTCGGGGAAGAGGCCGGACTTGCTGGGATCTTTGCTGTTGGTGTACTCGAAGGGGCCAATGTCCAGCTCGGTGCAGTCAGCGGTCAGGCCGGTCTCCAGGTGGGCGGCCAAGCGGGGGGCCAGATCTCGCCCGGTGGTGGTGGATCCCAGCAGGATGGTGTGGGGTGGTTGGGGCCAGCTTTTGATCAAGTCTGTGATCACCCGGCGGTAGGGCAGGGTGCGGTATTCGGCCAACTCGGGGTGATCGGCAATGAAGACTTGATCTGCCCCGTGGCCGATCAGAATTGGGGGCAAGTGGGCAATGTTGTATCCAAGCACAAGAGCGCTCAAGGTGGCTCCCAGCTTATCGGCCAGCCGCCGCCCGGCCCCCAACAACTCTAAGCCGATGGGCTGCAGTTCCCCGTTCACCTGCTCGGCGAAGACCACTATCCGCTTGCGATCCATAAAACTGTGACTCCTAGGTTGAGATCGGGATTGAATCGGGTTGGGGTTGCGACGATGTCAGCAGAGTCCTTCTGGGTCAACTTTTCACTCCAGCCAGCTGGCCTGGGGTCGATGATCAGACAGTGATGATTGAGGGGCGATGGGGGGCCGGTGGGACGCAAGATGTAAAGATCTAGGAGGTTGCGGCGTAGCGGGAGAGGTCAACGGCCTGGGTCAGTTGGTTGACCAGTTGGGGGACGGATTGTCCCTGAAAGACCTGACAGTTGCCGCCAATTTCCCCCACTTTTTCGGTGGCAGCCACGATGGTTGGGGATCCCTTGAGACCGCAGCGCTCCGGGTCTGCCCCCACATCGTCCAAGTTGAGGATCTGGATTGCCTCGGCCCGTGCCATTTCATCCCGCATTAGCCGCTGCACCCGCTGCACACCCCGTAGAGTGGGGTAGGCCAAACGCCGAGCGGAATTGGCCACCGTAATCAAAACCGGCAGGGGCACCATCACGATTTGGGATCCCCCTTCGATGGCCCGCCGCGCCACCAGGATCCCATCCCGAATCTCGAAGGCTTCGCAATAGGTGACCTGAGGGATCCCCAACCGCTCCGCCAACTGCGGCCCCACCTGGGCCGTATCGCCGTCGGTGGTCTGGAGCCCGCAGAAGATCACATCGGGCCGGCCAGCATAGCGAACCGTCTGGGCCAGAGTATAGGCAGTGGCTAGGGTATCGGAAGCGGCCAAGCGGCGGTCGGTCATCAAAATACCCCGATCCACCCCGTGGGCAATGGCCTCGTAGAGCACCTCAATGGCCGGGGGTGGCCCCATTGTAATTGCCGTTACCCTTGCCCCGTGTTGCCGTTTGGTTTGCAGAGCTGCTTCCAGTGCATAGCGATCAAAAGGGTTTAACATCCGCTTGGCCTTGGCGCGATCGATCGTGCCGTCACTGTTGATGCCGGCCTTGGCGTTTTGATCGGGAACTTGCTTAATCAGAACAAAAGTTTCCAAGGGCCTAAACTCCCTAGTGATCCCCTCCAGGTTAAAAGGGATCCCTGGGCGCCACACACTTATTCAGCTTTTTTTCGGGATCGGAAAAGCCACCCCGGCATTAAGCCCTCATAAGCTGCCTTTCCCAGCACATTGGTTTCCCAAGTTTAAGTAACCTTAAACAAAGTTTGAGATATTTCCTCACTGCTCTGGGTCGCTTGCGGTTCTCCCCTCAAGAGAAATTTGGGCTCCCTCCTGTGAACAGGACAAGCTTTGGGAATATCTCGCTTGGATGACAGAGCCAATCGCGACAGCGGGCCGTAGGCCTTTGAGCTACGTCTCTCACCGGTCATCGAGAAAAGTTGACCAGCTGGCAGGAAGGGCTAGCTGTCTGCAAAAGTCAACAGACAGAGGCCTCAAAGTTGGTACCGGATCATCCAGATCAGCCGATCATCCGCTCGGATTTTGGGGGAAGCAGGCTGTTGTCAAACACTTTCTTCAAAGGGGGCTTGCTAGACAAGCCAAAGCCATCCACCACCTGAGCAATTGAGGTTTCCATACGCGCGGGCACCACATCCCCCAAGCCAATTTCTCGCACCTCATCGGTAACAAACAGGCGCGGCATGGCCAGGGCGAGGCGCAATTTCTCAGTTGCCATATCCAGCACCTGCCCCTCGGCTTTGGCTTTGTCCAGAAGGGCCAACATGTTGCCATCGGTGTCGCGGATGGTGTCTTGCCAACCCTTAACATACGCCCGCAAAAAAGCTTTGAGCTGCTCCGGTTTTTCCTGCAGCAATTGCACACGAGTGATGAGCGCATTGCCGTACAGCTCAAGGCCATAGTCGTTGTAAAGGAAAGCCGTGATGTCCTCCAAGCTGACCCCGCCCCGCACCAGATTGGGCATGGCCGAGGTCATAAAGCCGCTGATTGCATCCACCCGACCTTGGATGAGGAAAGGTTCGCGCAACTGTGGCTCCATAGTTACCCACTCCACCGACCCCGGATCGATGCCGACTTGCTTGGCAAAGACCGGCCAGAGCCGACGCGGCGCATCCCCTGCCGGTGCTCCTAGCTTCTTGCCCGCCAGTTGGGCCGGCTCCCCAATGCCCTTATCTTTCAAGGTGTAGATGCCAAAGGGAGAGCGATTGAAGTGGACATAGATCGCTACCAAGGGCACGTCCGGATTTTTGGCATTGAACTCGATCATGGAGTAGGGATCCCCTTCCCCCAGGTCGTACTGGCCAGCGGCAATCTTGGTGATGGAATCGGCGGAGCCATAGCCGCGCTCGTAGGTGACCTCCAGCCCCTCTTCGGCGAAGTAGCCCTTCAAGATCGCCGTTACAAGGGGGGTATCCATCGAAGAGGGCAACCAAGAGAGGGTAAACTTCAGGGGCGTCAGTCCCTGGGAAACCAGAAGCGGCCCGCGGCTCTGAGCCCTCGCCTTTAGCCCTCCAACGGCAACCCAAGAGGCAGCCGCAGCAGCAGATTGAAGGAATTGACGACGCGACGATTTCCGGATGGACATACTAGTAAACTCCACAGCAGCTGTCTCAGCAGAAATCCGCAAGCGGGAAGGCGAGCATTACCGCCAAACAACTTAGCAAAGCAGAGTTAAACTTTTGTATTCGGTGATACTTTGTACCCAAAAGCTTGGCCTAAAGCTCTGTCCCGTCAATTTGTCAGAGCCATCTTCGCAAAGCAGGCGAGCAAAAGCAAAGTTTGGCTGGAGGAGCATCTATTCTTTTGTCAGATTTTGTCAGAGCCGGTTGGCTGTCGATATGATGATGCTTTTACTGCCCCAGGCATCCCTGGAACCTCTCTCGACGTCTGCCGACACGAACAGCCATGGCCACTCAACCCGTATCCACCTCGCTGATTCGGTTTCTCACCGCCGCCGTAGCCGAGAGCATTCGACGGGCCTCAGAGGCGGGGCAACTGGGATCCCTGGCCCCCCAGCAAGCCACAGCGATTGCCCCCGTGATCCAGATCCCCAGCGACCCTCGCTACGGCGATTACGCCTGTCCCACCCCCCTGGGCATGGCCAAGCTCTGCCGCCTAGCACCGGCCCAGATCGCCCAAACCCTGCAAAAACACTTGGATCTGCCGGACATCGAAACTCAGGTGGCGGGAGGAGGGTATCTCAACTTCCGGCTGGGGGATCCCTTTTTGGCCAAGCGCTTGCAAGAGCTGCTGCATCTGGGAGAAAACTTCGGCAAAACAGCCATTCCCCATCCTGAGCGCATTCTGCTGGAGTTTGTCTCCGCCAACCCGACGGGGCCTTTGCACGTCGGCCATGGGCGCTGGGCTGCCGTTGGCTCTACGTTGGCCAACTTGCTGCACTGGACGGGCCACCAGGTGGAGCGGGAGTTTTACATCAACGATGCCGGCAACCAGATGCGGCTCTTGGGCCAGTCTCTGGAGGTGCGGGTGCGGCAACTGCAGGGGGAAGAGGTGGCTCTGCCCGAAGATGCCTACCATGGCAGTTACTTGGTCGATATTGCCCGGCGGCTGTTGGGTCAGGTCAAGGCCGGGATCCGCCCTCTGCCCACCACCCTAGAGGAGTACACCGATTTTGCCTATGGGGAAATGCTGGCCTGGCAAAAGCAGACCCTGCAACAACTACGCACCGAGTTTGATCACTGGTTTAGCGAGCGCCGCCTGCACACCCCCGATCCCCAGACAGGCCTGAGCGCCATCCAGCAAGCTTTGCAGGAGCTGCAAGAGCGCGGCTTTCTCTACAAAGCCAAAGCGCCGCGGGGTGAGGATCCCAAGCCAGGGGCCGAAGAGGCCGTCTATTTCAAAACCCAAGAATTTGGCGACGACAAGGATCGGGTGGTGCAAAAGGCCGATGGTTCGTTCACTTATCTAGCCGCCGATATTGCCTACCATCGGGATAAAGTGCAGCGGGGATATCACCGGCTGATCAACATTCTTGGCTCGGATCACCATGGCTATATCGGCCGCTTAAAGGCGGCGGTGGGTGCCTTCAGCCCAGATGTCAAGCTGGAAATCTTGATTGGACAATTTGTCAAATTGTTCAAAACCGACCCGCAAACCGGTGAGAAAACCGAAGTGCGCATGTCCAAGCGCACCGGCAACTTTGTCTCACTCAATGACCTGATCGAAGATCCAGAAATTGGCGTGGGGGTCGATGCAGCCCGCTGGTTTTTGCTTAGCAGCAGCATGGACAGCCCCATCAACTTCGATTTGGATTTGGCCGTCAAGCAAACTTTCGATAACCCAGTCGTGTATGTTCACTACAGCCATGCCCGCTGTTGCACTCTGCTGCGGCGGCTACAGGAAGAAGAAAAGGTTGAACTGACCAACAAAGTCCCTTTGACGGAGCAACAAAAACTGCCCTACAAAGAGCCAGAAGAGCGGGCCCTGCTGCTGCGCTTGTTGGCCTTGCCGGATGAGCTGATCGCCGCTGCCGAAGAGCGCGCTCCCCACAAGATCATCCGCTATGCAGAAGCCATCGCCGCCGATTTCAACAAGTTTTACGACAACTGCCGTATTTTGCCGCTCTTGAAAGAGGATCCCCTTTTGGCCCAAGCCCGCATCCAATTGGTGCAGGCCACGCAGCAGGTTTTGTTTAACGTCCTCACCGGCATTCTCGGCCTGAGCGCGCCGGAGTCTATGTGATTTACGAAGGAGTGCCGTAAGGCCCCCAGCTCACGCTCTGGGCGGAAGCCAGCTATAGCGGTCGCGAGTAGGTCAATTGCAATAAACCGTTCCACAACGCATAGTCATTTATCTCACCGTCAAGGTGAAACAAACGACCGGTTGCTTCCTGCTAAGGCCTCTGGCCCGCTAGCGCGATCAGTTGAAATAGATGGTAATAAAAACCACGACTGCTATCAGCCCCTTTGATTCCGGTAACGCCGATCCCCGTCTCGATGAGGGAGAGGAGATAGGGCTCAAGCGCCTAAGTTTCGACTCTGTGGGCGCGCAAGAGCAAGTTGGTTCCCAAGTCCTCTTGGGCTGCCCAAAAGGCGCAAATCCACCACGAAACCTCGTCTTGGCGATAAATGCCACAGGTGAAAGGATAAGGTTGCAAAATATTCGCCATCTGCGCTAAGGCCGGAACTTCCGCCATGTAGTCGGCCCACACTTGGGGATCCAAGGCTTCGTAGGTGAAATCGGAAGGAAAGAATGTGCAACTGGATTCCAGGCTGGGCCGGTTGGTCAGCAACAATTGAGCAGGATCTGAGGATTCACAGCCCAAGCGATCCCCGATCTGAAAGGTCAGTTGAAACAGGCGGTTAATCAGATCAAATTGCTCAGGGCTCATAAGTTCAGAATTCCTAACTTTCAGATTGGGATGGGCGTTAGAGTTGACAGGTGCGACGGCTGCGCTCCAGCTCCGGCTCGATCCAGGAGAGGGCGAAGTGACTCACACAGGGCAACTGCGGGAAGCGGCGGGCCAGCTCTGCTGTTTGGGTTTCCAGGCTGGGGCGTTGCCGCTGGGCTTGTCCCCATAGACCGGCAATGGCCGGGCAGACAAAGGTTTGGGGAGAGGCCACAGCCAGGACCTGCTCCACCTGCTGCGCCACACAGGAGCTATCCTCGCACTTGGCATAGGCCATTGGGTGCCATTCCATACCCGGATCAAAGCGGTCCCAGGGTTGCAGACGAGCGTCAAACCCTTCTCCTACTGCTTGGTTGCCTTCTGGGAAGAAGACAGCCCCCACCGGGATCCCCAGCCTCTGGGCGGGTTGGGCGGCCTGCTGTAGATAATCGAGAACGCCGTAGCGGGCAAACTCGACGCTCAGCTGCCAAAGCTGCTGCTGCCAACGTTCTTGGCGAACGGCGGCGCTGGGGGTGGGGGAAGGGGCAGGAGTTGGTGCTGCTGCCTCAGAACTGGAATCCGCCGGTTTCTCCAGACTCTCTGGTAAATCTTTTGCAGAGGAAAGCTGATCCCCCTGCCAATTCCTGCTGGCCATGTCTTGGGCAGCCCAGTCCAGTAACTCTGGGGAAAGCGCCCATTTCTCGGTCGGGCTGGGCCAGGGATCCCCTGGCTGCCGCCACCTGGGCTCTTCGGCATAGGTGGCATCCAGATGGAGAACATCTGCCACTGCAATGTAGCCCTGGCTTAGGTAGCGCTCCAGCAATGCCCGACCCGCCGGGTTTTCTGCCAAATTGAGGTAGGCTTTCCGGGCGGCCTCTCCATGAATCCACAAGTCTCGGACGGTGGCTGCCACGCTGGATCCCCCTGAGCCACGCGGATAGCGAATGTAGTCGAAAAGGATCCCATCCGGCTGTCGCTGTAGGATGCGGCGGACCAACTCGGCAAAATCCCGCCGTGCCAAGGGATGAAAGGGATCCACAAACACCTCATCCGGGCTGCCCAAATCTTCCCCAAGGGCTGTTGCCGGATCCAGAACAGTGGTTATGCCACGACCGTTGCGGGCCAGGGCCACCTGTCGATCGGGCCGTTGTCCGTAGCTGTAACCGAAATTGAGGGAAAACACCCAAGCATAAGCAGACAAACCGCGGCGTCGCGCCGCCTTCAGAGCCAGATCCAACAAGTCGGCGTTGGGCTGTAAGCTGGGCCAGATCCCTCCTGCGCCATCCGGCAAAATGGAGCGACCATCGTAAAAGGTCTCGATAAAGACGCGGTTGTAGCCCAGGTTTACCACTTGGTCGAATACCTGATCCAACACGCCCGGATTGGCATCACAAGGGTGCAGACGTACCCAAATGGCCTGGATCTGGGGCCAGCGTTGGCTGCGGCAGGCGATCAAGGCAGCGCCATGTTCGGCCAAAACTTGGGTGTACTCGGCCCAAGCAGCATTCGACTGGGCAGCCTGCTGGCGCAGTTGAGCCTTGCGCGCTACCTCCTCGGGCGGCTGTCGGCAGTAGGCGTCGAGCCGAGCAGCCAAGTGGGATCCCCTCTGTTCCGTACTGTCTACGGAACCAGAGCTGGGGAAAAGGGAATGGCCGGGCCACAAGAACTGAGCCTGGGCCGTGATTCCGGATCCCAGCAACATCAGCGCGCCCAGCACACCCGCAAGCCAGCGGATCCCTTGGTTTTTCGGCAGTCTCAGCACCCTCAACCTCCACCGAGAATGGCCCCGATCGTACTCTTCTCCTGCCCAGAGAGCGGCTATTGAAAAAAAACAGCCGCCCGTGCCCACACCGGCGCAATCCCTTGGCCAATCTCTATAGTTATTTCAATCTAGATTGAGACACCTTCTCAGCGCTCTGCGCCGCTTCTACAGCCACCTCTAATCCCTCTCCATCGGGGAGAGGGGAGTTGGGGAGTAGTGCAACAGAAATGTTTCATTCCTGTTTAGAATGACTAGACCTCCGATCCCAGTGGCAGGGGTTTGCTCTTCGGTTTTGCCTCTTCCGCCACTGTGACCGTTAGCCAGGTTCTCCTAGGGATCTCGCCAAAAGGCATAGATTAGCGCTTATGATTTAGTAGTAAACCTTTAGCTTTTCTTGATGTCCATGAAGGCCATTACCTTGCACCAACTGCAAATCTTCGAGGTTGCCGCTCGTCACTTGAGCTTTACCCGCGCTGCCGAAGAGCTCTACCTGACCCAGCCCACGATTTCCATGCAGATCAAGCAATTGAGCAAAGCTGTAGGGTTGCCGCTGTTTGAACAGGTGGGCAAGCGGCTGTATCTCACCGAAGCGGGGCAAGCTTTACACCAAACCTGCGAGAAGATTTTTGAACAATTGAATCAATTTGAGATGACCCTTGCCGACCTGAAGGGGTTAAAGCAGGGACGGCTGAGCATTGGAGTGGTCACCACTGCCAAATACTTTATTCCCCGTCTTCTGGGGCCATTTTGTCAGCAGTATCCCGGCATTGACGTAGCTCTTAAGGTGCTCAACCGCCAGCAGGTTTTGGAGCGGATGAGCAACAACATGGACGATCTCTACGTGATGGGGATGCCGCCAGAAGATCTGGACGTGGTGGCACAACCTTTTCTGGAAAATCCTTTGGTGGTGATGGCCTCTATTCATCATCCCCTGGTGGGCCAAAAGGGGATCCCTCTGGCGCGCATTGCCCAAGAACCTTTTTTAGCCCGTGAACCCGGCTCCGGCACCCGCATGGCTGTAGAGCGGCTCTTCGACAAGCATAACCTGAAACTCAACATCCGCATGGAGATAGGCAGCAGCGAAGCCATTCGCCAGGGCATTGTGGGTGGATTGGGCATTTCGGTTTTGTCTCAGCATGTGTTGGCCTTGGGGGGGTGGCAGCATCATCTGGCTATTTTGGATGTGGAAGAGTTTCCCATTCGGGGGTTCTGGCATTTGGTCTATTTGCGCTCTAAACGTCTTTCGGTGGTGGCCAAAGCTTTTGCCGACTTTCTTCTTTCCCAGGTTTCTCAAATGGAGCTGGACTTTGTGGCTAAAGAGCAGCACAAATCCAATTCAAGTCCCAATCCTGAACTGTTTTCTGGCAAAGAGGCTGAAGCACAGCCGAGAGCTCTTGTCGCAACCCCCGGATCCCCTCAAAGTCGTGAGTGAACAATACTCGCAAAAACCCCAGGTAAGCCCGCGCCCACTCGTCTTCCGGATCCAGCTCGACGATCTGTTGAAAATGCAACTGAGCTGCTTCTGGTTGTAACAGCGCCGCCAACATCAAGCCCAGTTGGTAGTGGCTTTGGATTTGCTGGCTCGGTTGGCCTTGGGCAGCAGCCTGTTGCCGTTCCCCCTCCAGCAGTTGCCGTACCAGGATGCGATCTGGATCCGTCAAAAAAGTCGGGTATTGCAGGGTTGTCCAGGCATTGAGATAAAGGGAGAGGGCCTGCAGATCCCCAGCGGCAGCAGCTCTGGCCGCCTCGCGGAGAGGAAACAAGGGATCCGTTACAAGGGGGGATCCCTCCTTCGGGAAGCTCGACAGGGATCCTCTCCAGGATTGGTGTAGGGAATGGCGGATCCCTTTGGGCGACTGCCATTCCAGGTGGAGAAGGCCACCTCTTGGGAAGTCGGTTGTGGGCAGCGTCAAGATCTCTTCCACCAGCCAGCCGCCTGTTGAGTTGAGCTGCAGGCGATTCTGCCCCAGCACCCAGGCCCGCTTCTCCAAAACCCGTCCTTGCCCATCTTCCAGCCGCGCCCAGACCAGCGTCTGGGCCAAGTTCTGAGCTGGGCCTTGCCAGCGCAACTTCCAGGCCGGGATCCCCAGCTCCAACAGCGCCTCAACCTCCACCAGCTCCACCTCCTCAGCTTCAAGAGGCCACTCCTGTACCGTCACCTTTGAAAAGCGAGGGAAGTAAGTGTGCGGCCGACCCACCGTAGGCAACTCCACCGCCGGATCTTGTCGCCAGTCTGGGCTGCTGCGCAGGTGCTGCCGGATCTGCTCCTTAGTCGGGCCATAGGGGCCGATAATCCCCTGTTCCCCTTCCGCATCCACAAACCCATCCAGCAAGGAGAGCTCCAACTCCGGCCAGGGGGTTTGCCCGGCAGCGCGGAACGTGACCGGCCAGCGCTGGAGAGCCGCCAAGTAGGTGAGGGTTTCGGAAGAGATCAGCTCTGTATTGGGGAGAACTCCCAACGTGGTGGTCAAGCCTGGCTGGATCAAGGATTGGATCCACTGCGTCAGCTCCTGTGTGGGGTGCTGCCCCTGCCAATGCATTTGGATCCCCGTCCACAGAGGGGCCACCCCTGGGGTGAGGGGCCGACCCAAATTGGCCAAGGCCAAGCAGCCCAGAACTAGCCCTGCACAGACTCCCCTTTGCAAAGCCCACGCACCCCAGCGTTCCTCCAACCACCGGCAAGCCTTTTGGATCCCGCCTGCTGATAACACGGCCAAGAGAGGCAGCAGGGGTAGGGTGAAGCGCACATCTTTGATGTCCACCAGGGTGTAGAGAAGGTAGCCCGAACCGTAGGTGGCCCACAAGACTGCCTCTCGCCTGTCCAGGGATCCCCACCCGCTCAGCAGCGGCAACCCCCACAAAAAAGGGCTCATCTGCAGGGGCAAAAGGCGCAAGTAGGCAGTCCACCAGCACAGGGATCCCGCTGGGCAAGTGATGTAGTAGTGGGCAGTCTCGGCGTAAGCCCAGCCATTGCTGAGCACAAACAGCCAATTGGCCCCATACCAGGGCCAGCACAAAAGCAGCATCACACCCATCCCCAAGGCCAAGTGGGCCAGCCGCGCCGGCCAAGGGATCCCTTTCCACCACCCCACCGCTTTCCCAGAGCGCCAGAGGGCCTGACCTGCAACTCCCACCAAAGGCAGCAGCAAAAACAGCACCCCTGTCCACTTGGTAAGCAGCACCGCCGCCACCCCCGCCCCCACCCCCACCGCCCCCCACCAGGAAGGCTTCTCCCCATAGGCCCACAGCGCCCAAAACGCCAGCGTCACCGCCACCACCAGCGGCAACTCCAACATGTACACGTGGGCCAAAGCCGTGATCCCCGGATAGAGGAGCACCAACGCCGCCGCCAGCCAGCCCACTTCCCAGGAGCGATAGACCCGCTGTCCCAGCCGCTGCGTTGCCAGAACCAGCACCCCCAGCAACCCCAAGTTGAGCAACTGCCCGTCCGCCCGGCTGAACGGATGTAGAACTGCCAAGGGGATCCCCAGCCAATAGGCCAAAGGGGGGTAGCGCTGGTTCAAATGCAAAAACTGCTGCCCCCACAGCCCATCCCAGCGAAACCGCTGCAGGTGAAGCCCAAACGCCTGCGCCTGCAACAAATGCTGCGCCTCATCCCAGGCTGGCGGCAAGGGATCCGTCCAATTCCAGATCACCAGCAGCAGCAGGGCCACCATCCCCAGCCCGGCCCACCACCGCAGGAAAGGGATCCCCGGCCTGTGGGGTCTCTCCGGCAATGTCTCTCTCTCCTCGTCTGTACCGTTCATGCTTTGAAAACAATCCGCAGAGATTCAGCAGACATTGGGATCCCTTGCAACTGCCACCTGGCCTTGCCCCCCAGAGCTAAACTCAACCTGTGTCATTCTCAGCGCTCCTCCCACAGACCGAGAGCTTCAGCATCCCATGATCGCTCCATCTGTCGGCCCAGAAGGGGTTTGGATCCTTGCGGATCAACTCCACCCCCAGCAATCCGCCCTCGCTTCCCTCTCGACCCTATCCCCAGACCGAGTTCCCGTCATTCTCATCGAATCTCACCGGTGGGCCAGCTCCCGCAACCACCACCAGCAGAAACTGGTGCTGGTCTGGTCGGCCATGCGTCACTTTGCCCAAGAACTGCAACAGCGGGGCTACCCGGTCACCTACGTGGAAGCCGACAGCTATGCCGAGCCCCTGCAAACCTGGGCCAAGCAACATCAACTGCAGCAGATCCGCCTCATGCAGCCCGCCGATATTCCCGTCCGAGATGAAATAGAAAAGCTGAGATCCACCCTCCCTTGCCCCCTCCTGATCTTGGAAAACAACCACTTCCTCTGGACAGCTGATCAATTTATCGAGTGGGCCTCAGGCCGCAAGCGCCTGCTTCTGGAAGACTTTTACCGCGAAGGGCGAAGACGCTTCCGCATTCTCATGGATGGCCCCAAGCCCCTGGGCGGGCGCTGGAACTACGACCGGGAGAACCGCCATCCTCCCAAACCGGGAATGCGCTATCCTCGGCCCCTCACCTTTTCCCCCGATGCCATTACCCAGGCTGTCATCGCAAAAGTTAGGCAACACTACGGCCATCACTTCGGATCCTTAGAAGGATTTGGCTGGGCCGTCACCCGCGCCCAAGCCCTGCAAGTGCTTGATCATTTCATTCACGAGCGCTTGCCCCACTTCGGCCCCTGGCAAGACGCCATGCAAGCCGGGGAAGACTTCCTTTTCCACTCGCTGCTTTCTCCCTACCTCAACTTGGGCCTGCTCACCCCCCACGAAGTCATCGCTGCCGTCGAACAAGCCTACCATCGCGGCGGGATCCCCCTGCCCTCCGCCGAAGGCTTCATCCGCCAGATCCTGGGCTGGCGGGAGTACATGCGCGGCTTCTACGAATACCAGATGCCCAACGGCTATGCCCAGAACAACTTTTTTGGCCACCAGCGACCCCTGCCAGAGTTTTTTTGGACGGGCAAAACCGACATGGCCTGTCTGCAGCACACCCTGGATCAAATTCGCCGTCATGGTTATGCCCACCACATCCAGCGGCTAATGGTGCTCAGCAATTTCGCCCTCATCAGTGGCATTCAGCCCCAGGCAGTAGAAGCGTGGTTTCAGGATGTGTTTATCGACAGCTACGACTGGGTGATGCAGCCCAACGTCATCGGCATGGGCCTTTTTGCCGATGGGGGCATGCTCTCCACCAAACCCTATGCCGCCTCTGCTCAGTACATCCGCAAAATGAGTGACTACTGCCGCCATTGCCGCTACAATCCCAGCGAAAAGGTTGGCAAACAAGCCTGCCCCATCAATACGTTGTATTGGGACTTCCTGTTGCGTCAGCGATCCCTCTTAGCCCCCTTGGGCAGAATGAAATGGGTATTGATCCATTTGGATCGCATGGAACCGGAGCTAAAGGCCCAGATCCAGGCGCAAGCCGCTGCTTGGTGGGATCCCTTGCAATCTGCACTCGACGAACAGAGTCCATCTCATTTGCAATCTGTCTAAGCACCAGAAGATTAAGCATCCGGTAAAATTGAGGCACCCTCCTACCCACCTGTCGCTTTGTAAGGACTGCAAGCCATGAAATGTCCCCGCTGCAGCAAACAAGAAATCCGAGTTTTGGAATCTCGTTCGGCAGAAGGTGGCCAGAGTGTGCGGCGGCGGCGAGAATGCATGTCCTGTGGCTACCGCTTCACCACCTATGAGCGCATCGAGTTCATGCCCATCATGGTCATTAAACGGGATGGATCCCGCGAAAGTTTCAACCGCAACAAGATCCTGCAAGGGGTGATGCGTGCCTGCCAAAAAACCCCCGTCACCGTCAGACAGATGGAAGAGCTGGTCAATGAGATCGAAGAAAAACTGCAATTGGAAGATGCCCAAGAGGTAACCAGCCTGCGCATCGGCGAGATGGTGCTGGAGCGCCTGCAACACCTAAGCGAGGTGGCCTACGTGCGCTTTGCCTCCGTTTATCGCCAGTTTCAGGGTATAAAAGACTTTGTCAATGAGCTGGAACAGTTGGAACCACCTCTGCGACGGGATCTGGAGCGGCTGCTGCAGGACTCCTCTGCCTCAGATTCCGAATCTTCAGGCTCCCCGGACTTGGTGGGAGAGTATTCGTGACGTGGGAACGACAGCGCAAGCCGGCCCTCCCTGGAAGCAGCGGGGAAATGGCGCTTGTGGGCGGGAAAAATTGCTGTGAAGAGATCGCCCATTCCAAAGGCTTAGCGGTATGCTTGGGGTAGTAATTGCGGCTTACACTAACGCTAGAGCTGCACGCCTTTAGATTGACGGTGTTCAGCACTATCCTTGGAGATCCCTGATATCTTGGATCCCTCTGTGTCAAGCTGTCCCAGCCCCCTGTCCTTCCGAGTCGATCCCAATCTATGCAATACGGTTTTCGGGGTTCTAGCCCCTCTGGCGCTCGCAACAGCAACGGTAACCCCAGTGGCTTTCGCTCCCCTGCCGCAATGGAGACGGGGCCAGGGGTGGTGCCGATTCAGGTGTATCAACAAGTGGCCGAAGAGTTGGAGTCTGCCCGTCAGCAGGTAAGCCTGCTTTCCTCGGAAAACCAGCACCTGCGCGCTCTGCATCAGCAGTTGTCTGGAGAGCTCGCTGCCATCACCCGAGAGTTCCAGGGGCAATTGGGCCACACCCTGAAGCGCCTGCAGCAAATCAGCCTACGGCTTGCTGACGCAAATGGCCAGGCTGCCCAAGTTGCTGCAGCTTCTGAAGCCTCTTTCCAACAGAACAGCCCGACTGCCAATCCCGGCCAACCGGAAGCCCCTCCCAGCTACGATTTTTTGAATCGCCTCAAGCGCCGACAGGCCCGCAACGAGACCCCCTCCTTCTCATCCAACGGCTTTGCCCCGTCCTCCTTTGATTCCCTTCGCCACCCTTCCACCCACACCTCTGCCGAGCCCTACCCCCGCACTGGCTACCAGGTTCCTTCCCTGGACGAGTTGATGCAGGATAGGGGCGGCCCGGATCCCTATCTCGGCGAGGCAGACTCCTCAGCCTATTCCACCGGCATTTATCAGCGGGTACGGGAGCAACATCACGGATCCCAGGGCTCTGCCGTACTTTGGATGGCCGCTGCAGTCGTCTTAGTCATTGGATCGTTTGGGTTGGGATTTGTAGCCGTACAGCCGTTTTTGCGCAACAACCC